>JANLSJ010000031.1:0-31636 GCA_031362355.1 Sphingomonas sp.
GTGACGTTGCTTGAAGACCAAGCAAGCGGGCGTATCGGTATTCCAATCCTGTTACGACGTGAGAGCGAGCCATCCCACATTGTCTCGCCAAATCC
Source organism: Sphingomonas sp. (assembly GCA_031362355.1). Classification (GTDB taxonomy): domain Bacteria; phylum Pseudomonadota; class Alphaproteobacteria; order Sphingomonadales; family Sphingomonadaceae; genus Sphingomonas_O. Next base: position 96 of record JANLSJ010000031.1, read on the forward strand.
CGCCAAATCCCATAGGGACGTTGGTGCAACTGCTACATAATGCCGCTTTTTTGGAGCGGTGCGAGGAACGCGATTCAACCGCTAGACAGGCCCACGACCCGCGCAGGGTTACCGACAACACTGGTTCCTGCCGCCACGTCTCGCGTCACAACACTCCCTGCGCCAACGATGGCATCGTCACCGATGTGGACGCCTGGCAGGATTATTGCATGCCCGCCGATCCAGACATTTGCGCCAATCGATACCGGCTTGCCAAACTCCACGCCCGCGCGGCGTTCCTGCGGATCGCGGGGATGATCGGCAGTGTAGATTTGCACCCCTGGCCCAATCTGCGTTTTTTTGCCGATACGGATTTCGCAAACATCAAGTAGGACACAGCCGAAATTCATGAACACGCCGTCGTCAATGAAGATATTATAACCATAGTCGACATGCAAAGGTGCGCGCAGTGCTACGTTGCGGCCAACCGAGCCCAAATGTTGCTCCAACAAAGGGCGACGGACATTGTCTTCGCCGACGATCGTTTGGTTGTAAGTCCGTATGAAACGCTGGGCACTAGCACGGTCGGCACAGAGTTCGGGATCGCCCGGATCATAGCGCTCTCCGGCGCGCATTTTTTCTCTTTCCGTTTTCATGTGGTGATTGTTCGCAGGATTGCTGCGGATGACAATGCACTTGAGGCGTGAATTCGTATGCGGTGGGCCACCCCCACCCCGCTCGCGCTGCGGCGCGAGTCGCCCTCTCCCGCGAAGGGAGAGGGGTTATTGGCCCAGCAGCGTTTTTTCCCAGAACATCAACCCGGTCCAGAATTCATAGTCCTGATTTTCCTTTTTCGCGAAACCGTGCCCTTCGTTTTGGCCGAGGAGGTGCCAGACCGTGCCGCCGCGCGCGCGGATGGCTTTGACGGCTTGGTCGGCTTCGGAGGCGGGCACGCGGGGGTCGTTACCGCCGGTGACAATCATCAGCGGGATGTTGAGTTCGTTCATCCGCGTCATCGGTGAGATTTTAAGCAATTGCGCGCGCTGTTTGGCATCGCGTTCGTCGCCATATTCGACGCGGCGCAGGTCGCGGCGATAGCTTTGCGTGTTTTCAAGGAACGTCACGAAATTCGAAATCGCGACGACGCAATACGCGCCTTTCAGACGCGGGCCATAAGCAATCGCACTGGCATAGCACATATAGCCGCCGTAGCTGCCGCCGTTGACCGCGAAGCGCGACTTGTCGAGATCTTCGTCGCGCTCAAGCCAGTCGAGGAAGGCGCCAATGTCTTTCACGGAGTCCTCGCGCTTGAACGGACCGTTGTCGAGGCCGACGAAGCGTTTGCCAAAGCCCGTCGAGCCGCGGACATTGGGATAGAACACCGCAATGCCCAGTTCGTTGAGCAGATAGTTGCGCCGCCCCTGAAATCCGGGCGTCGATTGTCCTTCGGGGCCGCCGTGGATGCTGATGACCAGCGGGCGTTTGCCGGGGAATTTGGCGGCGTCGGGACGATAAAGGAAGCCCGAGACCTGCTCACCGTCAAAGCTGCGCACCGTGATAACGGCGGGATCGACGTTGACGGATGCATCGAGCCCGCCGGTTTCACTTTGCGTCCAGCGCGTGAGGGCCAGTGTCTTGGGGTCGATGGCATAGGCATCGCCGGCATTTTTGGCCGAAGCGAAAGTCAGACCGATCGTTCCCCAAGGTGCGATTTCAAGCCCACCAACAACGCCGAACGGAAGCGCTTTTACGGTGCGGACGTTGCCACTGGGCAGGTCCATGATGCGGACGCGGTCGACACCTTCTTCATTCACGGTATAGGCAATGAAGCTACCGTCGGGCGCGATGTCGAAAGTATCGATGTCCCATTTTGTTTCGGGGCTGCGCGGCGTGAATTTACCGGTCTTCGGGTCGAGTGTGCCGAGGCGCTGGAAGTCCGATCCTTCATCGCTGGTGACCCAGAGCGTGCCGTCGGGCGCGGACTGCGCGCCGCCATAAGCGATGGTTTTGCTGTGGTCGCCAATCGGGGTCATCGTGCCGCTGGCGAGGTCAAGCGTGAACATGTTCGTCTTTGTGACCGAGACATAATTGCCGACAATCGCGGTTTTCCCGTCGGGCAGGAAATCGGCGATGCCCCAGCCGCCGCCTTTGACTTGCGCGACCATGCGGTTCGATTTCGGGTCGCGCGGGTCCATCACGTAAAGGTCAGTGTCGGTGCCGTTGCGGCGGGTGGAGGAATAGCCGATCAGGCTGCCGTCCTGATTCCAGCCGTTAAGATTGTTGCGGCTTTTGCCGTCGGTCAGCAGGGTGAGCTGGCCATTTTTCAGCGTGTAGATCTGGAAGAATTCGCTGCCGCCTATGTCTTTGTTGACGACGAGGGCATCGCCTTTGGGGGACCAGCTGCCGCGCACGGGTTCGGCTTCGAAGCTGATCTGGCGGCGGTCCATCATCGGGGCGGCGACGCTGTGCAATTGCGCGACATCGCCGAAGCGGGTGGTGATCAGCATTGATTTGTCGGCGACGTTCCAGCCCGAGAACGATGCGGTGCGGAACTCCATATAGGGCCGGGTTTTGGCAGCGAGCGCTTCTGGCACGACAGGCGCACCGTCCGCGACGATTGCGGCAGGCTTTGGTACGTCGGCGATTGCAGGGGTGGCCACCAAAGCGGCAGCGAGGATCAAGCGGTTCATGGCGGCTCCATTTGGAAATGTTGCCGCCATGTGTTCACCAAGTCATGCGCAGTGGCAAGAGGTGTCGAGCGTTACCGCCCGCCGGTGCGCCGGACCGCCGACTTGTGCGCGCCAACGCCACCGGGGCGACGCGGGAAGTGGCGCTTTGGTTCGTCACTGCGCGGGGCATCACGACGGCCGCCACCACGACCGGGAGGTGCCTTGGATGGCAGCGGCTTGGGCAGGGCCGCTTTCAATTCCTGAAAATTCGGCGGCAGCGGCGCGGGCGTCAGCGGAATGCGCGTCAGGCGTTCGATCTGCTTCAGCCAGCCCTTTTCCTCGCCATCAACAAAGCTGACCGCGATCCCGGTTGCCCCGGCACGCGCTGTCCGCCCGATGCGGTGGACATATTGTTCGGCGACATTGGGCAGGTCGAAATTGAAGACATGGCTGACCCCCGAGACGTCAATGCCGCGCGCCGCGATGTCGGTCGCGATCAGGATCTTGATGTCGCCCTTTTTGAAGGCATCGAGCGCGTCCATGCGGGCGTTCTGTGACTTGTTGCCGTGAATCGCGGCCGAGCGGATGTTCGACGCGGCAAGATGCTTTACGATCTTGTCGGCACCATGCTTGGTGCGGCTGAACACCAGCGCGCGCTCGATCGGCTCGTTCTGGCAGACGATGGTGAGCAGCGCCATTTTTTCCGCCGCATTGACGAAGGTCACATATTGCTCGACGCGCTCGGCGGTGGAGGCAATCGGCGTCACCGACACCTTGACCGGATCGGTCAGAAAGCGGTCGCCGAGTTCGGAAATCGATTTCGGCATGGTCGCCGAGAAAAACAGCGACTGGCGCTTTTGCGGGAGCAGGCGGTCAATGGCTTTGAGCGCGTGGATGAAGCCAAGATCGAGCATCTGGTCGGCCTCATCAAGGACAAAGATTTCGACATGGCGCAGGTTGAGCGCGCGCTGTTCGATCAGGTCCATCAAGCGGCCGGGCGTGGCGACGAGAATGTCGAGGCCCGCGCCGCACATCTTGATCTGGCGGCCAATCGGCATCCCGCCGAAGACGCAACCGACGGTCAGGCGCATGCCCTTGCCGTAATCGGTGAATGACTGCGCAATCTGCGCGGCGAGTTCGCGGGTGGGCGACAGGACGAGCATGCGGCAGCTGCCCGGGGGCCGCATCTTGCCCGACGCGGCGAGGCGCATCAGCGAGGGAAGCGCGAACGCAGCGGTCTTGCCAGTGCCGGTCTGCGCGATGCCGCACAGGTCGCGGCCTTCGATCAGCGAGGGGATGGCCTGCGCCTGAATCGGCGTCGGCGTGTCATAGCCCTTGGCAGCAAGCGCTTCGAGAATCTGCGGCGACAGGCCGAGATCGGTGAACTTTGTCATAGGTATTCTTTCAATATAGGCGTGGCCAGCGCGCGCGGAAATGCGCGGCCGACAAAGCGAGGTTGGTGACAACCCGCGTGAAAAGGGAAGCCGTTTGGCTGGAGCGTCATCGGGGTCTGGCCTGTTCCGACTTAACGGACACTCACGCTGGCCGACCATGCGGAGACGACGGTCGTCTACGCTGCGCTGCGGCATATATGGCAGCAACTGTACGAAAATGCAAGTGACGCGCTAGGCGGCAACTGTTTCGGTCGATGAGATGCTACCAAAGCCCGGCATGGTCGCCAGCAATACCCGAACATCAACCTGCGCTCTGAGCCGCGCCGCGAGCAGTGCGGTGCCGCTGATCTTGCGCTGGACGAACAGCGTGTCGACCGGCGGAATGTGCCAGGTGGCGCGGTCGGCGGCGATGTCCATGCCCTGATCGCGCAGGACGCCGACGAAGGACCGGTCGCCGAAATCGAACGGGCCGGATTGCGTCATCTGGGTGATGACGATGTCGATCATGCTGTCGAGGCGGGCGCGGTGGTTCGCGACGGCACTGTCGCCGATGAACCCCGATGCAACAGCGGCGTCGCGCATAGCGTCGCGGTTTCCGGCCATGCCCGCCGTCAGCAGGTCGCGGTAACCCTGTGCCGTGGCCGGTTCGATATTTCGCGCGGCTCCGAAATCGAGGAGAACGAGGCGGCCGGTATCGGGCTGGTAGCGGTAATTGGCGAAATTGGGATCGGTCTGCATGAAGCCGAATTCGAACAATTCGCGCAAGACGAGTGTGAGCAGTGCGACCATCGCCGCGTCGCGCGTTTCCTGGGAGCCGGTTTCGATGCTTTCAATCGGCACGCCTTCGACGAAGGACATGGCAAGCACTTGGTCGGTGCTGAATTCATCATCAACGACGGGCACTACATAAGCGGGATCATCGGCGAGCAGTGCGCCGAACCGCGTCATCTGTGCAGCTTCGCGGACATAATCAGCTTCCTCATGCAATTGCCGCTTGGCCTCTGCCAGCAGCGGCGCGAGGTCGATCTCCTTGGGCAGAAGACCCGAAATGCGGAGCAGCGTCGCGACATTGTCGATATCGGCATCAATGCTGCCGCGCACGCCGGGGTATTGCACTTTTATCGCCAGATCACGACCATCGGGCGTTGTCGCACGATGCACTTGGCCAATCGAGGCGGCGGCAATCGGCCCCGCACCAAAGCGTTTGAAGCGCGTGCGCCAGTTTGCGCCCCACTGGTCGGCGAGAACCTTTTGCAACTGGGCTGGCGGCATCCGGTGAGCGTTGTTGCGAAGCCGCGCCATAATCTCGGACAGTTCGGGCGGAAGGAATTCACCGGCATCAAGCGAAATCATCTGCCCGAGCTTCATCGCGGCACCGCGCAATTGCGAGAGCTGATCGGTCACGCGCGTCACGTTTTTGGGGGTAAGCAGGAGCTCGCTCATGCGTGGCCGCTGACCATCGGCAAGGCGGCGCGCGCCTTCGGTCACGACATTGCCTGCTACGCCCGTTGCCATACGTCCGAACACGGCGAGGCGCGACAGGCGACCGCTGGGAATCGCTTTCGCTTTTAGTTCATCGGGGGAGTCTGCCACGCGTGAAACCTTTCGATCTCACAAAGGTTGGCGAGATCGCCATGATATGGGTCCGGACATATCGCAATCAAGGCGTTGGCAGACGGCAGCAACGCATAATCTGGGGCTCCATGCACCACACAGAAATCCTCATTCTCGGCGGTGGCCTTGTCGGCCTCACGCTTGCCCTTGCGCTCGACAAGCATGGCATATCGACCACAATCGTCGTTGATCCCGCTGACCCCGCAAAGACGCTGTCCGACACGTTCGATGGCCGCGCGTCGACGATTGCTTCGGCGTCTTGGCGGATGCTGGAGGCGATCGAGATTGCCGAGCGACCGAGACCGCGCCGCGTCCCATCCGGCGGATCGGGGTGCGTGACGGGTTAAGCACGCTGGCGCGTCAGAGGCGCAGGTAGCTCCGCATCTGTTCGAGGAATTCGCGTGCTGCTTTGGCTTCGGCGCCGTTGCCGGTGGCGGCTTGACGGCTTAGCGCGGCGAGCGCCAACTTGCCATGGCGCTTGCTCTGGAACAGCGGGAGCGCGGCTTCGGGGACATCGGGCCCGAACCCCGCAAGCCCCGCCCCGCACGATAGGCCACGGACCAAATCAGCAAGCATGTCCGGCGACAATGCCTCGCGCTCGACCAGGCTGCTATCCTGCAAGGCGGCTGGATAGCCGGGAATGAAATTATCGATCAGGACGGTTTTCGAAATGCCCTGGCTGCGCAGCTTTTCGCAAATCGGCGCGGCGAAGCTAGTTGCGCCCGGTGCCAAAGCCGCGGCACCGGCTTGCGCGGCGCACGCCGTGCGCTCGAACCGCACACCGTCGACAGTCGACGCTTGCGGGTCGCCGGTTTGAGGCGGTCCACCCGTGGTGACGACATGCAGGCACTGGCCGGGTTTTGTAAAACTCATGCTGCAAAATCCGCGACCAGTGCCCGAACAGGTGCCGATCTCGGGATAGGCGCGGCAGGCTTGCGCCGTCGTGCCTGCGCCGCTGCACCCGTCGGAAAAGGGTTTCCAGCCATGCCCAAGGATAATTGCGCGGGCCGGATCATAGGCCATACCCTCCAATTTCGCTTGTTTGCCTGACCCCTGAGCGACCGGCGGCTGTGCATTACTGTCTTTTCCCGAGCAGCTTGCGATCAGCATTGTGAGGCCAATACACGCCGCCAATAAATATCTCGTTGCTGCCAACGTCATCGGTTCCGGGAAAGTGTGGTCAAAAAGTCGCGCAGGGCATCGGTCGCGCCGCGGTTTGCGGCGTTCTGGCCCGTGCGTTCGTAATAGGACGTATGGCCGTTGGACACAACGCCATAGGTGTTGCGATAGCCCGCCGGGACACCGATCGACGCCCATTCCTTCGACGCGGCATATTGGGCTGCATCCACCGTTCCACGGCCATGAAGGATGAAGTCGGCAAGGACACCGCCGCCCGCTTTTTCGAGCAGGAATTCGCGAAAGATGCGTTCCTGAAGCGCAGGCGTCATCCGTTCGTTACCACTCAGGCCCATGGCCTCGCGCGCGGCGCGAAGCGTTGGGATGGTAATCTGGTATTTGCCGACGGCGAACATCCGTTCCGTATTGTAACCCGAAAGCCGATCCGTCGCGAGGATTTCGTTGATCGTCCGGTTGGTCACCGTTCCGGCGCCGGGATTAAGATAGGAATGCCCGACCCGACCGCCTTCTACACCACGGGTGCCGGTGTTGTAGGATTCGTAATTGCCTTCGCCGCGGGTGATGATGCTGCCGAGCTGGGCAACGACATCATTTCCTTGCGGAGTTTGCGGCGCATCGTTCACGGGGGCGTTGGCGGGCGTCCGCAAACCGCCCGCAGCCGGCAGCACATAGACACCGACCAAAGTCCGCCCGCGACCGCTCAGTCCGTTTTCCGCAGCACCCGTGCGTGCGTTTGGTGACGCAAAGTCGCTGGCAAAGCCATTGCGCGTGCGAATTTCAATATGACCATGCTGGCCGCCCGAATAAACCAGAACGGCACCAACCGGCGCGTCATAAGCCGAACGGATCTGAAAGCCGGGACGGTTGAGCAAGTTGACATAGCCCTGTCGCTCGAGCTGCGGCCCGGCCTGGATCGCCGATCCGCCGGCAAGGTAGGTGTTGACGGCACCGGACGCCTGAAGTGCCTGTTTGACATAACGATAGCACAGCCCCTGCGACCGGGAACCGGCGCGACGTTCGGCGAGGTCGGCGGCACGGACACTGCGCGCATCAAGATTAAGGTTTGACGCATCGAGCGTGTCATTGGCGGGACGCGGTCCCGTCGTCGGCCCGGCATCAGCGTTGGGACGCGGGGCCGTCTGTGATGCGCCGGCCTGCCGATCCGGAATACGCACGGCCTGCCCCGGATAAATCTGGTTGGCGTTGCGGATATCTGGGTTTGCCCGCATCAGCGCGGCAACCGTCGTCCCGTTGGCACTGGCAATGCCAGACAGGGTTTCGCCCCGACGGACAATTTGCGCATTGTCGCCGGCTGGCAACTGGATCGTTTGCCCGACAAAGATCCGGTTCGGATCGGTAATCTGCGGATTGGCGCGGAGGAGGCTCTCCAGCGAAACACCATTACGCGTCGCAATCGCCGATAGTGTATCGCCGCGAACGACACTGTAACCATTTGCCGGGGGAAGGCCGCCGCTCGACCCGGTGCGCATTGTCACAGCTTCGATCATGCCGCCCTCCATTCGCTTGGGCGCAAACAATTGCACTTTCCCTTTGCCGCTGTCTCTAAACGATTCGTTTAGTTTGCCTAAACGAATCGCTTATGCGGATGGTTTGAAATGGATCGCTGGGCTGCTACACGCCCGCCATGCATCACACAGAAATCCTTATTCTCGGCGGTGGCCTTGTCGGCCTCACGCTGGCTCTCGCACTCGACAAGCATGGCATTTCGACCATCGTCGTTGACCCCGCCGACCCTGCGAAAACCCTGTCCGACAGTTTCGATGGCCGCGCGTCGGCGATTGCTTCGGCGTCTTGGCGGATGCTGGAGGCGATCGGGATTGCCGAACAGCTGCGCCCGCATGGCTGCCCGATCCGGCGGATCGAGGTGCGCGACGGGTTGAGCAAGAACGCGCTCGATTTCACGCCGACCGATGATGCGCTGGGCACGATGGTCGAGAACCGCATCTTGCGCCGGGTGCTGCGCGAAGCGGCACTGGCGGCTCCGCATATCGACCTGCGCCAGCCTGCGCGGGCGGTTTCGGTCGAGCGTGACACAGCTGGCGTGACGGCGACTCTTGATGACGGGACGGTGGTGAAGGCCGACCTGCTGGTCGCAGCCGAAGGTCGTAATTCGCCGACGCGGGCCGTGGCGGGCATTTGCATTGCCAACTGGAAATATGACAGCGCAGCGATCATTTCGGCATTCGATCACAGCATTCCGCACGACAATGTCGCGCACGAGATTTTCTATCCGCAAGGTCCGTTTGCGCTGCTGCCGATGCTGCCGGGAAACCGTTCGGCGCTCGTATGGACCGTGGATGCGAAAGACGCGGCAGGCGTGATGGCGCTTTCCGATCATGCCTTCGCGGTGGAGGCGCAGAAGCGGACGGGGAATATATTGGGCGATTTTTCCGCCGCCGCGCCACGCTCGACATGGCCGCTTGGGTTCCATCATGCCGCAACGATCACCGGCGAGCGGCTGGCGCTGGTTGGCGATGCGGCGCACGGGATTCATCCGATTGCCGGGCAGGGCTTGAACCTCGGCTTCCGCGATGTCGCAGCGCTGACCGAAGTGCTGGTCGAGGGGGTGCGGATCGGACTTGATCTGGGCGATGCGCAGGTGCTCGCGCATTATCAGCAGTGGCGGAGCACCGATACGCTGTCGGTCTCGGTGGCGACCGATACACTCAACCGGCTGTTTGCGATTAAGGGCAAGCCCGCGCGCGCGGTGCGGCGGTTCGGGCTGGGGGCCGTGCAGAAGATTGCGCCGCTGAAGTCGCTGTTCATGGCCGAGGCGCGGGGGGAATCGGGGACGGTGCCGAAATTGTTGCAGGGGGTTTGCGTTTAGCGAACTGGTTCCTCAATCCGATCCTCAAAGACCGCGCCGAGCGGGGTTGATCGTATCATGATGAAGTCGCCGGACCAATCACCGGGGATCTGCCAACGGCCCAAAATCTCGTTGCCGTCGGCGGCAATCGAGCCGGTATAGTAAACGACGTCGTCGGCCATGCGAGGGTCGTCATAGTATTTCCGGAATGAAACGGATTGCCCCTCGCGAATGCCATCGATTAGCGCCTGAAACTCAATGCCGTCAGAAGCTGGAAGCGTCGAGTGTTCGGATGTCTCGCCTGCGAGGGCACCGAAAACCTCTTTGAGCACTGCAGAAAATCGGTTTGGAGCATCCGTATGCGGATAGGAATAGCTACCAATCCACTGCCCGCTGAGATTCAGCGGATCAGACATCACTGCAACGTCACCCGTTCTTCCCCGCCATGCCGCCCGAAAAACTGCATCAGTTGCACGATCAGGTCCGCACGATCCGACAGTGATGCCGCCTCGAGCAACGCCTGTTTCGCCGCCGCATCGAACGGCGCGATCTGGGCGATGCCGTTGACGAGCGCTTCGTCGTCGAGGCGCGAGACGGCTTCCCAGTCGACAGCATAGCCCTGCGCCTCGGCAAAGGCCCGTGATTCCTGTTCGATGCTTGCGCGGCGGGCAAGGTCGAGGTTGGTATCGTCGGCGTTGTCGGCTTCGATCTGCGCCTCGATCTGGCGGAAGGGGGTGGTGACGTCGAGTTCGCGCACGACGCGGAAGCGCGCCAGCCCTTCGAGGACGATGTTGTAGCGCCCGTCATCCATCGCCTCGACATGCGCGATCTTGCCGACGCAGCCGATGTCGAACAGCTGCGTCGGGCCGTCGCGGTCGGCCTGGACGGGCTTGGGCTGGATCATGCCGATGCGCCGGTCGCGCGCCATCGCGTCGCTGATCAGGGCGCGGTAGCGTGGTTCGAAAATGTGGAGCGGCAAGTGCATGCGCGGGAAGAGCAGCGCGCCGCCGACGGGGAAGATCGAGATGCGCTGGATGGTTTCGGTTTTCTGGCTCATGTGAACAACACCGCAGACAAGCGGCGGCGTTGGGCAGAGACCCACGGGTCCATGACGCCGACGACGTCGAACAATTTAAGCAATTGCGCCTTGGCCGCACCCTCGTTCCATTCACGGTCGGCCTTGATGATTTCAAGCAGATGATCCGCTGCGCCGTCGCGGTCGCCCGCTGCCATCAGGCCACCGGCGAGTTCGAAGCGTTTGGCGTGGTCTTGCGGGTTGGCGGCGACTTCCGCTGTTAGCCCGCTCAAGTCTTCGACGGGCTTGGCATCCTTGGCCAGCGCCAGCGCTGATTGGGCGCGCTCGACGGCGGGGTCCTTGGCCAGTTCGGGCGGGAGTGCGGCGAGCAGGCTTTCGCCTTCCTCCACCCGGCCCGCCGCCACCAGCGCGCGGATCAGGCCCGATATGGCGGGCGCATTGTCGGGGGCCATATCAACGATCTGGCTGAAGATGCCTGCCGCGCGTTCTGCATCGCCCGAGGTCAGCACTTCCTCGCCCATCGCGATCAGGGGCTCGATTTCGGCTTCGAGCGCCTGTTCCTCGCCCTGCACGGGGATTTGCTTGAGAATGGTGTCGAGTGCGGTCTTCAACTGGCTTTCGGTCCGCGCGGGCGTCAAATCCATGACCAGCTGCCCCTGAAACACGGCATAGACAGTGGGGATCGATTGCACGCGGAATTGCGCCGCGACGGCCTTGTTGGCGTCAACGTCGACTTTCTTGAGTATGACGCCCTTCGAGGCGTATTCCGCCGCGACCTTTTCAAGTACCGGGCCCAGCGCCTTGCACGGCCCGCACCATTCGGCCCAGAAATCGAGGATGACCAGTTGCGTCATCGACGGTTCGATCACGTCGGTGCGAAACGCTTCGATTTCGGCGCGGTCGGTTGCGCTCATGCCAAGGGTGGCCACGTGATTCTCCTGCTTGCGAAGCCCTTATGTGGGGAATCGCAGGGCAATGCCAAGGGGGGACGCGACAGGGTTGCGCATTCCAAAGGTCACTGCTAACAGCCGCGCCTCACCCGCCGGGGTTCTCCTCGGCAGAACGCTCGAGCGGGCGTAGCTCAGGGGTAGAGCACGACCTTGCCAAGGTCGGGGTCGAGGGTTCGAATCCCTTCGCCCGCTCCATGTTTTACCAGAGATTACAGTTAGTTGGCAGCTGGTTGCGCCATGACAGCGCGCTTACAGCGGTCTTGACCGACAAAATGTAAGCACTTTGTAAGCAGATGTGCTGAAACGTCGATAATGCGATCCTCCGCCCCTATTTTTGCTTTGTCATTTTCGTGAATCAGTGCGCTCGGGCACGCTACACAAGCAGTGTTGAACGTAGTATTCGGCGGAAGAATGTGCCCACGGCGTCGGCTTGTGCTTGTGCGATCTGGTGCCCGAACCCAGCAATCGGTCTCGCCTCAATCATATAGCCATGCTCGACAAACTCTTTAAGTGCATGGCTTAGACATTCGAAGGGTACGACAGGATCGCTATCGCCATGCGTCATGAGCAACTGCGGCAACGGCGACGATGCCGGAATGACTGATCGGGCGATCCGACCGGCAATCGAAGCGATGGCTGCAGGCGAATTGGCGCTGTCGGCCAGCGCCAGCGCCATCATCGCGCCTTGGCTGAACCCGCAGACACCAAGGTCTTTGCGCGTTAGCCGGTGGTTCGCCAGTTCCTGCTCGATGATCGCCTCGAGCCCTGGCAGCGCGTCGGCAATCCGCGTCTGACGGTTGTGGTCGTTGACGCCTCGAATGCTAAACCATTGGTACCCGCGACCGCCAGCGTCGAATGGCAAGGGCGCGTTGGGTGTGACGACCGCTGCCGTTGGGTTAGCCTCGTGCAGGACACGCGCCAACGGCTGTATAGACGCCGCGTCGGCACCGACGCCGTGCAGCACTATGATAAGGGCCATTGGCGCGCTGCCATCGGGCGGCAGCAGCCTAAGCGTCGTCATAGGTCGTCATCCAAATGCATAAGCGTCCATTCGCAGGACGCCGTGAGTGGTGGAGCGGTGGAGGACGCGAGGCCGACCGGCGTGCCCGCCTGCACCCAGCGCCACGAACAGCGGCAGCAGATGCTCCTCGGTCGGGTGATTGCGGACGGCGTCAGGCGCAAGCCGACGATAGTCGCGCAGCGCTTGTCGATCACCGGCCATAATCGCGGCATGCATCCAATCGGCAAAGCCCGTGACCCATTCAGGCTCAGCGGCGTCGGGGGCATGCCGCTCGGCGATGTAGCTGCGAAGGTCATGCGTGAACGATCCGGAGCCGAGAATGAGAACGCCTTCATCACGCAGCGTTTCGAGCATGACGCCCAGCCGGAGGTGGTGATCGACGCCCGCGTGGGTCTGGACTGATAACTGGATGACCGGAACGTCGGCATCCGGCCAAGCCAGCATCAGCGGCACCCACGCGCCATGGTCGAGGCCGCGCGACTGATCGATCGCGGCGGAAATCCCGTGCGCCGCGATCAGTTGAATCACACGCTTTGCCAGGTCGAGCGAACCGGGGGCCGGATAGCGAATCCGATAGAGTTCACGTTCGAAACCGCCAAAGTCATAAATCGTATCATTGATAGCGGGCCCGCTGACCATCGGCTTTGGTGTTTCCCAGTGCGCCGAGATGACCAGAATCGCGGCGGGTCGTTCAGGAAGCGCGGCACTCAGGGTGGTCAGAAACGCTTTGGCTGGGCTGCTGCCGAGAATCAGGTTCGGGGCACCGTGGCTGACGAATATCGCGGGGAGCCTTGCCATGGTCGTCTTTCCGTTCATGCAAGGGCTGCGGGCGGTTGCTTGCATCTGCCCGCAGCCGTGCCGTCAGCCGTAATAGAAAACTTCGCGAACGACCTTGCCGTCGCGCCAGGTCCGCACCGCGACCTGATGATAGTTGCGCTCACCCCATTCGCGGTGGGTGAAGTCGAAACGCCAGTGCGAGAAGCTGGTGTCGCCGCCGACGCCTGTCGCGAGCACCTCGCCACTGCGGAATTCGGTGATGGCTGCAAAGAAGGCCTGTTCGCGTTCACGGTTGGCCGACTTGCCGATCGTGGGTTCAGTATCATTCTCCTGCATCACGACGTCGTCGTGATAAAAGGTCTCAAAGGCTTCGAGCGCCGTGCCGGAAAGTATGGCTTCATTGATCCGGGCGTCGAGCTCGGCAATTGACTGTGTGTTGGTCATTGATTGTGTCCGTGCTGGAGCGATTAAGTCGTGTCAGGCAGAAGCGAGGCTGTCAGTCGCCGGAAGCCGCGTCGCCTTCAGTGCGAAAGCGCCGTCGCCGATCATCGCCTGCACGATCAGCGCCACGATCCAGAATGCCGGGAACTCCCAGCCGCCGTTGGGATTGCTGAAGAAGTAGCCCGCCGATGCGTGCACCGTTGCGATCGCGCCGAGCAGGATCGGAACCAGCGCAATGGCGACGATACGAGTATAGGCACCGAGAATGAGCGCGATCCCACCAACAATCTCGGCAGCGAGCACCGCATAAGCCAGCGGGCCCGGCACCCCGACCGATTCGAAGAATTTCGCGGTTCCTGCAGGCGTGAACACAAAGAACTTGAGACCAGCATGGGTGAGGAACATCCCACCGAGGCTCACGCGGAGCAGGGTCGCGCCATAGGTGCCCAGTTGATTGTCATGCATTGTCATCATCTTTCTAGCTGTTGATGACAGCGAGCTATTCCATGCCCATTCGTTTGAATATTGTCATTTTAAGTAGACTCGCTATGCGAAAACGCATGAAACGGACCGAAATGCCACGTCTCGATTGGGACGATATGCAGTGCTTTCTGGCGATCAGTCGGCTTGGAACGCTATCCGCCGCCGCGAAGGCATTGGCCGTGACGCAGCCGACGATGGGTCGCCGCCTTGACCGGTTGCATGATCGAGTAGGAACGCAGCTCCTCCAAAGAACACCTTCTGGCTTCGTGCTCACTGCCGCTGGCGAAAGGGTGTGCGCCCATGTCGAGCGGATGGACGAGGAGGCGCTGGCGGTAGGGCGAGCGCTCACCGGTGACGACGACCGGCTGCATGGCGAAGTGCGGATCACGACCGTCGAGGCATTCGGCGCGCACATTCTGATGCCAGAGCTTCCAGCGCTGTTCGAGCGATACCCCCAACTGAGGGTCGAGATCGATGTCGACACCCGCAGCCTGTCGTTGGCGCGGCGCGAAGCGGACGTCGCCATCCGCATGGCAGCGTTCAAGCAGCACGAAATCGTCGTCAAGAAGTCCGGGATCATGGCCTTCGCCATCTATGCATCCGATTCCTACCTTAAGGCGTTCGGACGACCCGAGCCCGGCCATGGAGACGGCCACCGCGTTATCACGTTGCAGAACACCCTGATCGACACGCCCGAGGGACGTTGGTTCGGGGCGGCGATGGCCGGTGCCGACCGCGTGCTCGCGACAAACAGCCGGGACGGGCAGCTCAAGGCATGCCTCGCGGGTGCCGGGATGGCGTGCCTGCCACGATACCTTGCCGATCCCTATCACGCCCTCAACTTGGTGACCGTCGGCGACACTGCGGCTGCCCGAGACATCTGGGTCGGCACACATCAGGATACGCGCAGCAGCGCCAAGATTAGGGCCGTGCTCGACTGGATCGATGGCGTCATGCAGCACGCCCGACCACGGTTGAATCCCTAGCTGGTGGGAAATGCTTTGCACAATTCCGCGGCACGTTTGCGCCAATTCGTTGCCAACACGTCCATTCCAGCCAGATAGCGGACAGCTGGTTGATCGTTTTTGGCACCGCCCCCGATCAACAGCTCGATGACCTTGGTCACCGACCACTCTGGAAACGGGCAATCGACGAGGGCAAATTCGTCCCCGGACGCAACGACGCCTTCCTCAATCACGCGGTAATACCAGCCACAGCGCCGGGTCTTGACCATCCGGGCAATGATGCCCGCATCGCCAAGGCGGTGTCCTTGTTTCCAGCATGGCTGTCGTCCCTGTGCGATTTCGACGAGGGCAGTGCCGAGGCGGAAGCGATCACCGATACAAACATCATTTTCAATCAGCCCGGATGTTGAGATGTTTTCCCCAAATGCGCCCACCCTTTCGAGCAGATCGAGTTGTCCGAGCTCGGCCTGCCAGGCTGGATAATGATCTCGCGGGTAATGGTGAATGGCCTTATCGGAACCACCATGAACCAAGCGATCGGCCTGCGCGTCGCCTTCAATGCCAAGCATTCCGACAATTTGCGGGCCTTTTACGGCCGATTTGGCGATCGCGCTCAATTCGCCGCCTTCGGTAAACTTTGCCACGCGGCCGATCAGAACAGCTTCGATCCCAATGCTCATGCCGCTTCTTGCTCGATGCAGATCAATTTCGAATCCGCGTCGCTGAGCGTAACGTCGAGCAGCATGCAGCGGTGCACGGAAAGTGAAATCGCGGCTTTTTCGAAATGGCGACAGGTCGAGCAAAGTCCCATCGTCCGGCGCCCGGTAGTGCTCAGGTGGGTTTTCAACATGATCTGCACAATGCGTGCGAAGGCTGCTTGATCAGCCTCATCAATCAATCGGGTGAGTGATTCAGACACATCGTCACTCGTGCCAACAACCGTCTGGCCCGCACTCGTCAAATCCAGTCGGACGACACGCCGGTCAGTCGCGTCGGGCGTGCGTGCTACCAGCCCTTTGCGTTCGAGTGCACCCAGCGTTTGCGACACTGTTCCCTTTGTCAAACCAAGCCACGCCGTTACGCCGCGCGGCGTCCGGGTAAAGCGATTTGCCTGCGCCAGAAACCGTAGCGTCTGGAGCTGCACGGGTTGCAGGCCATCGGCATAGCCTTCGCCTGCAACCAGACGTGCGAGGCGCGACAACAAAGGGGCAGCCGGACTAGACACAGGAATCTGGTATCGACTCAAAACAATATTTGCAACCTCGGCATGGTCGCCGTAAGAGAATGTATCGACTCGATACAGATTCGATTATTTGGAGATCAGACATGGCTCAAAAGGCAGTATTTTATCATGCGGGGTGCGGCGTTTGCGTCACCGCGGAACAGGCTCTGGCCGGAGCGCTCGACCCGACCCGTTTCGACGTCGATGTGGTCAACTTCGCCGACACGCCAGAGCGCATCGCCGAAGCCGAAGCAGCGGGCGTTCAGTCGGTTCCCGCGTTCGTCATTGATGGTGTTCCGTTCCATATCAACTTCGGAGCTTCAATGGCTGCGGTAAAGGGTTTGGCGTGATGCGTGGTTTGTTTATGTGCGGCGCGCTCCTGGTGGCTGTTCCGCTGACGACACTGGCGCAGGAGCCACGCGCCGTCCCCGGCCCGCCCCATGTCCACCAAGGTGGCA
This sequence comes from Sphingomonas sp., assembly GCA_031362355.1. Classification (GTDB taxonomy): domain Bacteria; phylum Pseudomonadota; class Alphaproteobacteria; order Sphingomonadales; family Sphingomonadaceae; genus Sphingomonas_O. Next base: position 17,069 of record JANLSJ010000031.1, read on the forward strand.
TCATCGTCGCGCGAAAAGCTGGCGTTGCGGCGCCGTTCGATATCGCGCACGCTAAGATCACGACCGAGGGCAATGTCGCCGTCTTCCATATGGCGGTCTCGGGCCGTGCAGGCGCGACCCGTCCCGTGGCCAAAGGCAAGTTTGCCGGGAGCGACGTGTTTTCCTACGTCTGGCCGACCAGCATCGACCCCTATGAAGTCGGGTTCGAACATGGTGCCGGCATATTGGCGCTGGCTGTAACGGCGCATCCCGATTTCGATGACACGCCGTTGTTCGATGAAACTCGCGACGGGAAGCGCGACAATGATGGCGGGCTGTGGCATGTTCATTGGGTCGTTCTTGGTCCTGACAATGCCTGTGGCAATGGCGCGCTCAAGGTGATCGACATCGCCGATGGTCAGCGTCCACGGCTTCCTCGCACATGGCCCGGTGTTCCGATCTTGATCGACAGCCCCGGATGGCAACCGTCGCTGGCAAACGAAACTGTCGAGGTGCGTGTGCCGTTCGACAATATCGGCGCGGTGGAACAGGCCAAGTTCGATGGCGTCACGGCCGGCTTACGGATCAACGCTAGCGCCCATGCCCCGCTTCTGTGCGTGGCCAACGTCTTCAAGATTGCCTCAGGAAACCTCAGCTTGCCCGGAAAGCCCAATCAATAGGGCTTGGGGTCGCGACGGCCGGACCGGCACAGATCGATCCGGCTGTCAAAATAGGGAAGCACCATGAATAGCTCCGACACAATCGCCCCCGACTGGGAGGTTTCGCAATGGTTTAATACGCGAACGCCAGTGTCGTTGGCGGCGTTGCGCGGAAGAATCGTGGTGATCGAGGCATTCCAAATGCTGTGCCCCGGCTGCGTCTCGCACGGGCTTCCGCAAGCGCAGCGTGTCACCCAGACGTTCGATCCCAAGGACGTGGAGGTTATCGGCCTGCACTGCGTCTTCGAACATCATGATGCGCAGAGTCCGGTATCACTGGCAGCGTTCCTCCACGAATATCGAATTCGCTTTCCGGTTGGAGTCGATGCCGAGTCATCGGATCGAGGCTTACCGCTCACCATGGGGCGTTATGCAATGCGCGGGACCCCCACCTTGATCCTGATCGACCGCGCTGGTCGATTGCGCGAACATTGGTTCGGTCAGGTCGAGGATATGACACTCGGTGCCAGCATCATGGCATTGATCAAAGAGCCAAAGCCATCATGTGATGAGCGGGGCTGCGTCGCGGACAAGACGACGTAAAACCAACCCAGAAAACGCAATCGATACCGAGTGGGCATCGCCCGCAAGAAGATACCGTCACTGGGATCCTCGATGTTTTCATTTACTGGCCCGGACGACGCTACAAAAGTTTTGAAGCAGTGGCGACCGGTTGTCGCGTCGCCACACCATGAACAATGTCGTGGTCACGGTGGCGTCATCGAGAGGAATATAGGCAACACCGTGCCGATGCGACTGCTCGACCGAGGCCGGAACGATCGACAGGCCAGCACCGACGGAGACAAGCGCCATCGCCGTCTGCAAGTCCATCGTCTCCTGCGTGACAGTCGGATCGAACCCGGCGATGCGGCAATGACCGATGACGTCGTCGGCAAAGCTCGGGCGCGGATGGCGTGGGTATAAGATGAAGCCATCAGCTGCCAGATCAACGAGCGCGATCGTCTGCCGATGCGCGTGCCGATTTGAAAGGGGGACGACGGCGACGAGCGGTTCCGTAAGAACGCTTTCACTAGCGAACTCACCGTCATCGAGCTGCGATCGAGCGAAAGCCACATCGATGCCGCGGTCGATCAGGGCACGTCTCAATTCAGCGTTGTTCATCGCATTGAGGGTCAGATCGACGGCAGGGTGCGCCTCACGAAACCGCTGCACGAGCCCGGGTAGCACCGAATAGGTCGCCGAGCCGACGAACCCGACCGCGAACGCGCCGACGGCGCCCTGCGCTGCGGCACGCGCGCTACGCGCCGCCTCGGCGGTCCGCAGCAGGATGTCATGAGCTTGAGGCACCAAGACCTCGCCGGCCTTCGTCAGAAAAACCTTGCTGCGCACACGGTCGAACAGCAGCGCTCCGATAGAATCCTCGAGGACCGCGATTTGTCGGCTGAGCGCCGGTTGAGCGATGCCAAGACGGTCGGCGGCTCGCCCGAAATGGAGCTCCTCCGCGACCGCCAGAAAATAACGCAATCGGCGCAACCCGATGTTCCCTGCGCGCACGTTGTCCCGACCCTGCTGCTTGGCACTCATAACTCAGTCGATACCTTTTCAGTATCAACATAGCGCAAACCGATATTGGTGCCAATCGAGTTCCGATGCCAACCGGGGAAACAAGCCACGCTCAGACGTCGGTAGAAAATACATTGGAGAGAGAGATGACCGGGGCAGTAAAAGGCATATTGGCGAGCAGCGTAGCAGTAATCGGGCTAATCGGCGCATCGCCTAGTTTCGCCCAAAACACCCAAGCGACCGCTTCGGTTGTTTCTGCCCCGCAAGATCAACCGCCACCGGCTGATGCCGCACAGGCTTCTGCGTCCGGCGGGATCGAAGACATCGTCGTGACGGCACGCAAGCGTTCGGAGAATCTTCAGGAAACCCCGATCTCGATCTCGGCATTCTCCGCTGCAGGCATCGAGCAGCGCGGCGTCACCAACGTGTCAGACATTGACAGCTTCACGCCCAATCTTACTTTCCAGCGCTCCGCCGCGCAGTCCGGCGACAAATCGACGGCGCAGATATACATCCGGGGCGTCGGACAAAGCGATTTCACGCTGACCACAGACCCCGGCGTCGGCCTCTATCTCGATGGCGTCTACATCGCGCGTTCTATCGGATCGGCGCTCGACGTCCTCGATATCGACCGGGTCGAAGTGCTCCGCGGGCCACAGGGCACCTTGTTCGGGCGCAATACGATCGGCGGTGCGATCAGCATCACGTCGCGCGCGCCCGACACCGAAAAGCTGTTCGGGTCAGCCGAGATAACAGTCGGACGGTTCGGACGGCTCGACGTCAAGGGTGGCATCAATGTGCCGGTAAGCGACACAGTCGCCTTCACGGCCAGCGTCCTGCGCAAGACGTCGGATGGCTATATCACGCGGCCTAATCTGGCGAGCAAGACCGGCGAGGACAATCTATGGGCGGGGCGTGTCGCGTTACGCTGGAAACCATCGGCGGCGTTCACACTGAACCTGAGCGCCGATGGCACGCGCATCCGTGAGACGTCGTGCTGCAGTGAACTCGTCGCGGTCTATCCCGGTCTGCTCGCAGGGTTCCACAACGCCGTGGTCGCACCGACGCTGGTGCCAACGCTGGGTCAGGCGGCATTCTTCAACAATGGCAGCCTGCCGTCTCGTCCTTATCAGGACAACGCCGGGTTCAACCGGCCCGCGAACCTTAACCTGTGGGGTGTCAGCGCAAACGCCGAATACGAGGTCAGCAATCAGCTCTCGTTCAAGTCGATTACTGCCTACCGCAAGTTCGACAGCATCAACGGCGGCGACATCGATCACACGCCGTTGCGCGTGAACGAGACGGTCAACACGTTCAACAACCGCCAATTCAGTCAGGAATTCCAGATTCTGGGCAAGGCATTCGACAACAAACTGAGTTATATCCTCGGTGCTTATTATTTCGACGAAAGCGGTTTCAACGAGGACGCGGTCAATTTCTCGATCGTGAGCCTGGTCAGTGGCGGCTTCACGCACAACACCAGCGTGGCATTCTTCGGCCAGAGCACCTACAACTTCACCGAAGCGCTGTCGCTGACGACCGGCATCCGCTGGACGCGCGACACCAAGCGGTTCAACCCACGCCAGTTCGTCGTCGCAAACCCGGCTGGCGTCCCGTCGCAGGTTCGCTCGACACCGGGCAATGTCGTGCCCTTGCGCCCCGGTGATGTCGTGGTGCCCGCTGGCGAGCGCAGTGACAGCGTTGCCGACGCGACACCCTACCTCAACCTGAGCTGGAAGGCGTCGCGCAAGCTGCTGCTCTACGTGTCCTATTCGGAAGGCTTCAAGAGCGGCGGCTTCGTCCAGCGCAACTTCCCCGACCGGCTCGACGTGCCGAAGTTCGCGCCCGAGAAGGTCAAGGTCTATGAGGCAGGTATCAAGTTTGAGACTGACGACCGGCGGTTGCGTGCCAACCTCGCGGCGTTCAATACCGACTACAGCAATTTGCAGGTGCAAGTCTTCGACGGCATCGCGCCCGTAACAAAGAACGCGGCCGCGGCGCGCATCCGCGGTTTCGAGGGGGAGCTGACTCTGGCCCCGGTCGATGGGCTGCTGATCGAAGCAGGAATCGGCTATCTCGCTTCCAAATATACCGCGATCAGCCCGGCGGCGACTGACATCACATTGACAAAGCGCCTGGTCAACGCGCCGGAGCTGTCGCTCAACATCGGGGTTTCCTACGGAATCGACGTCGGCAGCGGGTGGACGCTGCGGCCGCGGGTTGATTGGGCCTATCGCTCGACTGTCTACAATGATGCGCGCAACACAGCTGCGCTCGTCCAGCCAAGCTACAGCATCTTCAATGCGGGCCTGTCGTTACAGGACGGCGATGACCGCTGGTCGATCACTGCGGCAGGTCACAACCTGACCAACAAGCGCTATATCCAGTCGGGTTTCGCCGATGAGGCGGTGCAAAGCGTTGCGGTCGCGACCTTCGGACGCCCGGTTGAGTGGGACATCAGCATCCGGCGCAAGTTTTAAGTCGCGCACAATTCGGAGTTTACCAGCTCATGACCCCGACGATCACCAGCATTGAAACGCTGATCCTCGATCTGCCGACGGTGCGCGAACATGTCCTGTCGATGACCGCCATCGACCGGCAAGTCGTTACGCTCGTCATCATCCGGGCATCGGACGGCATTGAAGGTTATGGCGAAGGGACGACGATAGGAGGCCTGAGCTACGGGGAGGAAAGCCCCGAGGGGATCAAGCTCGCCATCGATATCTATTTCGCACCCCTGCTCATCGGACAGCCCGCGGACCGGGTTGGGTCGGCGATGGCAGCGATCGACCGTGACGTGGTCGGCAACCGCTTTGCCAAATGCGCGATCGAAACGGCTCTGCTCGATGCGCAGGGCAAGCGACTCGGTGTGGCGGTGAGCGAGCTCGTCGGCGGGCGCGTGCGCGACACGCTGCCAGTTTTATGGACACTTGCCAGCGGCAACACGGCTTTCGACATTGCCGAGGCCGAACGCATGCTTGCCGATCGGCGTCATAATGTCTTCAAGCTCAAGATCGGGAAGCGCGACCTCGACGAAGACGTGACGCACGTCGCGACGATCAAGCGCGCACTTGGCAGCGAGGTAAGCATCCGCGTCGACGTCAATCAGCGCTGGACCGAATCGGTGGCACGGCGCGGTATCGCCATGCTGGCCGATGCCGGTGCTGACCTTGTCGAACAGCCAGTCGCCTACCGTAATCGTGCGGCGATGGCGCGTCTTCGCGCCAATGCTGCTATTCCGCTGATGGCTGACGAGGCGGTGCACGGCCCCGCTGATGCGTTCGACCTCGCCGCGCGTGCCTCGGCACACATCTTTTCGATAAAGATCGCGCAGTGCGGCGGACTCTCCGCCGCGCGCGCCACCGCCGAGGTCGCACGTGCCGCCGGAGTCGATCTATACGGCGGAACGATGCTGGAAGCGGGCGTCGGCACGGCGGCGTCCGCACAACTGTTCGCGACCCTGCCCGCGCTCGACTACGGCACCGAGCTGTTCGGCTCACTCCTGGTGCGCGACGATATTCTGGCCGATCCGCTCGTCTACCGCGATTTCGTGCTCGAAGTCCCGCAAGGTCCCGGTTTGGGCGTTGCGCTCGATCCCGACAAGATCGCGTATTTTCGCCGCGACAAGACGCAGCCGCGCACCAGCTCAACCGCATAAGGATCCTCATCATGCTGTTTCACGTCACCATGGATGTCCGTATCCCGACTGATCTTCCAGTCGAGCGAGCCGATAAGCTGAAAGCGGACGAGCGCGCACTCGCGCAGGAACTGCAGCGTTCGGGAAAGTGGCGGAGCCTGTGGCGGATTGCAGGACGCTACGCCAACGTCAGCATCTTCTCGGTCGAAAGCGCCGATGAACTCAATGCGATTTTGTTCAGCCTGCCCCTGTTTCCCTTTATGACCGTCGCTGTCACCGCGCTGTGCCAGCACCCTTCAGCAATCGCAGACGATACCCAGTAACCCGACAAGCAGAGAGGCGTGCCATGCCAACAGGATATTCCACAACCGAAGAAGTCAAAGCGTTGACACGTCGCGCAGCGGGCCTGACCGTCGATGGCGGCGACGCGCGCCTCAAGGCCATCGTGCATGATCTGCTCGCAGCAGTCTTCGATATCATCGATCGATATGACGTCAGTGAAAACGAGTTCTGGTCGGCAATGAGTTTTGCCCAGTCGGCAGCGCCCGAATTCGGACTCATCGTCCCAGGCCTCGGCATAGAGCATTATTTCGATCTTCTGCTCGACGCGCGCGATGCCCAGACGGCGCGCGAGAGTGGGACACCGCGCACAATTGAGGGGCCGCTGTTCGTGGAAGGTGCACCGCTCAGCGATGGGTCGGCTTCCCTCAATCGGGCGGGCGACGCGGGCGAACCGCTGACGATGAGCGGCACGGTGTTCGATGCGGTGGGTCAAACGGTTGCCGGGGCAGTCATCGATGTCTGGCACGCCAATTCGAGCGGTTGCTATTCGATCTTCGACGCGAGCCAGCCGCCGTTTAACCTTCGCGCCAAGATCAGGACAGGCAGCGACGGGAATTACGCGTTCGATACCGTGATGCCGGTCGGCTATAGTTGCCCGCCGGGGGGCGCGACCGAAACCCTGCTCGCCAAAGTCGGTCGGCACAGTGCCCGCCCCGCGCACGTGCATTTCTTCGTTCGCGCTCCGGGACAGCGCGCGCTGACAACACAGGTCAACATCGCCGACGATCCCTTGGTAAACGATGATTTCGCGTTTGCCACACGCGATGGCCTGATCCCGCCAATTACACGCGAAGGCAATAGCGCACACATTGCGTTCGACTTTCATCTCCAACCGGCGCTGGTTCCCGCAGACGAAGCGCTCTCAAAGCGGACCCGTGTCGCCGCATGAGCAAAATCTATCCCGATGCCGCGTCGGCCCTAGCCGACCTGCTGCACGACGGCATGACGATCATGTCAGGCGGCTTCGGGCTGGTCGGCAATCCCGAAACGCTGATTCCGGCGATCGCAGCGCACGGCGCCAAACGGCTGACAGTGATCTCGAACAATTGCGGCGCATCCGGATTCGGGCTGTGGATGCTCCTGAACAAAGGGCAGATCGCGCGGATGGTCAGCTCTTACATCGGCGACAACGCACTGTTCGAGCAGCTCTATCTCGACGGAAAGCTCGACCTCGAACTCAACCCGCAAGGCACGCTTGCAGAACGAATCCGGGCCGGCGGTGCAGGCATTCCGGCATTCTATACCGCAACCGGCGTCGGCACGGTGGTGGCGGAAGGCAAACCGGTCGAACGCTTCGAAGGCCGCGACTATGTTCGCGAAACCTGGCTGCGCGCCGATCTCGCGATCATCAAGGCGTGGCGCGCTGATCCGGCGGGCAATCTTATGTTCCGCAAGACCGCGCGCAACTTCAATCCGGATATGGCGGCTGCTGCGACAACGACTGTAGTCGAAGTCGAGGAGTCGGTGCCCGCCGGGTTCTTCGATCCCGATCATGTCCACACCCCCGGAATTTACGTAGATCGCATCATCCTTTCGACGGTCAATGAAAAGCGCATTGAGCATCGCACCGTGCGAGCGCGCGCGTAATGAACGAGACGCCATCAGGATGGTCGCGCGACGCAATGGCGGATCGCGCTGCGGCAGAGCTGCGCGATGGTGACTATGTCAACCTCGGTATCGGCATTCCGACTCTGGTCTCGAACCACATCCCGGAAGGCGTTTCGGTTACGCTACAGAGCGAGAATGGCATGCTCGGTATGGGACCGTTTCCTTATCCAGACGAGATCGATCCCGATCTTATCAATGCTGGCAAACAGACCATCTCCGCGCTTCCGACATCAAGCTTCTTCTCATCGTCGGAGAGCTTCGCGATGATCCGCGGCGGGCATATCGACGTCACCATCCTCGGCGCGATGGAAGTGTCAGCGGGCGGCGACATCGCCAACTGGACGGTTCCCGGGAAAATGGTCAAGGGTATGGGGGGCGCAATGGATCTGGTCGCCGGTGTCCGCCGCGTCATCGTGGTTATGGATCATCGCAGCCGTGACGGGAAATCTAAGCTCCTTACGTCGTGCAGTCTGCCACTGACCGGCAAGGAGGTCGTGGAGCGCGTCATCACCAACCTGGGCGTCTTCGCCTGTAATCGCGAAGACGGCGTGTTCGAGGTTCTCGAACTCGCTCCCGAGATCTCGCTCACCGACATCGAGGCGGCAACGGATGCGCCGGTTCGCTTTGCCGTGCCGTCACCCGCGTGACCGCAGCTTACCTTTGCGATGGCGTGCGGACGCCTTTTGGTCGTTATGGAGGTGCGCTGGCGAGCGTGCGTTCCGACGATCTGGCTGCCGTCGCCATCAGAGCGTTGCTGGCGCGCAACCCCGAAGTTCCTCCCGAGGCGATAGATGAAGTCGTCCTCGGGTGTGCCAACCAAGCGGGCGAGGATAATCGCAACGTCGCGCGTATGGCGGCGCTGCTGGCGGGACTGCCAGACAGCGTTCCGGGCGTGACCGTCAACCGCCTCTGCGCCAGTGGGGCTGAGGCGATCGGCATGGCAGCACGGGCAATCCGTTCGGGCGAGCAGGAACTGATAATCGCAGGCGGTATCGAGAGCATGACGCGCGCACCCCTCGTGATGGCCAAGGCGCATGCGCCATGGATTCGTCAGGCCGCACTCGAAGATACCACCATCGGCTGGCGACTGATCAATCCGGCGATGCAGGCAGCTTATGGCACAGATTCGATGCCGCAGACCGCCGAGGCGGTGGCTCACGACTTCGGCGTCATCCGCGTGGATCAGGATCGCTTCGCGCTGGAAAGCCAGCATAAAACTGAAGCGGCGACTAAGGCTGGACGTTTCCACGATGAGCTGTGTCCCGTGGCCGTCAAGGGATCCGGCGCTGAAACGATCGTCGACTCCGACGAGCATCCTCGCACCGGTATGACGCTTGAGATGCTCGAACGGCTCAAAGGGGTCGTTACGCCCGATGGCAGCGTAACAGCGGGGAATGCCTCGGGCGTTAACGATGGTGCTGTCGTTACGCTAATTGCGTCAGAGCATGCCATTGAACGACACAGGCTGGTGCCAAAGGCCCGGATCGTGGCGATGGCGAGCGCAGGCGTCACACCGCGCATCATGGGAGTGGGACCGGTGCCGGCGACGCGCAGGCTGCTTCATCGCTTAGGTCTGTCGCTCGGCGACTTCGATCTGATCGAAATCAACGAGGCCTTTGCGTCGCAGGTCATCGCATCGCTGCGCGAACTCGGTGCCGACCCGTTCGGCGACTATGTGAACCCGCATGGTGGCGCAATCGCGCTGGGTCATCCGCTCGGCGCGTCAGGGGCACGCCTGGCTCTCTCAGCAGCGCGCGATCTTGCCGCCGGACGCGGCCAACGAGCGCTTGTCACAATGTGCGTCGGCGTTGGTCAGGGCGTGGCTTTGGCGTTGGAGGCAATATGACAGAACGCGGACAGTTGCATACCGACGATGGCATCACATTGGCGTGGCAATGCGATGGCGATCACGACCTACCGCCACTGCTGCTGGCCAACAGCCTCGGCACGACGATGGCGATGTGGGAACCCCAAATCCCGCTTTGGACCCAAAGGCGCCGCGTGATCCGCTTCGATACCTGCGGACATGGCGGGTCTGCGATCAGGCCGACTGGGTTCGGTATTGAGCGCTTGGGACGTGACGCTGTTTCCGTCCTCGACCGCCTTGGCATCGCCCGGGCCGACTTCGTCGGCCTGTCGCTTGGCGGTATGGTCGGCCAATGGCTTGGCATGCACGCTGGCCACCGATTGGGCCGACTGGTGCTCGCCAATACGTCGGCGCACATGCCACCGCCCGCCGGGTGGGACGCACGGATCGCAACAGTCTTGATCGACGGAATGGCGGCAATTGGACCCGCAGTAGTCGAGCGCTGGTTTACCCGCGATTTCCGTGACCGCTCGCTGGTTCCCGCCAGAATGCAGTCGGCGCTCATCGACATCCCCGCGTCAGGATATGCGGCAACTTGCGCGGCTATTCGCGATATGGACTTCAGGGATGAAGTTTCGGCGATCACGTGCCCGACGCTCGTGATTGGCGGCCTCCACGATCCCGCGACGCCGCCGCCCCACAGTGAGCAACTCGCGACGTCAATTGTGGGATCTGCCATCGTATGGCTTGAGGCAGCACATTTTTCCAACCTCGAGCAGCCGCAAAAATTCGCCTCCGCAGTTGTGGAATTCCTGTTACGCGGCGTTGGTCGGCGAACGATCGAGTCGGCGGGCAATCGGACGTCGTCGTGAAACATTTCGGCTCCACTTACGAAATTCTGACGATCGTCTATCGTGCACATTGAAATCCGCCAATTGCGCTACGCCGTCGCGACCGCCGACACGCAGAGTTTCGCGCGCGCGGCCAAGGCGCTGAACGTCAAGCAATCGACGCTAAGCAAGCGTGTTCTTCTGTTGGAACAGCGCCTGGGCGTTACCCTGTTCGATCGCTCACCGCGCGGGGCCACACCGACCGGTACCGGCAAAGTCTTCCTGACGGTTGCGCGACGGATCGTCACCGACGTCGATAACCTTCGCACCACCGCGCGGGCAGTCAATTATGGCGAAGCCGGACGCATCTCGGTCGGGTTCAGCGCAGCTTTAACGACCGGCAACTTGCGCATGGCCATTTCGATTACCTCTTGCGCTTTCCGGACGTTCAGTTCGATGGCATCGAAGCGGGTGCCGAGGCACTGTTGAGCGGGCTGCAATCGCGAACGGTCGATATTGCTATCGTTGCGGCGGATATTTCGGATCCCGGTATTTGCAAGCGCGCCTTGTGGTCCGAACGACTCATGGTTGCACTCCCCGATGGCCATGCGCTGCTTGCGTCCGAGCGCATATTCTTCACCGACTTGCGGCACGAAGTGTTCGTGGTTCCGAGCGGTGGCACCGGACCGACCATTTCAAACCTGCTTGCCGCGCGAATGACCGATCAGGGCAATCGGCCGAACATTATCACCCAGGACACGAGCCACGAAACGATCTTGAGCATGGTATCAATCGGGCGTTTCATTACCGTCGTCAGCGAGAGTGCTACGGGTGGTGCGCGACCGGGGATTGTGCTCCGTGATGTCTATGACCCGAACGGCCAGGCGCGGATCGACGTTTCCGCTTTCTGGCGCGAGGACAATGACAACCCCGCCCTCAAGCGCTTCTTCAAGCTGATCGACGAGCGCTATCCGGTCGCGGGTTCGGCCTGAATGCCGCGCCGCGCCTTGGCGAAGGCCCGGTCGGTCGCGATGAAGCGCGCGATCATCGGTGCGATCAGCTTTTCCGGGGCTGGTGCGCCTTTCCCGGATTTCGCATTTAGCACCCCGGCATAAGCAACCAGATCGCGGTGGACCGCGGCGGGCAATTCGATGGTCACACGAACCGGCTTGTCTTCAGTGAGATCGCTAAGTTTCAGCTTGGTCATTGCGCGCTCCCCATCGGAGCCAGGATCAAATCCCGCGTCACTATCACGCGCAACGAGAAGCCGGACCGGATGGTCAGCGTCGGCGCAACGTTCAATTGCTGCCGCACGATCTGCTGCCCCGCCTGATTGACGGTATCCTGCGTTCCGGTGCGGAGCGCGCGGATAAGCGCATCGTCACTGCCCGAGCCGAGTTCGGCACCAACCCCCAGCACTGTCGAAATCAGCGCCGCTTTGGCGAGACTTCCCCAATGATAGTTGCTGGCATCCTGCAATCCGGCATAGCCCGCGACATCCGCGCCCGGTTGCCGATCAAGCGTGATCGAGCGCCCATCGGGCAAGATCAGCCTGTTCCAGCTTAGCAACACGCGGTTCTGACCGAACGAGATCTCGGAATCATAATCGCCGATCAGGCGACTGCCTTGCGGGATCAACAAGATATGTCCGGTCGGGCTGTCATAGACGTTCTGCGTCACCTGGGCGGTGATCTGCCCCGGCAAGTCCGAGCGGATGCCGGTGATCAACGCCGCCGGAATAATGCTGCCCGCCTGGACAACATTGGGATCGGGCGGCGCTGCAAGGCGGTCGCTGGCGACTGTGCGTCGGTCGGCGGCGCGGTCGAGGAAAGCGCGCTTGCCAGATTGCGATCCCGACGCGCCCTCATTGGCCGCCGCGGGCGTCGGCACAGCCGCCCCTAGCGATGCCAGATCAAGTGGTGCGCTCGGCGTTGCACTCGCTGCGCCACTCAAAAACAGCCGGCTCGTCCGCGCGGCGTCGCGTTCCTGCGCGGCCAGTTGGCGTGCCGCGTCGGCGTGCGACGCCGCAGTGTTCGGCGGTTGCTGCCCGACAGGCGGCAACGGGACAACTTCGCCACCCCGCTGGGCATTAAGGATCGGTCGCCCGAGATCGCCGGGCAAAGGCGGGCCGAGCTTGGGAATTTGACTGTAGTCCTTGGGTGCCGCTTCGAGTCCGTCGGCGGTCGTCCGTGCATCGGTGCCGTAAAGTTCGGTCGGGGCTTTGTTGCCAGCGGGCTGCAAAGCATAGATAAATGCGCCACCGATCGCGGTCAGCGTGACCGCTGCACCGATACCGACGGCCTTGCGCGACAGCCGCATTACGCGCGGCGGCTCGCCGCGCAATTTGACGGCGGCCTCGGCCGTTTGCGGCGGGGGCGCGGCAATAGCGTCGGTCATCGCCGCACCTTTGCGCCCGCGCGCACGATGCGGACCCTTTGCATCGAATGCTTGTCGCCGAGGCGCAGTTCGGCGGCGGCGAACAGCCGATCGACGATCAGATGATGGCCCGAGACGCGGTAGTTGACGAGCTCGCCCTGACCGCCCGGACCGATGACGAACAGTGGTGGCATGTCGCCCTGTGCGATCGTGGTGGGAAATTCGATGAAGACGCGGATGCCGTCATCGAACGCGCGAACCGGCTTCCAAGCTACCTTGTCACCCGAAATGGCGTAGTAGAAGTTCAACGAGGCGAGATCGATTCCAGCCGCAACCGGTGCGGCATTGAAGGCGACCGCATTGGCCCGGCGCACGGCGATCAATTCGTCCTGCGGATAGGTCCACGAGACCGACGCCATATAGGTGGTCGGGTTGGCGCGCAGCTCGAGATGATAGGTGCGCCGGTCGGTATTGATGATGAGATTGGTCGCAAGGTCGGCGCGGGTCGGTTTGACGAGGATATGAACGCGGGCGGTGGGTCCAGTACCGCTGGTGGTATCGCCGATCAGCCAGCGCACGGTATCGCCCGAAGCCACTGGGCCCGTGCCGACCAGTTGCTCGCCGTCCTGCAAGGCGATGTCGGTGATCTGACCCGGCGCGGCATAGACCTGATAGAGCGCGCCATCGGCATAGGGATATTGCTGGATTGCGTTGATGAAGCCGCCGCGCTCGGGTTCGATGCGCGCGGCATCATTGGCCGCGCCCACCCGGCTGTGGGGGTCAGCCAGGCGGGCGCGGTTCGCAGGGCGTGGGGAGTGCGCCCGCGAAACCGGTTTGAGTTGATCGGGAAGCGGCAATGGCACCGGGATCGCCACGACTTCGACCGGCTTGGGCGCTTCGGTCAGCGGCTGCGCTTGCACCGCCTGCGCCAAGTCGATGCGCGGCGCGCGCTTGGCGGCAGCAATACTGACGGGAAATAACGTAACGGATAGCAGCAGCACGGCCCGCGTCGCCGCTGAGCGCGATCTTTTCCGATTCATGATCCGAGTTCCTTCGACCAGTTGATGGCGTTGACGAACAGCCCGAGCGGATTCTTACGCAGTGCATCGGGCGTTCGCGGGGTTTGCACGGTAACGGTCAGGATCGCCGACCAGCGTGTGGTCTCTGCAAGCGCACCATCCTGATAGCGCCGTTCGGTCCAGGCGACGCGGAAACTCGATGCCGACGCTCGGATCACGCTCGCCACATCGAGCGCGACCTGGACCTTGCCGATATTGGCGAAGGGATCGTTGGTCCGGGCATAGTCATTGAGCGCAAGCGCGCCTTTGTCGGTGGTGAAGTCGTAAGCGCGCAGCCAGTTTTCGCGGACGATGATCGCGTCCGACGGCACGCTGCGGACCTGCTCGATGAAGCGCGCGAGATGGAACGACCAAGTAGTCGCCTTGCGCATGCAAGCCATTGACCCGCAGCGGACCGGCAATACCGACCGGCAACTTCACGGTGCCAATAAAATTTTCGATGTTGCGCTTGTAGTCGCTCATCTGGGCGATGGTCTGCGCATCGAGTAGATTTTCACGGCAGGTGGGGGAAGCCCCGATGCGCTTCCAGCGCGCCTCGATTGCATTCGTGGTGAGGTAGGGATTGCGCGGGATCGCCGCCGTCGGCATCTCGGGTTTTGGCTTGAGCCGCGCGGAAAGCTCCTCCAAATTAAAACGGGTCAGTAAACGACTGAGGTAATTCTGCGCG
>JANLSJ010000032.1:0-15694 GCA_031362355.1 Sphingomonas sp.
GAAATCCGTCGCTGGCGCAAGCCGGAGCCTTACAAGGGCAAGGGCATCAAATATCGCGGCGAGTATATCTTCCGCAAAGAGGGTAAGAAGAAGTAATGGCAAAGCTGTCACTTTTCGAAAAGCGGCGCCAGCGCGTCCGCACGAAGCTGCGGGTCAAGGGCACGCTGCGTCCGCGTTTGTCGATCCATCGTTCGGGTCGCCACATCTATGCGCAGATCATCGACGATACTGCAGGCAAGACGCTCGCTATGGCATCGAGCCTCGACAAGGATGTCCGCGACAAGACCGGCGCAACGGTCGATGCGGCAACGTCGGTCGGGAAGACGGTTGCAGAGCGCGCCAAGAAGGCAGGCGTGACGCAAGTTGTTTTCGATCGTGGTGGGTTCCTGTTCCACGGTCGCGTCAAGGCGCTCGCCGATGGTGCGCGCGAAGGCGGATTGGAGTTTTAAATGGCTGACGAAATCGAAATCCAGGCCGCTCCGGCAGCCGATGCGCCTCCCGCAGATGCTCCCCGTGGACGTGGTCCGCGTGGCGGCGGCGGTGGTCGTGGTGGCCCCGGCGGCGGCAACCGTGGTGGTCGCGACAACAACAATCGCGCACGCCGCGATGGTGGTGGCGCGAGCGACGGTGGCGAAGAGCTGATCGAAAAGCTCGTCCACATCAACCGCGTTTCGAAAACGGTGAAGGGCGGCAAGCGCTTCGGCTTTGCGGCACTGGTCGTGGTCGGCGATGGCAAGGGTCGTGCAGGCTTCGGACATGGCAAGGCGCGCGAAGTGCCCGAAGCCATCTCGAAAGCAACGGCGGCTGCCAAGAAAAAGATGATCCGCGTGCCATTGCGCGACGGTCGCACGCTGCATCATGATGGCAATGGCCATTTCGGTGCGGGTCGTGTGACGCTGCGTTCGGCACCGCAGGGAACCGGCATCATCGCCGGTGGCCCGATGCGCGCCATTTTTGAATCGCTTGGCGTTGCCGACGTTGTGACCAAGTCGGTTGGCACGTCGAACCCCTACAACATGATCCGCGCGACGTTCGAAGCGCTCGGCGAGCAGACCTCACCCAAATCGGTGGCGCAGCGGCGCGGCAAGAAGATTGCCGATCTGATGGGCGGGTCGAAGACGGCGGACGCCGACGCCGCGATGATTACGGAGTAATCGAGATGGCGAAAATCAAGATCAAGCAGACCGGATCGCCGATCCGCCGCACGCAGGACCAGCGCGCGACGCTGACGGGTCTCGGGCTTAACAAGATGCACAAGGTTTCGGAGCTGGAAGACAGCCCCGAAGTTCGCGGGATGATCCGCAAGGTGCGACATATGGTTGAGGTACAGGGCTAAACCCCGACACTTCACCGCGCGACAAAAGCGAAAGCGAGTGCAATGAAACTGAACGAAATCAAGGACAATGACGGCGCCCGTAAAGGCCGTATGCGCGTGGGCCGGGGTATCGGTTCGGGCAAGGGCAAGACCAGTGGCCGCGGCCAGAAGGGCCAGACGTCACGCTCGGGTGTTAGCATCGCGGGCTTCGAAGGCGGTCAGATGCCGCTCCACATGCGTCTGCCAAAGCGCGGCTTTAACAACATTTTTGCGCGCGATTGTGCCGAAGTGAACTTGGGCATGATTCAGAAGCTGGTTGATGCTGGCAAGCTCGATGCAAAAGCCACGATTGATCACGCGGCGCTGAAAGCAGTTGGCATCGGTCGCGGTGGCAAGGACGGCGTCCGTCTGCTCGGCAAGGGTGAGTTCACTGCCAAGCTGAAGTTCCTCGTTGCGGGCGTCTCAAAAGGCGCACGCGAAGCCGTCGAAAAAGCCGGTGGTTCGGTCGAAGTGATCGAAGTCGTTGCGGCTGCCGACAAGGCGAAGGCCAAGAAGAACACTGTCAAGATCCGCAAGGATCTCCTCTAGGGTGTGCGGCGGGTTAGACATCCGCCGCTGCCATCCTATATGAGGCGCTGCTCCACGGGGACGAACGACTGACATGGCAAGTGCCGCCGACAATCTCGCGTCGAATCTCAACCTGTCCAAATTCGGGCAGGCGACCGAACTTAAGAAACGCCTGTGGTTCACCATCGGCGCATTGATCGTGTTCCGCTTTCTGTCGCACGTTCCGTTGCCCGGCGTTGACCCGCGCGCGCTGGCGACGCTCTATGATACGACGCGCGGCGGCGTGCTCGACTTTTTCAACACATTTTCGGGCGGTTCGCTCGAGCGGATGAGCCTGATCGCGCTGGGCGTGATGCCCTATATCACGGCGTCGATTGTCATCCAGCTGTCGACATCGCTGTCGCCAAAGCTTGCCGCAATCAAGAAAGAAGGCGAAAGCGGGCGCAAGCGGCTCAATCAGTATACCCGCTATGGCACGGTCTTTCTGACAGCGATTCAGGGGTATTTCATTGCGGTCGGGCTTGAGACGTGGGGCGCGTCGTCGGGCGTCTCCGCTGTGGTCGAACCCGGCATGATTTTCCGTGTCGCCTGCGTCATTTCGCTGATTGGTGGCACGATGTTCCTGATGTGGCTGGGTGAACAGATCACGAGCCGGGGCGTCGGCAACGGCGTTTCGCTCATCATCATGGCGGGGATCGTGTCGCAGCTGCCGACCGCGCTCGTCAACCTGTTCGAAGGCGGCCGCACCGGCAGCATGTCGCCGATCACCATATTGTTGATCGTCGCGCTGGCATTCGTGCTGGTGCTGTTCATCTGCTTCATGGAGCGGGCGCAGCGGCGCGTGCTGATCCAATATCCCAAGCGCCAGACGGCGCGTGGCGTGATGCAGGGTGACAAAAGCTTCCTGCCTTTGAAGATCAACACCGCGAACGTCATCCCGCCGATCTTCGCCTCGTCGCTGTTGCTGATGCCGCTGACCATCGTCCAGTTCGCCGGACAGCAGGTTGCCGGCGAAAGCGCGTGGGGTGATTTCGTCCTGGGCGTGACGACCGCGCTCCAGCACGGCTCGCCGCTTTATATGACGCTTTATGGCCTCGGCATTATCTTCTTTGCGTTTTTCTATACCGCGGTGGTGTTCAACCCCGAGGAAACCGCCGAGAATCTGAAGCGTCACGGTGGCTTCATTCCCGGCATCCGTCCGGGTAAGAACACCGAGACCTATCTGGATTATGTGCTGACGCGCATTACCGTTATCGGCGCGGCCTATCTCACGTTGATCTGCCTCATCCCCGAGTTCATGACCGCGCGGCTTGGCCTATCGCTCGCACTTGGCGGCACGAGCTTGCTCATCGTCGTCAACGTGACGATGGACACGGTCACGCAAATCCAGAGCCATTTGCTTGCGCATCAATATGGCGACCTGATCAAGAAAGCGAAGCTCAAAGGGGCTCGCAACCGTTAAGTATAGGGGAGCGGGGCCGTGAACATCATCCTGTTGGGGCCGCCGGGCGCGGGCAAGGGCACGCAGGCACAGCGCCTGGTCGAAGAGCGCGGCATGGTCCAGCTCTCAACCGGCGACATGCTCCGCGCGTCAGTCAAGGCCGGGACGCCGGTCGGCTTGCAGGCGAAAGCCGTGATGGAAGCCGGGGCGCTGGTCTCCGACGACATCGTCTCGGGCCTGATCGGCGAAAAGCTCGACAGCATGACCCCTGATCAAGGCGCGATTTTCGACGGCTATCCGCGCACCGCAGCGCAGGCCGCATCGCTCGACGAAATCCTGAGCGCGCGAGGGCGCGCGCTCGATCACGTGATCGAGCTTGAAGTCAACGAAGATGCGCTCGTTGACCGGATTACCGGGCGGTACAGCTGTGCCAAGTGCGGAGCGAATTATCATGACCGCTACATGCTGCCGACTGTTTCAGGCGTTTGTGACACGTGTGGCTCGACCGAATTCAAGCGCCGCCCCGATGACAATGCCGAAACCGTTCGCACGCGCATGGCCGAATATCGCGGCAAGACCGCACCGATCATGCCGATCTATGAAGCGCGCGGGCTTTTGAAGCGTGTGGACGGCATGGCCGACATTGCGCATGTTTCGGCGGCGATCGAGGATATTCTTGGCGGGTGACAATCGCTGTCATCGTTGTTATTCTTGACAAATGAAGGCGCCTCTCCGGATACCATTGCCACGCACTGGCGAACGGCCAAACCGTGCGGTGCGCGCGCGCTTTACCGTCGATGACTATTATCGAATGAGCGAACTCGGCATTCTTGACCGGCTGGGGCGGACCGAGTTGATCGATGGGGGAATCATCGTTTTGAATGCACATTATATCGGCCATGCCCGGCTCCATGATGTCGTATATTCCGCACTTAAGGACGCGATCAAGAGATCAGCAACACGACTGGAAGTGTTATTCGAAGCGACAGCAGAATTGAGCGCCCATGATGGTCCACTGCCGGACATAACGATTTTCGACAGTGCAAAAATAACGGACACACAGCGGGGCATTCCGCGCGATGCGGTTCGGCTGATTGTGGAGATTGCCAACTCTTCGGCGCGGCGGGATTTGGGAGCCAAGCGTAAGCTCTATGCTGCGCGAGGCGTTCCCGAATATTGGGTCGCTGTTTTGAAGTCAGCCACAATCGAACGCTTCCCCGACCCCGCCGATGGCGATTATAAGCGGCATGACAGTTTCGCTTTTGCCGACGCTGTCGACAGTGTTACGCTGCAAGGTGTTGGCATCCCCGCGGGGACATTGGCGGCTTAGCCCCGACCCGCTTGACAGGGGCCGAGTCGCTCCGTATCACAAACATATTCCGAACCGACGGCATCCGGCGAGCGATCTTTCGCGCGTCGGCATTTTGGCGTTTTCGGGATTGGACGCTTGGATATGGGGTGACTTGCCAGACACCCTGTGGAGCTGAGGAGATTAAAGTTCATGGCACGTATTGCAGGGGTCAATATCCCTACGAATAAGCGCGTTCATATTGC
Organism: Sphingomonas sp.; assembly: GCA_031362355.1. Lineage (GTDB taxonomy): Bacteria > Pseudomonadota > Alphaproteobacteria > Sphingomonadales > Sphingomonadaceae > Sphingomonas_O. The sequence goes on from JANLSJ010000032.1 coordinate 4,878, forward strand.
GCTGACCTATATTCACGGCATTGGAAACACCAAAGCCAAGGAAATCACGACCAAGCTGGGCATTGATGCCCAGCGCCGTGTGCAAGACCTGACCGATCAGGAAGTGTTGCAGATCCGCGAAGCCATCGACGCCGATCATACGGTCGAAGGAGATCTCCGCCGCAACACCGCGATGAACATCAAGCGTCTGATGGATCTTGCCTGCTATCGAGGCTTGCGCCATCGTAAGGGGCTTCCCGTTCGCGGCCAGCGCACGCACACCAATGCGCGCACCCGCAAGGGCAAGGCCAAACCGATCGCCGGCAAGAAGAAATAAGCAGCGCCTTTCGGCAGTGGCTTTTCAAGTAGGACAGCAGAAGTATGGCACGCGAACCCCAGCGCATTAAAAAGCGCGAACGCAAAAATATCACCAACGGCGTCGCGCATGTGAACGCCAGTTTCAACAATACCATGATCACGATCACCGATGCCCAAGGCAACACGATCAGCTGGTCATCAGCGGGCATGATGGGCTTCAAGGGGTCGCGCAAATCGACGCCTTATGCCGCACAGGTCTGCGCCGAAGATGCGGGCAAGAAGGCTGCTGAACATGGCGTGCGCACATTGGAAGTCGAAGTGAAGGGCCCGGGTTCGGGCCGTGAATCGGCGCTTCGGGCGCTCCAGGCAGTGGGCTTCAACATCACGTCGATCCGCGATGTGACGTCGATCCCGCACAATGGCGTCCGCCCGTCGAAGCGTCGCCGCGTTTGAGCGATCCTTTCATGCTTCGCGACGCAAATATTTCGGATTACCCGGCAGATACGCTGACGAGCGGATCGCCCAACCCCAAGGGGAACATCGTGGCAGTCAATTCCAAAAACTGGCAGGAACTCAAGAAGCCGACCGCTCTCGAAAAGAAGGCCGGTAGTGATAATAAGCGTAAAGCGACCTTCATCGCCGAGCCACTCGAGCGTGGCTTTGGCCTGACGCTCGGCAATGCGCTGCGCCGTGTGCTGCTTTCGTCGCTTCAGGGGGCTGCGGTTACTTCGATCAAGATCGAAAACGTGCTGCACGAATTCTCGTCGCTGGCGGGTGTGCGTGAAGATGTCACCGACATCGTCCTGAACGTGAAGCAGATCGCACTGCGCATGCAGGGTGAAGGCCCCAAGCGTCTCCAGCTGTCGGCGACCGGCCCTGCCGAAGTTACGGCGGGCATGATTGCGGTTTCGGGCGATATCGAAGTGATGAACCCGGATCTGGTCATCTGCCACCTCGACGAAGGCGCGACATTCAACATGGAACTGACGGCCGACGTCGGCAAAGGCTATGTGGCCAGCGCAGCGAACCGTCCCGCCGATGCGCCGATCGGCCTCGTGCCTGTCGATGCGCTTTATTCGCCGGTCCGTCAGGTTGCCTACAAGGTCGAAAACACCCGCGTCGGCCAAGAGCTTGATTATGACAAGCTGTCGCTGAGCATCGAAACCGACGGCACCGTGACGCCCGAAGATGCCATCGCTTATGCGGCGCGCATTCTTCAGGATCAGCTGAGCCTGTTCGTTTCGTTCGACGACAGCATGGTCGCGTCGTCGCCGATGGTCGGCATGGCCGCACCGTCGAGCCACGCGCATGAAGTCGAAAGCGATGCGAATCAACTCAATCGTTATCTTCTCAAGAAGGTCGACGAGTTGGAATTGTCGGTGCGCAGCGCAAATTGCCTGAAGAACGACAACATCATCTACATCGGTGATCTGGTCGGAAAGTCGGAAGCCGAAATGCTCCGCACCCCGAACTTTGGTCGTAAGTCCTTGAATGAAATCAAGGAAGTGTTGTCATCGATGGGCCTGCGTTTGGGCATGGACATCCCCGGATGGCCGCCTGAGAACATTGAGGACATGGCCAAGAAGCTCGAAGCTGAGTTGATGGGGTAACCCCCAAACCGTTCGGGCTGAGCTTGTCGAAGCCTTGTCCTTCTTTTGCGAAATTGCAGAAGTAAGGACAGCCCTTCGACAGGCTCAGGGCGAACGGGTTTAGTTGGAATTATTACACGGGGTTTGGGCGGTGCCCCTTTTTCACCGCCCGGCCCGCCGTGCCTGATACGGCGGCGGGACGAACGAAGGAAGACTATCATGCGTCATCGTAATGCCGGACGTAAGCTCCAACGGACCTCTTCACACCGCACAGCGCTGTTCCGCAACATGGCCGCCGCGCTGATCAAGCATGAGCAGATCACCACGACGCTGGCCAAGGCGAAGGAACTGCGCCCCTATACCGAAAAGCTCATCACGCTGGCGAAAAAGGGTGGCTTGTCCAACCGTCGTCTGGCGCATGCGCGGTTGCTCGACGATGCGCAGCTGATCAAGTTGTTCGACACGCTGGCCCCGCGCTATGCCGACCGCGCTGGTGGCTATTGCCGCGTCGTGAAGGCCGGTATCCGCATGTCCGACGCAGCCCCGATGGCGATCATCGAATTCATCGACCGTGATGTTGACGCCAAGGGCAAGGACTCAGGTCCGGTCATGGGCGATGATGACATGGACGAAGCGGCCTGATGAAAAGGCTCCGGTCTTGGCCGGGGCTTTTCATGGCGGCATGTCTGTTGCCTGCTGCGCTGAACGCGGAGGCACCGTTGGATTATCCGAAGACTGCGACCGTTGATGTCGTCGACACGCCCTTTGGTGAGTCGGTGGCCGATCCTTATCGATGGCTCGAAGCAGACGTGCGCGGCGATGCGAAGGTCCGCGACTGGGTGTCCGCGCAAAATGCGGTCAGCGGTGCCTATCTCGCCAAGCTGCCGGGGCGCGATGTTTTTGAAAAGCGGCTCCGCGAATTGTTCGCGTTTGAACGCATGGGTGTTCCGCAAAAGGCGGGGTCGCGCTATTTCTATTCACGCAATAGCGGCCTCCAAAACCAGTCAACATTGTGGGTCCGCGACGGCGACGGTGAGCGGCTGCTGCTCGATCCTAACCTGTGGGCAAAGGATGGCGCGACGGCGCTGGCCGAATGGCTGCCGTCGGAAGACGGGCGGTATTTGGCCTATGCGGTTCAGGACGGCGGGACGGACTGGCGGACGGTAAAGCTGCTTGATGTCGTCACTGGCAAGACGCTTGACGAGGCGGTCCGTTGGGTCAAATTCTCTCGCCTATCGTGGAAGCGTGACGGCAGTGGGTTCTTTTACTCGCGATTTCCTGAACCCAAGGAAGGGGCGGCTTTCCAGTCGTTGAATCTGAACCAGAGCGTCTGGTTTCACGCGGTCGGCACAGCGCAATCCGCCGACGTGCAAGTTTACGCGACGCCCGCAACGCCCAAACTAAACCATAGCGCCGAAGTCACCGATGATGGCCGCTGGCTGGTGATCAGCTCATCGTCGGGAACCGATCCACGCAACGCGGTAACGCTGGTGGCGCTCGACAAGCCGGGCGCGAAACCCCGCGCGCTGATCCCGAATATCGATAATGACTGGGCGTTGGTCGGCGCAATCGGCAATCGCCTGTGGTTCCGCACCGACAAGGATGCCCCAAAGGGGCGGATCGTCCGGATTGATGTCGGCACGCGTAAGGCCAAGCCCGTCGGGATCGTCTCCGAAGAGAAGGACACGCTGGTCGGTGCGTCGATGGTGGGGACACATCTGATCGTTGCCTATCTGGGTGATGCGAAATCGCAGGCCGAGCGGTTCACGCTCGAAGGAAAGCCCGTCGGCAAAATCGACCTGCCGGGGATCGGCACTGCGGCGGGGTTCGGCGGTCGTTATGGCGAAGGCGAAACTTTCTTCAGCTTCTCGAGCTTCGCGACGCCGCCAACGATCTATCGCTTCAACGCCGAGACCAACCGCAGCGAGCCGTTCTTCACGCCGAAGGTGGCGTTCGATCCTGCGGCTTATGAAACCGATCAGGTTTTCTTTCCGTCGAAGGACGCGACACCGATCCCTATGTTCATCGTCCGCAAAAAGGGGGCGGCAAAGGGCCCCGCGCCGACTTTGCTCTATGGCTATGGCGGATTCAATGTCTCGCTGACGCCCGGTTTCTCGGCGACGCGGATTGCATGGCTTGAGCAGGGCGGGGTGCTTGCGGTCGCCAACCTGCGCGGCGGCGGCGAATATGGCAAGGACTGGCATGATGCGGGACGCCTTGCGCGCAAGCAGAATGTTTTCGATGATTTCATCGCGGCGGCTGAACGGCTGATTGCTGCAGGGATTACGTCAAAGGACAAGCTCGCGATTCAGGGCGGATCGAATGGCGGGCTGCTGGTGGGGGCGGTGGTCAACCAGAGGCCTGATCTTTTCGCGGCGGCGCTCCCGGCGGTGGGTGTGATGGATATGCTGCGCTTCGATCAGTTTACGGCGGGGCGTTACTGGGTCGATGATTATGGCAGCCCGGCGGTCGAGGCAGACTGGCGACTGTTGCGGGCATATTCGCCCTATCACAATATCAAGGTGGGGGCTGATTACCCAGCTGTGCTCGTAACGACGGCGGACACTGATGATCGCGTCGTGCCGGGGCACAGCTTCAAATATACAGCGGCACTTCAGGCGGCGAAGGCGGGACCCAAGCCGCACATTATCCGCATCGAGACACGCGCGGGGCACGGCGCGGGGAAGCCGACCGATAAGATTATCGAAAGCGCCGCCGACGAATGGGCATTCGTAGCGAAGTGGACGGGAATGTCTGTTCGGTAGGCAAAGAAAAAGGGAGGCGCGTTGCCGCACCTCCCCGTTTCCCGAACTTGCGAAGTTTAGACCGCTTGTGCGATCCGGACCGTGCTGCGGCGGCGCATCGCACCACCAACAAGGCCGAAGCCCGCAAGCATCATGAGCCAAGTGCTTGATTCAGGGATCGCCGCAACAACGCCAGCGCGCTTGGCGAAGACGAGGTTGTCGACGGTGCCCCAAAGTGGCGTAGCGCCCTGAACTGACGTGACCGTGAGGCTGGTAACAGCCGTGGTCGAGACGAAGCCGAGGAAGCTGCCCGTTGTTGCGCCGACAATCGTTTGGGTAACCGAACCGCTTGCGTCGGTTGCAACGACCGTGATGTTACCGGCTTGGAAGGCGCCAGCAATGTCGCTGCCGAAGAAGTTGCCGCCCACGCCGTTTGACCCGCCGGTGAAAGTGTTGAAGGTCATGGTGTCAGTCGCGGTGTTCGTCGATAGCCAAGGGTTGGCCACGGTGCCGGCACCGAAGAAATCGCCCGGTGTTGCAGCGGTGTAGCCATAAGCCCCGGCGGTGCGCACAATTGGCGAACCGGTGACACCGGTGATGCTGAAACCAGTATAAGTGTCTGTGCCCGGCATCATCGTCGCGGCGTTGAACGCGGCAAGGCTGGTGTAAACGGTGATCGCGGCCTGAGCCGGTGCGGTGCTGGCAATCAAGGCTGCCAGCGCGATGGAGGCATATTTCAGTTTCATTCGATTTCCCCTGTGTAGGATCCAGTGATCGATTTAACGGCTCTTCGGTACGCAACTCAAACGCGGCATGACGCCGCAGCATCTGATTTTATAATTGGCGACTTGTGCCAATTCGGGATTGGGAGATGATGCCATCGAGTGACGCAGCGGAGTCGTTTGCCGGAGCAAATTCCGAATCCGCAGGAGCACGCAACGCAACTACGCCCATTATTGACTGATTACCGCCAAAATAATCGGCGTAATCATCATCTTCGCGACCCTTGCCAAAACACGTATCGGGTCACCCCGCCATATTTTGTTAATGAGTTGTTAACATGCGCCGCCGCGCTTTTCAATGCGGTGTGTCAGCATTTTCAGGGGTTTGACTTGCTTTCATTTCGCTGACGGAGCAATTCAGGTTGGCGACAACGGGGCACGCCTAATCGCAAGATACGGGACACGAATCAGCTGACCCGGAGCGAAGGATTTGGGGACATGAAGATGGTGCGTTCAGTCATAGTGGCGGGTTTGGCGACCGCGATGCTCGCGACATCGGTCACGCCAGCCATGGCGCAGGGCGTTTATGGCGGCTTTGGATATGGCAATCAGGGCTATGGGCAGGGCTATGGCAATCGCGGTTATGATCGTGGCCGTCGCCATCACAACCGTGGCATCAGCGCGGGCGATGTGATCGCAGGTGTTGCTATCATCGGCGTGCTTGCGGCGATTGCCGGGGCAGCCTCCAAGTCAAACAACCGCAATGGTGACAACCGCTATCGCGGCAATATCAATTCAGAAGATCAGGCAGCCGACGCCTGTGCCAGCCGCGTCGAACAACGCTATGGCAACAGCGCGCGGGTCCGCAATATCGAAGACGTCCAGCGCACGCGCGACGGCTATGAAGTGCGCGGCACGGTGGAAACCAACGACCGCGACGATCGCGGGACGCAGCGGTTCACTTGCTCCGTCCGTTACGGACAGGTTGAGGATGTGCGGATCGACAGCGGATATGCCTATCAAGGCAATTGACCGATGACAGACGGACATGGCCTCGGTAGGTGGGGCCATGTCCAGCCAAGCCTCCACCATATTGATCGTCGATTTCGGCAGCCAAGTTACCCAACTCATCGCCCGCCGCGTGCGCGAAGCAGGGGTTTATTGTGAGATCGCGCCGTTTAACGCCGCCGAGGCCGCGTTTGACCGGTTGAAGCCTGCGGGGATCATCTTTGGCGGGGGGCCTGCATCGGTCACCCACGCCGACAGCCCGCGCGCGCCGCAGCGTTTCTATGAAGCGGGCCTCCCCATCCTCGGGATCTGTTACGGGCAGCAGACGATGTGCGCGCAGCTGGGCGGACGTGTGGGGAGCGTTGAAAGCCGCGAATTCGGACGGGCGTTCCTGAAAGTTGATGAAAGCTGCGTGTTGTTCGACGGCCTGTGGGCACCGGGCGAAAGCCACCAGGTGTGGATGAGCCACGGCGACAAAGTCGAAGCGTTGCCGCCCGGCTTCCGTGTGGTGGCAACGTCCGAACGCGCGCCGTTCGCGGTCGTCGCCGACGATGCGCGGCGCTTTTACGCAACGATGTTCCACCCTGAAGTTGTCCACACGCCCGATGGCGGCAAGCTGATTGCCAATTTCGTCCGCCATGTCTGCGGCTGCCCCGGCGACTGGACGATGGCGGGGTATCGCGCTGCCAAGATTGCCGACATCCGTGCGCAGGTCGGCGACAAGAAGGTTATCTGTGGGCTTTCAGGCGGCGTTGATAGCGCCGTTGCAGCCGTGCTGATCCACGAAGCGATCGGCGACCAGCTCACCTGTGTCTATGTCGACCACGGCCTGATGCGGTTGGGCGAAAGCGAGCAGGTGGTCGGCCTGTTCCGCGAGCATTATGGCATTCCGCTGGTCCATGTGAACGCCGAGGTGTTGTTCATGAATGGCCTTAAAGGGCTCACTGATCCCGAGGACAAGCGCAAATTCATTGGCAAGACCTTCATCGACGTGTTCGATGATGAAGCCAAGAAGATCGGCGGCGCGGATTTCCTCGCCCAAGGCACACTCTATCCTGACGTCATCGAAAGCGTCAGCTTCACCGGTGGACCGAGCGTCACGATCAAGAGCCACCATAATGTCGGCGGCCTGCCGGAGCGCATGAAGATGGGGCTGGTCGAGCCGTTGCGCGAATTGTTCAAGGATGAAGTCCGCGCGTTGGGGCGTGAACTCGGGCTGCCCGAGATTTTTGTCGGGCGGCATCCGTTCCCGGGACCGGGACTCGCGATCCGCGTTCCCGGCGAAGTGACTAAGGAACGGTGTGATGTGTTGCGCAAGGCCGACGCGATCTATCTCGAGGAAATCCGCAACGCCGGTTTGTATGATGCGATCTGGCAGGCCTTTGCGGTGCTCCTGCCCGTGCGCACGGTCGGCGTGATGGGCGATGGGCGGACATACGAAAATGTCTGCGCCTTGCGAGCGGTGACCAGCACCGACGGGATGACGGCGGACATCTATCCGTTCGATGCTTCGTTCCTGTCGCGCGTGGCGACGCGGATCGTGAACGAAGTGCAGGGGATCAACCGCGTGGTCTATGACTATACGAGCAAGCCACCGGGCACGATCGAGTGGGAGTAGGCTGGCTGCCTGTGAAAAAAAATGATCGACCATAGTTTTGATGCCGAGCGTGCCGACGAAGGTTTGCAACACGCTCTTCGCTTGCTGTTGCAGCATGGCGATGGGGACATTCAGTCGTTGCCGTCGGCCATGCCTGACAATGGCATCGGCGAAATTGAAACGCTGAACCTGTTGGCGCCACATGTGTTGGGCAGGGCAGCGCCACTCGGCTCGTCAACCGCAATGGCGCACATGGACCCGCCAACACCGTGGATCACTTGGGCGACGACGCTGTGGAATGCGTCGTTGAACCAAAACCTGTTGCACCCGGCGACGGCACCGGCTGCACGCGAAATCGAAGCGCTTGTTATCGCGTGGCTCGCTCCGTTCTTCGGTATGACGGGTGGGCATATGCTCCCGGGATCGACGGTTGCCAATCTTACCGCACTTTGGGCTGCGCGCGAATGTGCCGGTGTGAACGAGGTCGTCGTTGCCGATAGTGCACATCTGTCGATTGCCAAAAGCGCGCACCTGCTTGGCCTGAAGCTGCGACAGGTTCCCAGCGACTCGACGGGTCGGCTTATCGCCAGTGCGTTGCCAAGTGATTTGAGCCGCAGCGCGCTGGTCCTGACAACAGGCACGACAAGCACAGGCGTAGTCGATGACCTCACGCTTGTCGGGCGCGCTGCGTGGACGCATGTCGATGCGGCTTGGGCGGGGGCATTGCGGCTGAGCACGCGCCATGCCTCGGCGCTTGATGGCGTCGAGCATGCAGACTCGATTTCCATATCTGCGCACAAATGGCTGTTTCAACCCAAGGAGTCAGCACTCGTCCTGTTTCGCGATGCCCAGAAATCCGAAGCTGCGATTAGCTTCGGGGGTGCTTATCTGGCGGTGCCCAATGTTGGATTGCTGGGGTCACATGGGGCGGTTGCAGTGCCGTTGCTGGCGACGATACTGGTTTGGGGACGTGACGGCCTGGCTCAGCGCATTGATCATTGCATGTCCGCCGCCGAAGCGTTGGCCGATTTCGTTGACGCGGACCGTCGGCTCATTTTGCTCGCGCGCCCAGAAACCGGGATCGTAATCTGGCGGCCGGTTACAGGTGATGTCGAACACCTTTATGATTCACTGCCGACAGGCATCGCGTCACTGACGACGATTGCTAGTGAACGCTGGTTTCGCAATGTTGCCGCCAATCCGCTTGTCGATGTTATCAGGGTCATCGAAGCCATTGGCGTTGCCTTGGATCGAGTGATATAGCGCTGTTACAACAAAACGCGGGGGAGCGTGTCATGACCAAACCACCATCATGGTTTTATGTAGCCGCAGTGATTTTGATCCTGTGGGAATGCATCGGCTGCTATGCCTATATCAGTCAGGTATCGATGAGCGCCGCTGATATGGCGCAATTGCCCGTGGCGGAGCAGGAAGTCTGGAAAAGCATGCCGTCGTGGGTGACAGGAGCCTATGCGCTCGCGGTATGGGTGGGGCTCGCGGCGGGAATCGCGCTGCTGCTGCGGTTTAAGATTGCGCGACCGCTCTACATCGTTTCGCTCATTGCTGTCGTCGTCCAGTTCGGATGGACTTTTGCGGCAACGCCGATCCTGACCACCGTTGGCCCGACGGCAGCGATTTTCCCGCTGTTTATCATTGCGGTGGGCGTGTTTGCCGTGTGGTTTTCGGGCAAGGCGGCGGGCTACGGCTGGTTGCGGTGACGGTTACCGTTTTCGGCATTCCCAATTGCGATACGGTCAAAAAAGCGCGGGTCTGGCTCGAAGCGGCGGGCGTGGCTTATGTGTTTCATGATTACAAGAAAGCCGGGGTTGACGCCGCGAGTTTGAACCGTTGGGCGGATGCAGTGGGGTGGGAGCCGTTGCTTAATCGCGCGGGAACGACGTTCAAGAAACTGGACGATGCGGACAAGGCGGGCATTGACCGGGCAAAGGCGATCCGTTTGATGATCGCAAACCCATCGATGATCAAGCGGCCGGTGGTCGAAGGGGCGGGACCGCTGCTGGTCGGGTTCAAGGCCGACGATTGGGCAAAGCAATTCGGTTGACGTGAAGCCGCTGACGTGGCTTTGGCTCGCCCATGGAAAAGTCAGCGACAGACATCATGCAGGACGCGCTTGTTGCCGCCGTTCTCGACGCCATTGTGGCTTGGAAAGCGGCCGCCGGCGGGCTGACCAATGTGCTCGCGCGTGATCTCGGCGCGGTGCATCCCAATACGACGCTCGCGGATTTGCCGAAGGAAGTGCAGGCCGCACTGAACGCGAGCACGCGCGCAACGTTCAACCGGCTGCTGAAGGAAGGATACAACGTCGCCAAAGGCGCGCCGCAGCGGCTGACCTTTAGCGGCCCGCGCCCTGATGCGCCTCCACGTCCGCGGGGACCGCGTGGCCCGAGCAAGCCGCCGATTGTCGAGACGAAACGGGGGCCAAGGGGTGGCGGCTCGGGCGGCGGCGGTCGCGGCGGGCCAGGGCGGGGGCGTTAAGACCGCGAATTCGCGCAAAACTGCCGAAAATTTCGCCGAAGTTCTCGAAGTTCTCACGATGAAGTGTCGTGCGAAGTTGACAAAGTTGACACTACGGCGGTCACCCGAAATTGTTTTGCTCAGGCGGTTATGTTGAGCCGTGCTTCGGGCGTTGGCGGTGGCAGCGAGGCTGGTCTTGGGGCAGGTTAAGCACAGGAGCGGGGCTGTAGGACAGGGGTTTTCTGCGGCATTATGTAGCAGTTGCACCAACGTCCCTATGGGATTTGGCGGGATTTGGCGAGACAATGTGGGATGGCTCGCTCTCACGTCGTAACAGGATTGGAATACCGATACGCCCGCTTGCTTGGTCTTCAAGCAACGTCAC
>JANLSJ010000038.1:0-2714 GCA_031362355.1 Sphingomonas sp.
CCGGTGAGCGGTGCGGGCTGGCCGGGTTGGCGCAATTTGGTGTCGAGGAACTTCGCCCAATCATAAGGTTGCACCGCATTGAGCGTGCGCACGACCTCGTCGAAATCATAGGTCAAAACTCCCCAATCGGCATCGCGAACGCCGAAAAAGGCGCGTGCAAAATCATCAAGCGACTTCTTGCCCTTCGATAGTTCGCGGATCGTCATGTCGGCGGCGAGCCAGACGAGCGAACCTTCGTTGTAGTAATCCTCACCGCGCGCTTGGCTGGCAAATGGCTTTGGTTTGCGCGCACCAAAGATCGGGTCGTGCGTGGTGTCCTCCACGCTGCGCCAGTCGCGGCCCGGCTGCTCGGCATAGAAACCAGCATATTTCGCCCATTCGGCGAGCACCATTTCCTTCGATTGCAACCCCGACCGCGCGGCGAGCACGAGGTCCCAGTAACTGGTCTGCCCTTCATAAACCCAGAGCAGATTGTCACGCATCGGCACCGAGTAGTTCGGCGTCCACATCTCGGCCGGACGGCGGAATTTGCCGTTCCAGCTGTGCGTCAATTCGTGCGGCAGCAATCCGCGTTCGGACCCGTTATCCGCCCATTCGGTAAAATAATCGGTCTCGCGGGTGTTTTCGGATGAGCGGTGATGCTCCAGTCCGATCCCACCCAATTCCTCGGTCAGCCCGAGCAAAAATTCATACCGGTCGAAATGTTTCGAGCCGAACAGGATCACCGCCTCATCGACCAACGCCCGGTGCGCCGCAATCTGCTCGGGCTTGGCCTCCAGAAACTTCGCCTCGTCGGCCCAGATGTTGAGCGTGACCTTGTTGCCCAAATCCCATTTGCGGTAATGCGGTCCAGCAAACATCGGACTGTCGACCAGCGTTTCGAAGTTAGTGACGCCATAGTCGATCCGGTTTCCGGTGCTCTTTACCCCGTCTAGCGCCGCCACGCCGGTCCAGCCCTTGGGCAGGGTAATCGACGGCTGGACCTGAATGGCGCGGGTGAAATGGCCCGCGGGGTAAAGCGCGACCTGCTCCCACTGGATATTCATCATCGCAGGGGTGACGACGATGCGGCCCTCGCTGCCCTGCACCGGCGAGGTAAATTGGAATTCGACATCGACCGACTTGGTGCCCGCGGGCGTATCGACATGGAAGGCATAAACCTCGACCGGATCGCGCGTCCATTCGAGCAATTTGCCGTTCGAGCGGATTTTGAGGCCGGTCATTTCGGCCAGCGCACCGCGCGGACCGTGCTTGCCGGGCAGCCACTGCGGATAGAGCAGGATAAGCGGCTTGCCCGCTTCAACGGGGATGGTCTGCTTCACGCGGAAAATGGCGCGGGCGATATCGGTGGCATCGACGTCAAGCTGCATCGGCGCAGTCAGGGGCCGGTCTTCTGGTTCAGGAACGCGGTTCACGATGGCCACCGGCTGCGGTGCGCTTTGGGCGTGCGCGGCGGTGACGAGGGTGGAGGAAAGGGTGAGGGCGGCAATGGCGCGCGACGTTATGCGTAAATTCATGATGCCGCGTTTTGGCGAAAGGCGATGGCGGCGTCCAGCCCTATTCCACTAACGCCAATTAGCCGCTAGGGCGCTTGGCAAATGGCAAAGATACAAACCCCGCAGCCGGTTCGCGGCACCCAGGATATGTTCGGCGAAACCGAAGAACGCTTCGCGCATGTCGTCGCGACGTTCGAACGCGTCCGTCGGCTATATGGCTTCAAGGGGCTGCAATTGCCGGTGATCGAGCCGACTGCGGTGTTTTCGCGTTCGCTGGGCGAGGCGACCGATGTCGTGTCGAAGGAGATGTATACGTTCGAAGACCGCGGCGGGGATTCGGTCACGCTGCGCCCGGAATTTACCGCCGGGATTGCGCGGGCGTATCTGACCAACGGCTGGCAACAATATGCGCCGATGAAGCTGTCGGTGCATGGGCCTTTGTTCCGGTACGAACGCCCGCAAAAGGGCCGTTATCGGCAGTTCCACCAGATTGATGCCGAGATTATCGGCGCAGCTGAGCCACAGGCTGACGTCGAATTGCTGGTGATGGCTGACCAGTTGCTCAAGGAACTCGGTATCAATGACGGGGTGACGTTGCAGCTCAATACGTTGGGCGACACCGAGAGCCGCGATGCTTGGCGTGCGGCGTTGATCGCTTATTTCAACGACCATAAGGATGGCTTGTCAGAGGACAGCCTGGCACGGCTGGAAAAAAACCCGCTGCGCATTCTCGACAGCAAGGACCCGAAAGACCGCCCCATCGCTGACGCCGCGCCGGTAATCGACGACTATCTGTCGGCTGAGGCACAGGATTTCTTTGGGAGCGTAACTGCAGGCCTGGATGCCGCAGGCGTCGCGTGGGAGCGCAATGCGCGCCTCGTGCGCGGCCTCGATTACTACCGCCACACGGCGTTCGAATTCGTCACCGACCGGCTGGGCGCGCAAGGAACGGTGCTAGGCGGCGGGCGTTATGACGGATTGATCGAGAATTTGGGCGGTAATGCTACGCCTGCGGTCGGCTGGGCTGCCGGGATTGAGCGGTTGGCGATGTTACTCGACGGTCTTGGTAAGCCCGTGAGGACTGCATCCATTGTCGTCGTCACGGACAACCCCAACTTTCTCGCACGATCAAAACGCTTTTTGGGATTACCTTCAGAAATTATCCCGCATGGCATCCCTTCTTTCCTGATCCGTCGCTCCATCTGCTTAGCGACCGGC
>JANLSJ010000042.1:0-70203 GCA_031362355.1 Sphingomonas sp.
GCCCACTGTCGACATCCGGTGACGGAATCCGTGACGCCGTGCGCGGACGAGGTTGCTCGGCTGAAAGGTGCGCTTCATCGCTCATGCCCTGATTCAAAACTTTGAAAAGAAAAGGCCGCCCCGCGAGGAACGACCGCTGGGGAGGCGATTAGGCAAGGCGCACGTGAAAGTCAATTCTTGTTCTGCTTCAAATCGGCGCGGCGTTTGGCGCTGGCGCGGCGCAGGCCCCAATCGGCCCAATGGCCGTGCTTTGGCCAGCGCCGCTTGAACCGGACATAACGCCGCTTTGCCCAGCGCGAATATTTGAGTGTCAGGCCCAAGCCGAGCGGAAACACGATGATAAAGCCCGGGCCGGGCAAGGCACCGATGATCGGCGAGATGATCATCAGAAAAATGCCGAGCGCAAACAGCGACACGCGGACGGCCGGTTTGCGTTCATACATCCGCCAGCGGCTGCCTAACTTCATGAAGGGGCATGTGGTTAGCAACGGGCGGCTTGGCAAGGCTGCCCTTATGCAGGTAGATCAATAATTGAATCGGGGGCACGGGGTTAGATGGTCGCAACAGTGCCGACAGTGGCGTATCTCGGCCTCGAAGCGCGTGCCGTGGAAGTGCAATGCTCGCTGATCGCAGGCGTGCCCAATTTCAATGTTGTGGGCCTTGGCGACAAAGCCGTTGCCGAAAGCCGCGAGCGGGTGCGCGGGGCGATTGCCTCGCTCGGCCTGTCGTTGCCGCCCAAGCGGATCACAGTGAACCTGTCACCTGCAGATTTGCCCAAAGAGGGCTCACATTATGATCTGCCGATTGCGCTGGCGTTGCTCGGCGCGATGGGGATCGTCGATGCGGAAACTTTGGCCAGCTATGTTGTGGTCGGCGAACTCGGTCTCGACGGGCGGGTCGCCGCGTCGCCCGGCGTGTTGCTCGCCGCGCTGCATGCGTCTGAGATCGGTAGTGGACTGGTGTGTCCGGCGGTGCAGGGATCCGAGGCGGCATGGGCGGGGCAGGTGGAAGTTATTGCCGCGCCCGATTTGCTGAGCCTGCTCAACCATTTCAAAGGGCAAGCGCTGCTGCCATCGCCCGCCGCCGGAATTGCTGAAGAACGCGAACACGGGCCGGACTTGCGCCAAGTCAAAGGACAGGAAACCGCCAAACGCGCATTGGAGATCGCGGCGGCGGGCGGACATAATCTGCTGATGGTCGGGCCGCCGGGGGCGGGCAAATCGCTGATGGCGTCATGCTTGCCGGGCATCTTGCCCGACCTGACAGCAGCCGAAGCGCTCGAAGTGTCGATGGTCGCCAGCGTTGCGGGCGCGCTGAACGACGGTCGGCTGGTTCGCACGCGACCCTTTCGCGCGCCACACCACAGCGCATCAATGGCGGCGCTCACAGGCGGCGGCCTGAAAGTGAAACCCGGCGAAGTCAGCCTCGCGCATCTGGGTGTCTTATTCCTTGACGAACTGCCGGAGTTCCAGCGCGCTGTCCTCGATTCGCTGCGCCAGCCGCTTGAAACCGGCACGGTCAGTGTCGCGCGCGCCAATGCGCATGTGACGTTTCCGGCGCGGGTGCAATTGATCGCGGCGATGAATCCCTGTCGGTGCGGACATCTTGGCGACGCCGCCTTAGCCTGCTCGCGCGCGCCGAAATGTGCAGCGGATTATCAGGCTAAAGTCTCCGGCCCGATGCTCGATCGCATTGATCTTCATGTTGACGTTGCCGCTGTTAGCGCGGCCGATCTCGTGTTGCCGCCCCCTGCAGAGGGCAGCGCCGAAGTTCGTGCCCGTGTGGCTGCCGCACGCGACCTGCAGCGCGCGCGTTATGGCGCGGATGGTCCGCGAACGAATGCCGAGGTTGATGGCAAACTCCTCGAAGAACATGCAACGCCGGACGAGCCGGGCCGTCGATTGCTCGCCCAAGCCGCCGAAGCAATGCGCTTGTCGGCGCGCGGATACACCCGTATCCTGCGTGTGGCGCGAACGATTGCCGATCTGGGCGCAAGTGAACATGTCTGTCGCATCCACGTCGCCGAGGCGTTGAGTTACCGGCGTCAAGCGCCACGAAATTGAGCATAAGGGACTGGTAAATGCGGTGGATCTTAATGCCATTCCAGCGATTGACCGATTTCAGTGGCCGGTCACGCCGCATGGAATTCTGGCTATTCTGGCTGTCGGCGCTGATCTTGCAGATGATCACGAGTTATATTGATGCGGTCACGTCGCAGCCCCTTATCGCTGGCGGCATGGGGTCGATCACCCTTGCGGTCACGCTGATCTTGCTGGCCCCTGCGGCCACGGTGGGTATCCGCCGACTCCATGATATTGGCCGTTCGGGATGGTGGATGTTGTTGTTCGGGTTGCCGTATCTGGGCTGGCTGGTCAGCGTGGATTCGGGTTCACAGGGCGTGGTTGCGGCGCTCGCCTTGCTCGTGGGGACGATCATATTGCTGGTGCTTCTGGTTCAACCGGGAACGGCAGCGGATAATGCTTATGGCCCCAATCCCAAAGGTGGGGTGGCCGACGTCAAGGTATGAGCATCGACGGATTGCGCGAAGCCTTTAACGGGACGTTGCTGACCGGGGCCGCTGATCTTGAACCGTTTGTCGTCGATTGGCGCAAGACGTGGCGGGGAACGGCGCTTGCGGTTGTCATCCCTGACAGCGTTGATGATGTTGCCAAGGTGGTCCGCTGGTGCGCCGCACATGACAGTGCCATCGTGCCGCAGGGTGGCAATACTGGACAGTCGGGCGGGTCTGTACCGCGCGAGACAGGGCGCAATATCGTCCTGTCGCTGACGCGGCTCAACCGCATCCGCAGCGTCGATCCGGCCAATAATACGATGACCGTCGATGCCGGGTGCATTTTACAAGCGGTGCAAGAGGCCGCCACGGCTGCCAATCGCTTGTTCCCATTAAGCCTTGGGGCTGAAGGATCGTGCACCATCGGCGGCAATCTGGCGACCAACGCGGGAGGAACCGCTGTCCTGCGCTATGGCAATGCGCGGGAATTGTGCCTTGGTCTGGAAGTTGTGACCGCGGCGGGGGAAGTCTGGGACGGGCTGAAAGGGTTGCGGAAGGACAATTCGGGCTATGATCTGCGCGACCTGTTCATCGCGTCCGAGGGGACGCTTGGCGTCATAACCGGGGCGGTCCTGAAGCTATTCCCCAAACCGGCGGCACGCCTGACGGCGCTCGTCGCAGTTCGATCCGGCGCAGTTGCGACGGCGTTGTTCGATCAGCTGCGCAGCGAACACGACACCGTGCTGACGGCGTTCGAGCTGTTCTCCGATGTCTGCCTCGGTCTCGTCCTCAACCACATGCCCGGCACGCGCGATCCCTTGTCGTCGCGGAGCCCGTGGTATGTCCTCATCGAAATCTCCGACGCGAAAAGCGAAGAAAACGCGCGAGGGGCGCTCGAACATAGTCTGGCCGCCGCTTTCGAGGCGGGTCTTGTCACCGATGGCGCGATCGCTGATTCATTCGCCCAGTCCCGTGCGCTTTGGCTGTTGCGGGAATTCATCTCGGAGGCGCAGGGGGCCGAGGGGCGCGCGATCAAGCATGATATTGCTGTGCCGATTTCGAGCATTGCCGCCTTCATCGACGAAGGGCTTGCCGCCGTCGCTGCCGTTTATCCCGATTTTCGCCCCGTCATTTTTGGCCATCTTGGCGATGGCAATCTTCACTATAATTTCTCGTCAGCCAAAGGTGCGGACCAAGCGTTATTCGTGGCGCAGCAGGACCGGTTAAATGATATTGTTCATGATCTTGTCCGCGCGCACCATGGCACGATTTCGGCTGAGCATGGCCTTGGCGTCCTGCGTCGCGACGAAGCCGATGCGCACCGACCGGCAGTTGAAAAGCGCCTGATGGCAAGCATAAAGGCCGCGCTCGATCCGCAGGGGATTATGAACCCCGGGAAGCTGCTGCCGTGATGCTACCGGTGCCGCTGGAAATGTTGTTCCAGCCCGAATTGACTGGTCTTGGACGATTGCCCGCGCGGGCGCCGTTAATTCCGCTTAACGCGACAGGCGGCAACTGGCGCGCGCCGCTGGACGGCGAATGGCAATTCCAGCTTGTCGGATCGCCGCTCGCTGCGCCCGATGGCTGGAAAGATGGTGACGTTGGGGCGACTTGGCGCAGCATCACCGTTCCCGGCGTCTGGACGATGCAGGAGGTTGGCGATCCACCGATTTACTGCAATTTCCAGATGCCGTTTGCCGATCCGCATGAGCCGGGCGGCGTTCCCGACAAGAACCCGACGGGTCTATACCGACGCTGTTTCAGCGTTGATCCGGCATGGGCTGGGCGTGCCATTATCCTGCATATCGGTGGCTTTGAAAGCCTGGCGTTGGTCTGGTGCAACGGTCACTTTGTCGGGATGGGCAAGGACAGCCGCCTACCCTCAGAATTTGACCTGACGCCGTATTTGGTCGCGGACGGTAACCAGCTCGCCATCATGGTCGTGAAATGGTCTGACGCGACGTGGATCGAGGATCAGGATCATTGGCGGCATGGCGGGTTGCACCGGTCGGTCTATCTTGAAGCCCGTGGCGTCATCCGGATCGAAGACCTTATCGTTGTTGCCGATTATAACGCGGACACGGTTGTCGGGACGCTAAATCTGAGGGCGCAAGTGAAGGGCCATTCCGTCGGCCACACAGTAAGGGCGCGGCTGGATGGCGTGTCAGACCTTGGCGTGGCGGACGTGCAGCAATTCGCGCATGACGCCGCGTTGATGCAGCAACTTGCGCAGTCCTACACCTATCCGGGGCATGAGGCGGAACTGTCGTGCTGCGTCGCCGATCCAAAGCCGTGGTCCGCCGAAGCACCAAATCGCTATCAATTGATCACCGAACTGGTCGATCCGCAGGGCAATGTCGTCGAGATGCATGAAAGCTGGATTGGCTTCCGCCGTGTCGAGGTTCGCGACCGGCGCTTGCTGATCAACGGCAAGCCGATCATCGTCCTCGGTGTCAATCGCCATGACCATCATCCCGTGAATGGCAAAACGCCGAGCCTAGCTGACATGCGTGCCGACCTCGTAGCGATGAAACAACATAATATTAACGCGGTGCGCACGGCGCACTATCCCAACGACCACCGCTTGCTCGATTTGGCCGATGAGTTGGGGCTCTATGTGATTGACGAGGCCAATGTCGAATGCCACGTGCGCTGGAAAGCGGTGGCCAACGATGTTCGCTATCAGACAGCGATCATTGACCGCGTCCAGCGGATGATCCTGCGCGACCGCAATCACCCTTGCATCATCGGCTGGTCGCTGGGCAATGAGGCCGGGCACGGCCCCGCGCACGATGCCGCAGCGGCGCTTGCCCGTCGTGTCGATCCGACGCGCTTTGTACATTATGAAGGGGCCGTCGCGGACCGGTTCATGACATTCTGGGGCGATCCCAGTGCGGCGGCGCAGCAGCCGCCAAGCCATTCGGAACGCACGGCAACCGATCTGGTTTGTCCGATGTATCCGCCGATTGATTTCATCGTGAA
This sequence comes from Sphingomonas sp., assembly GCA_031362355.1. Taxonomy (GTDB): domain Bacteria; phylum Pseudomonadota; class Alphaproteobacteria; order Sphingomonadales; family Sphingomonadaceae; genus Sphingomonas_O. The sequence continues at coordinate 5,495 of JANLSJ010000042.1, forward strand.
CTGGGCGCGATGGGCGGAGGCGACACAGCTTGATGACCGACCGCTGATCATGTGTGAGTATTCGCATGCCATGGGCAATAGCAACGGCTCGATCAGCGATTATGTCGATGCCTTTTATGCCGAACCCGCGCTGGGCGGTGGCTTTGTCTGGGAATGGCGCGACCACGGGCTTGCGCAAACCGATGCGCAGGGCCGGTTTTACTGGGCCTATGGCGGGCATTTTGGCGAAGCGCGGCATGACGGCAATTTCTGTTGCGACGGCTTGGTCGGGCCGGACGGAGCGCCGCATCCAGGGTTGCGCGAATATATGTGGGCTGCGCGGCCCGTGACGGCAGAATGGCGGGGCGGTAATAAGGTCCGGTTTACGAACCGCCGGGTATTTACGTCGACTAACGACCTCGCGGCGGCTTGGTCGCTGCAGAAGGATGGAGTGACAGTCGAACGGGGCGTGTTGGATTGTGTATTGGGGGCCGGCGGATCGGTTGATGTGTCAGTCCCGATTGATGCTCAAATTGACACATGTGCCGAACTTCATTTGACAGTCGCGTGGTCACTGAAAACAGACACCGATTGGGCCACGGCAGGGCATGTCGTTGCTTGGGACCAGATGACGCTCACTGCTCCCCAAGTCGTGGAGGCACCTTCTGTCTTTCCGCCTATTGCTTCCGGTGGGGACGTCACGGGCAATCGGATTGTGAGCGGTAAGCTATCGATCAACTTCGATGATCAGGGACGAATCAAAGGCATAGCTCATAATGGCACCATGTTGATTACCGGTGATGTCACGGCCTGCTTCTGGCGCGCCCCGACCGACAATGACGGTGTGCAGACGCTCGAAGAGTCCGTCATGCCGAGCCGGTTGAAGGAATGGCGTGCGCTTGGTCTTGATCGGCTGGAAATGGGTTCGCCGCGTGTTCGGATTCACGGGGACACGATGTTGATCGCGCGCGAATGGCAGGCGGGCGATGGCCCCAAAGCAGTTCATCGTTCTCGCTGGACATTGCGCGAAGGGTCCGCGCGTATCGACGAGGAAATCATGGTGCCCGAGGCATGGTCGGACCTCCCCCGCGTCGGTTTGCGTTTCGAAGTGCCCGCCGGGTTCGAGAATTTCAGCTGGTTCGGGCTTGGTCCTGACGAAAGCTACCCCGACCGCCACAAAGCGCAGACTGTGGGTCGTTGGCAATCAACGGTTGAGGATCAATACCATTCCTTCGCATTCCCGCAGGAGCATGGCGCACATCATCAAACGCGATCCTTCATGCTTCGTGATCGGGCAGGCCAAGGCCTAGCAATCTCACTTCCACAAATGGCGAGCGTTTCGGCGCGGCATCATCATGATGTTGACCTGACGCATGCGACAACGCTCGCCGATCTGGTTCGTCGTGACAGCATTGAAGTGCATATTGACGTGGCGATGCGCGGATTGGGCACGGGCGCATGCGGTCCCGACGTCTTGCCACGGTATCAAATCATGCCTGCGCACCATCGCTTCAGCTGGATACTGACGGCAGCTTAGCGCCGCCCGATGCCAAGGCCGCTCAAACTGTTCTGGTCAAACTTGAGCTTGAGCGTCACATAGGGGCCACTGCGCGTGTAGCGGGCATCGCTGTAGTCGCGGTCGTTGAAGCCAACGACGTTGTAACCCACTGTGATATAGCTGTTTTCGAACGGCGACAGGCTGATCGAGGGACCGCCCGAATAGCTGATCGCCTTGCCACCATTGCTTTCACGCACGGTGCCTGACAGGCCGACGTCGATGGTTTCGGACAAGTCGAAACGGATGTCGGCACCGACAACATTTGACCAGCCCTTGAGTTCGTCCTGCTCGATCCGTTCGGACCCATAACGTGTGCCCCAGAAGACAGAAACTTCGCTGCGGCCGAGATAGCGGCCTTCCGATTTGGTTACGGGAGACCAGTTGACACTCAAGCTATTGATGATGCGTTTCGAGCTTGCGCTGCCCGTGACGAGCGACGGTGCGCCGCCGATGGGGCCGGGCAGGCCTGCGGTCACGCCGCTGACACTATCACTGCGCAGTTCGAGCTTTTCAAGCCACGACCAGCGGCTGTCATCGGGGCGGTTGGCCCAGCTCAACGCGAGCGCGGTCGCCTGCGTGCTGCTCGGCACATTCTTGTCGTTGGCGCGAAACCAGCTGAACTGGCCACCCAATGCTCGACCTTCGCCAAGCATGCGTAGCGCGGAAACAGTGACGCCATAACGGTCGGACAATTTACTGGCGCGGAATTCGGCGCGACCGGCTGCGCTCCACTTGTCGCCGCGATAGGTTGCGCCGGCGGTTACAGCGGTGAAGTCTTCGGTCAGGGTTGATCCGGCGCCGAGGAACCCGCCAGACGCGACGGGCTGTTCGGTATTTAGCACGCGCGTGCTATCGATCCCGCCGATAGTCTTGTTGCCGTCGAGCGTGAAATCGACTGCCCAGCGCTCGCCCAATGGCAATGATTGCGAGAGGCCATAGGCCGCAAAGCTGCGCGGGCCATATTCGGCGATACTCTGCTGGTTCAGGCTCGAAACGAAGCGAGCACCGGTCCACGGTTTCAGGTCGAAACCGATGCGGGCGGTGCGCGCGTCTATGTTGTCGCCTTTTGCGATTTCATAGGCACCGACTATCGCGATGTCGCGGGTCAGCGCGAAACGCGCCGTTGCTTTGTGGCGTGCAGGCACGTCGATACTTTCGTCATCACCGCTGAGGGCAAATTCGGTTTGAGCGTCGAGTTCGAGGCGATCGCCGAAGAAGCGCTTGGTTGCACCCAATTGGGCAATGGTCGAGTTTGCCTGACGGCCATCGGCAAGGCGGTCGTTGGCGATGGTGACGCCCGCGCGCAGGTCGATCCCCTTGGTGCGATATTCGACGCGCGCTTGCCCCGCCTGACGGCGCGCGATGCTGCCGAGATATTCTTCTTGCCATGCGCTGCCGATGATCGAGAGTTGCTCGCCGAGACGCAGCCGCCCGTCAAAGCCGAACTTGCGCGTGCCGGTTTCGCTGGCATTGATCTGGCCAACGCCGTAGCCGCGCTGCTGTTCGCGCGCATAGGCGAAAATGTCATATTTCGGGCCGTGGTGCTCGGCTTCGATGAGCCATGCGTTGGCGGCACCAGCGGCTGGCGCGGATGCCCTGGCCCGCGCCGATGAGTCGCTGCGCGCAAATTCGGCGCGGATTTCGGTCTGCGCGTTGGGCGTGTATTTGACATCGACGCCGCCGACATTGGTTTTTGCGACATCGGTTTCGTCGTGGATTACGCTGCTGCCGACCGTCAACGTCTTGGCCGTGTTGGTCCATGTAGCGCGGCCACCGGCATTGGTGACGCGCTGGGCGACGCCATCAACTTCATAATCGGCGATGATGACTTGCGGATCGAGCAGCGACGAACGGCTCAGCACCGGATCACGGAAGCGCAATGTGCCCGCGACATAGTCAATGTCATAATCGATATGGCGGGTCAGCGTCTTGGTGTCGATGATCCGTTCCGAGCGCAGCCGATCACGAACTTCGATGGTGATTCGTTCGCTGTTTGGCAGGATGTCGCGCGCGCCGAGCTGATAGGGGCCGGACAAGCCATTGCCCTGAATTTCCTCGCGGCGATGGCGATAGGGTGTGTCCGCCGCGAACGCCGTCGCCGAAACCTGTTCGGACCGGTATTGCGCTTTCACGCCGTTGAAGCTGCGGACGTAACGGGTCAGTTGCGGCTCGACCATGCCGGTTTCGAAATCGCCGAACAGCGCGTAGAACTGCGGGCGCTCAAGGCGAACATAAAGCTTGCGCACCGAAGCCGCGTCATAACGGCGCTCGCTGCGGTCGGCATAGATTGTGTAGTAGCTTTGCGGATCAATGACGCCCCCGAAGCGGCTCTCGTCGGCGTTCTTGTCGCTGTCATAAGCGAGCGTCAGCAGCCATTTGCCCTTGACGCGGCCCTTTGCATAAAGCGCAACGCGGGCATCGGTCAGCCAATGTTCGCCGTCGGCACCAAGCCCTTCGAGGCGGCCCTTGAGTGTGTTAAAACCCACAGTGCCCGCAGCAAAACCAACGACTGTCCACGGGCGGTTGCCGGGCTCGAGCCAGGTATCGATTCGCTGGGTACGCTGAACCTGTCCGTCGCGGAAGGGCATTGTGATGGTGACGCCGCCCGATGCCGTTGTTGGCTCAAGCTCGATGTAAGCGATGCCGTCTTCGCCTTCGACGCGCCAGACGGGGCGGGCGCGCTCGAGGCCTGAAAGTTGCCGCGCGGCCTGCGAATCGGCTTCGACAGCGGGGTAGTAAGGCGCGGGAACAGCGAAATCACCGACGAGTCCGTGGTGGACGGGTTTGCCGTCGCGGTCGGTCAGGCGGAGCGCGATAACCGGGCGGGTCACGCCGTCAGCGATCAGAACAGATTTCTCGCGGACGAGAACGGCGTTCATCGGGCTGGATGCATAATAGACGGTGCGGTCGAGGCGTTCGACGATTACGCCGTTGCTGTCGCGGATTTCGGCCATGAAGACGGTCGCGCGGTCATTGAGGTCGAGCGCGCGCCAGACAGTGACGGCAATCGAGCCGTCACCATTCTTGCGCGTGCCGTCGAGCGCGAGGGCGCTGACGGGCTTGCCGTTGCTGAACAGTGTGACCGTCTGATCTGGGCCATGCTTGATGGCGACGCGGACGGCCTTGGTGCGCGGGTTGTGCTCGGGCTCGGGGAAAAGCCATGCGACGCCCGGCGTTTGTCCGGCGAACCAGTCGCGCTCGGCCCCCGCTGCGATTGCTTCGCCGACGGGCTTGGCGCGAACGGGCGCTTTGGCAGATGCCAGCGCAGGGTTCACGCCCGATTGTGCGCGGAAATCAAAGCGGACGAGCGCGCCGCCTTGCCCTTCGACAAAGCGCGAAATCGGGTTGCCACCGCTGCGGGCGTTCAGGGCGCAGTTGGCGGGGATGAGGCTAGGCCCAAGCGTCGAGGGATCGAGCTGGACGACATGCGTGCCGGGCAGGACGCCTTCGAAATGGTAGCGGCCATCGGGATCGGTGACGGCATAGCTGCCGTCTTCGAGCATCACGCGGACACCGCCGATGCCATTCGCTTTGTCAGGATCAACCGCGCAGCCGCCGTCGGTGATCCGCCCGATGATGGTCATCCGGTCGGTCAACGTATCGCGGGCAATGCGCACCATGGCGTCGGCAACGGCGCTGACAGTGCCACGACTGTCGCGTGCTTGGGCACGGTTCATGGTCTGTCCGGCTTTGGCATCGGGACGCACTTCGAGAAGATAAGTCAGCGTGCCCGATGCGTTTGCGGCGAGCGGGGGCAGGGTAATGGTTAAATTATGGCTATTGTTACTAACCGTATAGGCTTGTAATGTGCCATTGTAACGAACTGACTTAGGCTTTAGCCGCATTGTGTCAGGCAAGCGGTCGCTGACCGTGATTGCACCGGTCGCGCGCAAGGCGTCGCCATTGGTGACGATGATGCGATATTGCACGGCCTCGCCAGGCACAGCGACGGCGGCAGACGCCGTTTTGCGAATTTGAAGCGCTGCCCCCGGCTTGTCGATGGGAATGTCAACGCGCACCGGCGCGGGATCAAGCACGAGGAAGGGCTGTCCGTAAGAGCCCGCGATAAGCGTGTACGGCACCCCATCAGGACGCAGCAAACCGGCCAATTCGGCCGGTGTCGAGAGCGACGGTGCGGTGTAGGGCGCAGGCGGTTCGACGACAACGCGGTATCGCCCCGGCCTAACAAAAGGAAAGCGATAGTCGCCTGGCGGGAAGGGATAGGTGGCCCCGCTCGCGTCGGTCACGGTTGAGCCCGTAATGATTGTTGACGGAAAACGCGATACGGCGTCATCGCCGAAGACCACGGCCGGTTGGCCTGTGGAGTCGTCGATCAGCGTCACGCGGACGCCGGGAATAGGCGTGCCGTCGCCGCTGTCGAAGACAATGCCGAAGGGATCAACAAGAACCTCAATCGGCGAGTTTGCGATTGCCGATCCATCCTGCGCGCGGGTTGAAGCCAGTGTCAGCGTATCACCGGGGCGGAGTGAAAGCTGGCAGTCACCCTGTACTGGCACGGGAGGAACCGCAGCGGTTCGCACTACCCCAACGAACATGCCGGTATTGGCACCAGTCTCTTGTAAGAGCAGCGTTTCAGCATCCCCCGCAGGCGTGGTGAGCGTCACCATCATCGAATCAACGACGTCTGCGCGGATGTTGTCCGACGCCGATGTTATGCCGATCACGAGCGGCTCCCCGGCGCGGATGCGTGTGGTCTGTTCGACGCTGGCGGGATTGCGCGATGTATTGGCGAACGCACCTTCGAGCACGACGGCGATGTCGCCGCCCGAACCACGGCACATTGTCGTCGGTACCGGCAGAAGGATTGCGCCCGCGGTCCCCGAAAACTGATAGGTGGACAGCGAAAGCGTCGCGGACGGCCGTTCGACGGCCAGATCGACGCGGTTTGACGCTTGGGTCAGTGTTGTCGGGCCCACCTGCCACTGGATCGTGGCCGTGTTGCTGATCGTCTGCGCGCAAACCGGCGATACCGCCCCTGCGACGATGGCAGCGAATGTGGCGATGATCGCTTTGAGATGGTTAATGCTGTTGCGCATAAAAAAAGGGTCTGAGTGGCAACCGTGCGGCGGGAGCACGGCTGCCATATCTGGTCAGATCGCTGCCAAACGGCGCTCCTGTCCCGCAAAGGACAGGAACGCCGCGAGCAGACACACGCCTAAAAATCCCCCGATTTCAGACGTATGACGCATCAGAGAATGGTTGCCCGGAAGTACATCGTGACGTTGTTGCCCGTCGTGATGTTGTTCAGCGCGCCCGAGGACACTGTTTGCCCTGCAACCGAGCCACCAGCGGCACCGTTGGCGTTGCAAACACCGGCTGTTGCCGTGCCATTGATGCGCAAGCTGGCCGCATCAATACTGAGCGTTGCAGGGACGGGATCGCTGATGGAAACAGCTGTGGTCGGTGCTGCGCCCGAGTTCGACACGATGACGCAATATTCGATCGTCGCGCCTGGGATCATCTTCGCATTGGCAGCATTGCCGCTCGCGATGGTGTTGATCGGATCTTCGATCACGCGGATCGTCTTGGCGACGGCCAACGTCGCGGTCGAGACGGTGTAATCGTCCTTGGCAACACCGAAGCCGTCCGATGCCGTGTTGAGCGCATCATAGGCAGTATCGGCGAGCACCGTATCGACGCCGGCTGTGTTCGGGCCTGCCGTTGCGGTCGCAACCGCACCCTGTCCAGCAGCACCGCCCAGGCGAGCTTGGCCGGTCAGCGTGACTGCAGCGACATCGCCGGTAACGCGGCCTGCCGGAATGTTGGCGACGACAAACACCGTGCGCGACGTGTCTTCGAGCACTTCATCGAGGAACGTGAGCACGGTCGTGTCGATCAGCGGCTCATAGGTGCCGTTGCTGTTGGTATCGGCATAGATGACCGGGCCTGTGACATCGAAATTGTCGGTGTTCGCATGGGCACCGGCACCGCCGACCTGCTGAGTCAGCGCGAGACCGAAATCCATGACTGCGTTCGATGTGTTGCTGACGGTAAACGTCGTCACAGCCGCGTTCTGGCCCGGCGCGACCTGCGTTGTGGCAATCGGCGCGGTTTCGTCGACACGGAAGACGACCTTGCGGTCAACCGTGAAGACCGTCGGCACGTTTGCAACCGTTGGCTGCCCGACGCCGCCGACCGAATAGGTCACCGTCGCGGTGTTTGAGATGGTGCTACCCGCGTCGGTGCCCGCTGCAAAAGCAGACGTCGCGCCAAGGGCGGTAAATGCGATGCAGCTGGCCCCCGCCAGCAGCTTCATGGTCCTGATCATCGACTTGGTCTCTCTCTACAAAAACTCAAAGTGCCATTCCCACCCCGTCGGCACTCAAAACGGGTTTGCGGCTATCTGACGACGCCACGAAAACTCAATTTGCCGGCGGCCCCGACTGGAATCGGTGCTTTCATGGCCCAGCGGACATGCGTGACATCTTCGGGATAAGCGGCGCGAATGCTGCCATCGGCCTTGCGGACCTTGAGCGTGGCCATCGCGCCCCAGCTCTTGCCGCCATCCACCGATACAATCGCGCCGGTATCGCCTGTGCCTTGGTAAGCAACGGCGCCCGGCATCGGATTGGTCACGACGAAATCGGTTGCGGGCTTTCCGCCCAAGTTCTTGTAATTCAGCACGAAAACGAGACGGTCGCCGGGAACGACGACTTTGGGTTCTTCGAGAACCAGTCGCGTCTTGCCATCGGCCTGTGGCACCGACTTTTCGACAAACACGCTGCTGGTCAGGGCGACTTCGTTTGCAGCGTGCGCCGCCAGCGGCGTTAAGAGCGCAAAAAGGGCGAGAAGGAGTTTCATGGGGGGATTCCTTTCCATCATGATCAGTTGATTGTGACTTTGAATGTGACCGTACGGGTCTGGCCGCCGGGCACATTGCCGAAGCGAACAGTGACGCGGTTTGCCGCGAATTCGCCGGCATCGGCGTCGGTGGCATCGGTAAGAGTGACGGCTTGCGAGGTTATCGTGCCCGGCACATAGGTTGTGCTCGCGGGGATTGGATCGCCCGCTGCCAGATTGGCGAGCGAGCCGGTACCCGCGACCGTGGCGACCAGCGTGTAAGTGATCACCGAACCGGGCACCGACTTGGCACCGCCGAACGGGTCGAGCACAGTCGCACTCTTGACGAAGGTCACAGTGGCGGCGTTGACGATGTAGAAGCCGTCATCACGACCGACAGCCGTTGTGGTGCCCACGACCGCGTCGCCGCCGCCTTGGCCTAGTCCCGCAAAGCTTGTGCCGGGCGTGCCGCTGCCGGTCACGGCGGTTGCGGTCAGGTCAGTCTGGCCGCGCTGGCCATCAGTCGCGCTTGCCGGAATCGTCGAAAGGACGAAGATTTTGACCGATGTATCGGGCGCGAGCACCGGGTCGTTCGATCCCGAGACGTAAACGACGTCGACTCCGGGGTCATAAACGCCGTTGCCATTGTCAATGACGAGTGATGTCGTTGTCGGATCGAAAGCGTCGCCGCCAATCGCGTTGATCGCGGCAAGGCGGAACGCTTCGGAACCGTTACCTGTGTTGGTGACGGTGAAACTCAAGACTTGGTTGGTTGCCCCTGGCAATGTTGCGATGTCGCCGGGGTCTGCCGTGGCGACGGTTACGTTGAGCAATTCATCAACGCGGACATCGACTTGGTTTGACGGCACGCTGACAGTCGTGCCGCCGCCATCGGTGTAAGTTGCGGTCGCGGTATTGCTGATTGTTGTGCCCGCTGCGGTCCCAACGGCGTAGGCGGGATCGGCAAAAAAGATGGTCGCCGACGCGACGACGAGCGGCGCAATGCGCCCCAGCCGCACGTTCAGAATCGACCAATTAGCCCCCGTAATCATTGCAGTCCCCAAACGAATTTCATTTCGATGGGGCCCCTATGCGCCGCCAGTAACCAACAAATCGTTAATGCAGCCGCGACGAAATGACGTCAGCGTATGACGAGTTGTTCGAGAGTGAATGGGCCTTGCAATCGGTTGCGCGCCCCATCCCAATGGTTAAGCAACAGCGACCGAAATCCGCCATTTTGACGTCAGAATACCCAGAATTTAACGATTCCGATTGCGCGCCGACATTGCCTTGACAGCCATAGGGGGGTCGCCTAACAGCCGCGCCTCACGCTTCTCAAGCGGGTGTAGCTCAGTTGGTTAGAGCGCCGGCCTGTCACGCCGGAGGTCGCGGGTTCGAGCCCCGTCACTCGCGCCATAGCGCTATTTTAGTGGGCCTAGCTCCATCCAGCGCAAAAGCGGCTTAAGAGGGATGATCCATACAGTCCCGAAAATGGCGAAAAATAAGGCTTGGAGCGGCCATGCTAGCGTCAGTATCACGGGCGTGAAGATTAGGATGATGATCGCCCAAACAAGGATCAGCGCCAGAATTAGGAACATGCCGAGGGGCTTGCGCCAGCTTGGCGGGTCTATGGGCGCTGGCATCGGGTCAAATCCTTTACGTGGAATGTGGCTTCGGTGAGAATGGCGTCCATCGGGACGTCCCACGGTTGGGCATCGATATGATCGACCTGCTGGCCTTCCCACGCAAGACCAATCCGGCAGGCGTGGGGATAGGCAGCCAGATAACGGTCATAATGGCCGCCGCCTTGGCCGAGGCGATTCAAGTTGGCGTCAAAGCAGAGCATCGGTACGATAATCAGGTCGGGAATGACCGTTGCCGCAGTCTTCGGAGGCTGTCGACCACCCCACGGTGACGTCACAAGCGCGTCGCCGACGGTCCAGCGCCTGAATGTCATCAAGGCTCCGTCGGTTTCGAGTGCTGGCACTGACGTCACGCCAGCGAAATCACCGAGCAGTGGGAAAGGGTCGGGCTCACCGCCCATCGGCAGATACAAAGCAATGCTCCGCGCTGCTTCAAACACATCTGACAGCTTGATTCTTGAAGCAAAATTTGTATTTTCATAAATGTTTAATCGACGTTTTCTTAACTCTTTGCGAAGTTTGCTCAGAGCCGTTGGCGGGACCACCATGGTCGTTTGCTCCGAATATCCTCTGACGCCAGTAACGTCAGGTGGGGACCATATACGCAGGCCAAGGCCTGAACAGGGACAGTCCCCTAGGATGAATAATCGCCTCAGGGATGTTCAACGAACTCGTACCAGGCAGTACCCGCCAAATCCTATTTAGGCGCTCTCTAGCGTATCGGCAACGGCCTCGATGCGATTGGCGAGTTGTATGAGCGCGCTTGCAATGCGTGAATCGGTCGGTGGGGGCGCTGTTCCGCTCGCATTTTCAGCGATTTCGTCGGCAAGGAGAAGCGCGGCGAACAGCAGCTGCCGGGCTTCGTTGACATCGCCGACGGCAGCGCGCGCTTCCGCGGCTTTACGATCGACATGGGCAGCAATGGTGCGAAGGTGATCTTCACCGCCATCGCGGCAGGCAATGCTATATTGCCGTCCGCCAACCAGCAATTCCACTTCGGCCATCAGCGGTGTCCTCCGGCTTGTGCTATAACTGTCTCGAGGCTGGAAAGCGCCGCCTGCGTCCTTGTCCGGAGTGCTTGATACCGTGCGTCGTTGCCGGTTACGGCGGGTTTGCGCTGCGCAGCGGCTTCAATGCGAGCAAGTGCAAGGTCGATGCGGGCCAACGCCTGCGTGGTTGAGTCGTCGGTCATGACGTGATGAATAGCACGCATGTTCGCCGCATCAACTGCCGCCGTAACATTGACGGCTGCGCGCCCCCGCGACAAAGCAACGCACCGTCGCTGGTATAGCGAATCACGATCCCGAGGATTTTCCATGACCGTTTCGCCGGACCGCCTTGCCAATGCCATTCGTGCGCTGTCGATGGATGCTGTCGAGGCTGCGAATTCTGGACATCCCGGCATGCCGATGGGCATGGCCGATGTGGCGACCGTGTTATTCACAAAATTTCTGAAGTTCGATGCACAAGCACCGAAATGGCCTGACAGAGATCGGTTTATATTGTCAGCGGGGCATGGATCGATGCTGGCCTACTCGACGCTTTACCTGAGCGGCTATGCCAAGCCGACGATCGACGATATCAGCAACTTCCGTCAGCTCGGTAGTCCTTGCGCGGGGCATCCCGAGAATTTCGAGCTTGAGGGCGTGGAATGCACCACCGGGCCGCTGGGGCAGGGGCTCGCGATGGCCGTGGGCATGGCAATTGCGGAGCGGCATTTGAACGCCGAGTTCGGTGATGATCTTGTCGATCATCACACATATGTTATTGCGGGCGATGGGTGCCTTATGGAAGGCATCAATCACGAGGCGATTGGGCTTGCCGGGCATCTGGGACTGGGCCGCTTGATTGTCTTCTGGGACGATAACCGTATCACGATTGACGGTGCGACGACATTGTCGACGACTGAGGATATTCCGGCGCGCTATCGAGCGAGTGGGTGGCATGTCGAGGTATGTGATGGTCATAATTTCAATGATATAGAATTAGTTATTCAATCAGCATTGAAGAGTGATAGGCCGACGTTGATTGCCTGCCGCACGCTGATCGGCAAGGGCGCGCCGAACAAGCAGGGGACCAAGGCCCCGCACGGCAGTCCGCTCGGCAAGGATGAGGTCGCCGCCACGCGCGCGGCGATTGATTGGCCCTATGCGCCCTTTGAAATGCCTGAGGATATTTTGGCGGCGTGGCGTGCAGCGGGATCGCGCGGTGCAGCAACGCACAAGACTTGGCACGCGCGGCTCGAGGCCTCGCCGAATGCGAGTGAATTCCGCCGTCGTATTGCCGGAATGCCCGGCAGCGCCTGGCTGAAACCGCATCTCGACGCGCTGATCGCCGAACCGCAGAAGATTGCGACGCGTAAGGCGTCCGAGATTGCACTGACAGCGGCGACGGCGGCATTGCCCGAGCTGCTCGGCGGTTCGGCCGATTTGACCGGGTCGAACTTCACCAAGACGCCTTCAACGACGGTGCTCGACAAGAGCGATTACGCGGGTCGCTACGTGAATTATGGCATTCGCGAGTTTGGCATGGCGGCGGCGATGAACGGCATGGCGCTGCACGGCGGGATCATCCCTTATGGCGGCACGTTCCTGATTTTCTCCGACTATTGTCGCGCCGCGATCCGCCTTTCGGCATTGCAGAACGCGCGCGTTGCCTATGTCATGACGCATGATTCGATTGGCGTGGGCGAGGACGGGCCGACGCATCAGCCGATCGAGCAGGTCATGTCGTTGCGGCTCGTGCCCAATCTCGATGTTTTCCGCCCGTGTGACGCGATTGAGACTGCCGAATGCTGGGCGCTGGCCATCGAAAAGGCGAATGGTCCGGCTGTACTGGCGCTGTCGCGGCAGAATTTGCCGCAATTGCGGACCGACATCAGCGAAAATTGGTCAGCGCGAGGTGGTTATCGCCTGCGGGCAGCCAATGCGGCGCGTCGTGTCATCCTGATTGCGACGGGTTCGGAAGTTTCGCTGGCGGTGTCAGTGGCGGATCGGCTCGAAGAACATGGTATTGGGGCCGATGTTGTGTCGATGCCCAGCTGGGAGCGCTTTGACGCACAGGATGCGGCCTATCGCTCCGACGTGTTGCCGCACGGGCCGCTGCGTGTGTCGATTGAGGCGGGCACGACGATGGGGTGGGAACGCTATGTCGGCGGTGGCTTGCGCTTTGGTATCGACGGGTTCGGCGCATCGGGACCGATAGACGCACTCTACGCGCATTTCGGCCTGACGGCGGATGCCATCACACCGCAAATAATTCACGAATTAGCAAAGGGTTAGATATGGCTGTTAAAGTTGCAATCAACGGTTTCGGGCGCATCGGCCGCCTTGTCGCACGCGCGATTTTGGAGCGGCCCGATTGCGGGCTTGAGCTGGTCGCGATCAACGATCTGGCGGATGCGAAATCAAACGCGATGCTGTTCAAGCGCGACAGCGTGCACGGCGCCTATCCCGGCACAGTCACTGCGGACGGCAATGACATCATTATTGATGGTAAACGCATTCATGTGACCGCCGAGCGCGATCCTGCCAACTTGCCGCATGCTGCGAACAATGTAGACATAGCGCTTGAATGCACTGGATTTTTTACTGATCGTGAGTCAGCGCAGAAGCATCTTGATGCGGGTGCCAAGCGTGTATTGATCTCTGCGCCGGCGAAGGGCGTTGATCTGACGGTCGTGTTCGGCGTCAACCATGACAAGCTGAAGTCCGAACATACCATCGTGTCGAATGCGTCGTGCACGACCAACTGCCTCGCGCCGGTGGCCAAGGTGTTGAACGATGCGATTGGAATCGAACGCGGTTTGATGACAACGATTCACGCTTACACCAACGACCAGAAAATCCTCGATCAAATCCATCCCGACATGCGCCGCGCCCGGGCGGCGGGCATGTCGATCATCCCCACGACAACGGGTGCGGCGCGTGCGGTGGGTGAAGTGCTCCCAGAGTTGAAGGGCAAGCTCGATGGGTCTGCGGTTCGCGTGCCGACGCCAAACGTATCGCTGGTGGACCTGACGTTTACGCCTTCGCGCGACACGACGCGAGATGAAGTGAATGCGATCCTGAAGGCGGCATCGGAAACGGGGGCACTCGCGGGAATTCTCAATTATACAGATGAACCGCTTGTTTCGATTGACCTTAATCATGATGCTTCGTCGTCGACAGTGGATAGTCTTGAGACCGCTGTTATTGACGGCAAGCTCGTCCGCGTGGTCAGCTGGTATGACAATGAATGGGGTTTTTCGAACCGCATGGTCGATACGGCGGGAGCCATCGGGAAGCTGATCTGATGGCATTCAGGACGCTCGACGATCTGGGTGACGTGCACGGCAAGCGCGTTGTCGTCCGTGAAGACCTGAATGTTCCGATGGCCGATGGCGTCGTGACCGATGACACGCGGTTTCGTGCGACGGTCGCGACCGTTACCGAATTGGCCGATAAAGGCGCTGTGGTGCTCGTCCTGGCGCATTTCGGGCGACCGACGGCGCCGAGTGCCGACTTGTCGTTGCGACAGCTGACTGGGGCTTATGGCGCTGTTTTGGGTCGGCAGGTTCATTTTGTCGATTGGGAGGGCGATGTCGCGTCGGTCGCGGCATTGAAGCCCGGCGACATCGCGGTCCTTGAAAACACGCGCTTTTTCGGTGGTGAGGAGAAAAATGACCCCGCCGTTGTCACGCGGTTCGCGGCGCTGGGCGATATTTATGTCAACGATGCCTTTTCCGCCGCGCACCGGGCGCATGCGTCGACCGAAGGGTTGGCGCATGTGTTGCCGGCTTATGCGGGGCGGGCGATGGAAGCGGAGCTCACAGCACTGGAAAAGGCGCTCGGGAACCCTGAACATCCGGTCGCTGCGGTTGTGGGCGGCGCGAAGGTTTCGACGAAGCTCGATGTGCTGAAGCACCTAGTCGCCAAGGTCGATCATCTGATCATTGGCGGTGGGATGGCGAACACGTTTCTGGCGGCGCGCGGGATCGATGTCGGCAAGTCGCTGTGCGAGCATGACCTGATCGACACAGCCAATGCGATTTTCGACGCAGCGGAAAAGGCTGGGTGCACGATCCATTTGCCGTATGACGTCGTGACGTCACGTGAATTTCGCGCAAATCCGCCAACGCGCACGGTGAATGTCCATGAAGTGGCGGCGGACGAGATGATTTTGGATATTGGTCCCGCAGCCGTTGAGGCGCTGGCGGATGTTCTCAAAAATTGTCGCACGCTGGTCTGGAATGGCCCGCTGGGCGCGTTCGAAACGCCGCCCTTCGATACTGCAACGGTGGCGCTGGCGCGGACGGCGGCAGCGCTGACTCGCGACGGCTCGCTGGTCTCGGTTGCTGGTGGGGGTGATACCGTGGCCGCGCTCAATCAGGCGGGCTGCGCAGACGATTTCACATTCGTCTCGACGGCGGGTGGCGCATTCCTTGAATGGATGGAAGGGCGCGAACTGCCGGGGGTGGCGGCGCTGTCACCGTAGCTCAGCTGTTCCATTTCGGGACATTTCAGCTTGGAATGGTGAACGCCAGATTAATAAAACTTGGAATTCGCCGTTGAAAGTCGTATTGCCGAGTCGTTAGGGGGAGAGACATCCCTCGGGTCGCCGCATCCATATTCACTTTTGAATCGGGGAATCGGCATCATGAAACTCAAATCATTGTTATTCGCAGCAAGTGCTGCACTTACGGTCGTTGCTTCACCAGCTTCGGCGGCTGTTTTTGTAATGGGCGACGTTTTTGCGGCTGTCGGTGGCGGGCTAGTGCGCCAATATAGCAGCGCGGGCGTCTTGAAAGACACGTTAAACACGGGCCAAGGCGGATTTACGACCGGCATGGCGTTCGATACAGCGGGTAATCTGTTCGTCACAAACTTTTCCGCGGGCAATGTTACAAAGTTCAACAGCTCGGGCGTTATCATTCCGCCGAACCCGTTTGTTGCGCCAGGAAACGGCGTCGAGTCGTTGGTCTTTAATGCCGCCGGTAACCTTCTGGCGGCGCATGGTGGTCAGACCAAGCGTTATTCAGCGGCGGGTGCACTCCTTCAGACCTACACTCACTCTGCAGATTGGATTGATTTGGCCGCAGACCAGAAGACGTTGTTTTGGGATAACGAAGGCTTGACGATTGACAAGTTCGACATTTCGACCAACTCGGCGATCGGTAACTTCGTCAATATCGGCACCAACGGCGGAACCAACGCATTTGCCCTGCGTATTCTTGACAATGGTGACGTGATCGTTGCCGGGAACTCCAAGGTTTTGCAGTATAACGCAGCAGGCGCTTTCCTTGGGTCGTATGACGTGACGGGTGTTGATGGCTTCTTCGCGCTCAACCTCGATTCGACCAACAATACGTTCTGGTCGGGCAGCTTCGGCAACCAGAACCTGTATCGTTTCACGCTCGGCAATTATGGTGCCAACGTATCGACGCAGACGATTGCTGCCGGTGGCGAATTGTTTGGCGTTGCGGTGTTCGGCGAACGGACGGTTGCCGTTCCGCTCGTGCCAGAGCCCGGCACATGGGCGATGATGATTGCCGGTTTCGGGATTGTCGGGGGCCTTGCGCGCAGCCGTCGTCGTCAGGCGAGCGCCGCGCTCGTCTAAACGATTGCACGCACGAATTGGGGAGGGTCGGCATGCCCGGCTCTCCCTTTTTCTTTACCCTCTATCTGCATTGCGGCGCAGCATCGGCTTCGTTAAGCGCGTTCCCAACACATTCGTATGCATTGGGGAACCCACATGACACCGACCGTCCGCGCGATCCTGAACAATTATGAGTCCGACAATCCCGGCGTGAAGGGCAATCTGGCGCGCATCCTGATGCACGGGAAGCTGTGCGGAACGGGCAAGCTGCTGATCCTGCCGGTCGATCAGGGGTTCGAACATGGCCCCGCGCGGTCGTTTTCGGTCAATCCGGACGCCTATGACCCGCATTACCATTATCAGATCGCGATTGATGCCGGGCTTTCGGCCTATGCCGCGCCGCTTGGGATGATCGAGGCAGGGGCTGCAACCTTTGCGGGGCAGATTCCGACGATTTTGAAGGTCAATTCATCGAACAGCTGGGCGGGAACAGCCAATCAGGCAATGACCGGCGGCGTGGACGATGCCCTGCGCCTTGGTTGTGCGGCAATCGGGTTCACCATCTATCCGGGCAGCGACGATTGCTTCGAATTGATGGAAGAAATCGCGGCAATGTCCGCCGAAGCCAAGTCGGTTGGGATCGCGACCGTGATCTGGAGCTATCCGCGTGGCGGCACCTTGCCGAAGTCGGGCGAACTGGCGCTAGACGTCGGGGCCTATGCCGCGCACATGGCGGCGCTGCTCGGCGCGCATATCATCAAGGTGAAGCTGCCCAGCGACCATATCGAACAGGCCGACGCCAAAAAAGCCTATGAAGGCTTTGACGGCAGCACGCAGGCCAAACGCGTCGCGCATGTCGTGCAGGCGTGCTTCAACGGGCGGCGAATCGTGGTGTTCTCCGGCGGTGCGGCGAAGGGCGCGGATGCGGTGTATCAGGACGCACGTGACATTCGAGATGGCGGCGGCAACGGCTCGATCATCGGGCGCAATACCTTCCAGCGGCCCCGCGCGGATGCGCTGGCGATGCTCGAGAAACTGGTGCGGATTTATAAGGGTGAGGAGTGAGGGGTAGATTGGCAAGTCCTGCTCACCGCCACCTGTGACCGATTTTCTCACCGCGTCACGCGACGAGTCGGTTGATGGCTTTATGGTGCCCTATGGATTGCTAGGCTCTAAGCTGACCTTCCCCTATCGCAATGGGCAGGTATCGGTCGCACTACCGATTGCTCCGAATGGGAAGCTGGATTCATGGCCCTCTTGCGCATTTTCTGAAGGCTTCGCGGCGGATGGTGACCACAATCCCGAAACAGCGTGGTATGACATTTACCGGCTCAAATTTTCGTGGACCTTTCCCGCCCCTGCGTTCCTTGGCGCTCTTGAAGATGCTGAGTGGAACTCACCAGAGTTTGCCGCACGACCAGAAGTTGAGCAGCATCTTCAGGACTCTATCGCCAATCTCGATGATGCCGTCGCATTTTGGAAGGCGGTTGCGCGATGTGTGATTGATAGTGGCATGATTGGACGTTCTGAAGTGAAGTTTGGCGAGCAGGTCGGCTTTAGATGCGGGGCAAAGATTGTGCGTGTCCGCGATGGGCGTGTGTTTCGAAATCATGGTGGGGTGACCTCCTCGCATGAGCGGCTCAAACTGACAGCCGACCATTGGAGAGAGTTGGAAAAGTGCCTTTGCGCGGATTTTCAGCTGCCGCTTTGGTGTGAGTATATCTACGAGGCAGAAAGGCGGCTTGCAGCAAATGACGTAAATGGAGCCGTCATATCCGCAGCCATTGCGTGTGAAAGTGTAGTAAGAGCGGTTCTATGGTCAAACTCACCGGTCGTGCCTAACGACACGGTTCGGCGGCTGTTCGACACAGTGTCAGTGCAAGCTGTGCTTAACCAATGGGAATCACTCACTGGAATGACAAAATCTGAACTTAAGTCATCCGGAAAGAGTGAGGTCCACTCGTTGCTGAATTTGAGAAACGATCTCTTGCACAAAGCGGTAAGCATGACTCAGCGCAAAGCTGAGATCGGAATTTTGATTAGATCGATCAAGAAATTTATCAGAACAACAGACGAGCTTATTCGGCGCGCAATTGATGATTGACGATGATCTTCCCCCTCTCGATGCATCGTTCGGCGAGCGGTTCGCCCGCGAACGCCGTCCGGCGTGTCAACTTTATCTTATTTCGCCGCCGGCCATCGACGCCGCGTTCACCGACCGCCTCACGCGCGCTGTCACGGCGGGCCCCGTCGCGGCATTTCAGCTTCGCCTTAAGGGCATTGACGACCATGCGATTGCCGCGCTCGCGGAGCCGTTGCAGCGCATCTGTGCGGACAATGACGTCGCGTTTATCGTCAATGACAGCATCGGGCTTGCCAAGCGGCTGGGGGCGGATGGGGTGCATCTGGGGCAATCCGACGGCGATCCACGCCAAGCGCGCGAAATCCTCGGCCGCGACGCACAGATCGGGGTGACGTGCCACGACAGCCGCCACCTTGCGATGGAAGCGGGCGAGGCGGGGGCGGATTATGTCGCGTTCGGGGCGTTCTATCCGACGACGACCAAGCCGAGTGAATACCGCCCCGATCCGGCGATCCTGACATGGTGGCAGACATTGTTCGGCGCTCCTTCAGTTGCCATTGGCGGAATCACGGCGGACAATGCGCGGCCTTTGGTCGAGGCGGGGGCGGATTTCATCGCCGTGTGCAATGCCGTCTGGGGCGGCGACGAAGCGGCGGCGGTAAAGGCGTTCGAGGCGGTCCTTGCTCCCTAAGCCTTCACCCGCTATCGGCGCGGCTGCTCTTTCAATCGGTAGGTCTCCCATGAAAATCAACGCGGTCGAAATCCGTCCCGGTAACATCCTTGAATATGAAGGCGGCATTTGGCGCGCGGTGAAAATCCAGCACACGCAGCCGGGCAAGGGCGGTGCCTATATGCAGGTCGAGCTGAAAAACCTGCGCGATGGGCGAAAGAATAATGTGCGCTTTCGCTCGGCTGAAACGGTCGAAAAAGTGCGGCTCGAGCAGCGCGATTTCCAGTTCCTGTTTGCCGACGGTGAAACGCTGACATTCATGAACAAGGAAACCTACGACCAAGTGACGCTGCCGCGCGATCTGCTCGGCGATGCGGCAGCATTCCTGCAGGACGGCATGGATGTTGTCATGGAAATGCATGACGACGAAGCGTTGTCGGTTGCGCTGCCCGACACGATTGAAGCCTTGATTGTCGAAGCCGACGCCGTCGTGAAAGGCCAGACGGCGTCTTCGTCGTATAAACCCGCGATCCTCGAAAACGGTGTCCGCGTCATGGTCCCGCCGCATATCGGCGCGGGGACGCGGATTGTGGTTGATGTCTACGAGCAGACTTATGTGAAGCGCGCGGAAGGCTGATATGGTTTCCCATTCCGGCCTGATGACGATCATGGATCGTGCCGTGCGCAAAGCTGCGCCGCGGTTGCGTCGTGATTTCAACGAAGTCCAGCAATTGCAGGTCAGCCGTAAGGGCCCGGCGGATTTCGTGTCGATGGCCGACAAGCGCGCCGAGGATGCGATTTACAACGAGCTGAACAAGGCGCGGCCCGACTGGGCGTTGCTGATGGAGGAATCGGGCGAAATTCCGGGCGATCCGTCAAAGCCGCGGTGGATTGTCGATCCGATTGATGGCACGTCGAATTTTCTTCACGGCATTCCGCATTTCGCCATATCGATTGCAGTCGAAGAGCCGATGCCCAATGGCAAGCGCGAGATTACGTCGGCGCTGACCTATCAGCCGCTGACCGATGAGGCGTTCTGGGCCGAAAAAGGGCGCGGCGCATGGCTGACGGACCGGCGTTTGCGGGTCTCTGCGCGGAGTGACTTGTCTGAATCGCTGATCGCAACGGGAATACCCTTCCTCGGTCACGGTGATTTTGCGCAATGGACGCGGATTTTCGGTGCAGTCGCGCCTGAAGTCGCGGGTATTCGGCGTTTGGGGTCGGCAGCGCTTGATCTGGCATGGGTCGCGGCAGGGCGGTTCGACGGTTTTTGGGAGAGCAATCTCCAGCCGTGGGACGTTGCTGCCGGCATATTGCTGGTGCGCGAAGCGGGCGGTTTCGTCACCGATTTCCGCGGTGGTGACCGAGCGATGGAGCGCAACGAATTCCTCGCCGCGAGCGATGGCCTGCACTCGCGTTTGCATAAGCTGGTCGCTGGCGCATTGCGCTAGTCAAATTGGTGTTTGCTGCGCTTGCGAAGGGCCATAGGCTGGCCTAAAGCGCGGGGCATTGGAGCGCATCATTCGTCTCTTGGAGTCGTAACTATGGCGTCGTCCGCCGCCGGATATTTGCCGATCTTGCTGTTTTTAGGCATCGCCTTGTTCATTTCGAGCGCATTCGTCTTTCTGCCGATGATCGCGCAGCGGTTTACGGGCGCTTATCAGCCAACACCCGAGAAGCTTAGCGAATATGAATGCGGCTTCCCGGCATTCGAAGACAGCCGCAGCCAATTTGACGTGCGTTTCTATCTTGTCGCGATCCTGTTCATCATTTTCGATCTTGAAGCGGCGTTCCTGTTTCCGTGGGCAGTGTCGTTGCACGGCATTGGTGTCGTTGGCTGGGGCGCGATGATGATCTTCCTGCTCGAACTGATCCTCGGTTATGTTTATGCGTGGAAAAAGGGAGCGCTCGAATGGGAGTAGAACTCGCGCGCGCTGCTGGCTCTGACGTTCAGCCCGATGTGATGGCGACCATCAATGGCGAGCTGAACGATCAGGGCTTTCTTGTCACGTCAACCGAAGCGCTGTTCACATGGGCGCGGACGGGATCGTTGTGGCCGATGACGTTCGGGCTGGCGTGCTGCGCCGTCGAAATGATTCAGGGCTATATGCCGCGTTATGATTACGAGCGTTTCGGCATCGCACCGCGCGCCTCACCGCGTCAGTCGGACGTGATGATTGTCGCAGGCACACTGTGCAACAAGATGGCACCGGCGCTGCGTAAGGTTTATGACCAGATGTCCGAGCCAAAATATGTGATCTCGATGGGATCCTGCGCGAACGGCGGCGGCTATTATCATTATTGCTATTCGGTCGTGCGCGGGTGTGACCGGATTGTGCCCGTTGATATTTACGTGCCCGGATGTCCGCCGACGGCCGAGGCCTTGCTGTATGGAATCATGCAGTTGCAGCGCAAAATCCGCCGTGTCGGGACGGTCGAACGCTGATGCATTGCGCGCCTGTCTATGCTCCCAATAAGGGTGTGATTGCTGCCGCCAAGAAGGCGTGCGGTAAGGCTGTGCTTGATGCCGTCGAACTGGTCGGCGAGGTGACGCTGACCGTGAAGCGTGATGCGATTGTTGAGGTGCTGACAGCGTTGCGCGATGACCTGCATTACCAGCAATTGATGGAGATCGCGGGCGTCGATTATCCGGAGCGCACCGAGCGGTTCGAGGTGGTGTATCACCTGCTTTCGGTAACCAAAAATCATCGTATTCGCGTCAAGGTGTCAACCGATGAGGTTCAGGCAGTGCCGTCGGTAACGCGGCTGTGGCCGGTCGCGGGCTGGCTCGAGCGCGAGATTTTCGATATGTATGGCGTGTTGTTTAGTGGGAACCCTGACCTGCGTCGTATTCTTACCGATTACGGTTTTCGCGGGCACCCGCAGCGCAAGGATTTTCCGCTGACGGGCTATGTCGAGTTGCGCTATTCCGAGGCGGACAAGCGCGTCGTTTATGAACCCGTGCAATTGGCGCAGGATTTCCGCTCGTTCGATTTCATGAGTCCTTGGGAAGGCGCGGAATATATTCTGCCGGGCGACGAGAAATATGTCGCCCCCACGCCACCGCCTGCGCCTGCTGTGATTGGAACAACGCCGAAAGTGACCGAGAAGCCATCGGATACGGGCGCCGGGGCTGCCGCAAACGAGGCGTCGAAGCCCAAGCGTGTGCGCAAGAAGAAGGGTGAAATTTGATGGAAACCCTCGAGCAGCTTGCGGCCGAAACGACCGCCGCAGACCCGACACCCGGCGACGTCGAAATCCAGAATTATACGATCAATTTCGGGCCACAGCATCCGGCGGCGCACGGCGTTCTGCGCCTCGTGATGGAACTCGACGGCGAGATCGTCGAACGCTGCGACCCGCATGTCGGGTTGCTCCATCGGGGCACTGAGAAGCTCATCGAGCATAAGACGTATTTGCAGGCGCTGCCCTATTTCGACCGGCTCGATTATTGTTCGCCGCTTTGCATGGAGCACTCCTACGTGCTCGCCATTGAAAAACTGCTCGATCTCGACGTGCCGATCCGCGCGCAATATCTGCGGGTATTTTTTGCCGAATTGACGCGCATTTCCAATCATATGCTCAATTTGGGCGCGCATGTTCTTGACGTTGGCGCGATGACGCCCGCGCTATGGATGTATGAACTGCGCGAAGATTGCATGAATTTCTTTGAACGCGCATCGGGCGCGCGGATGCATTGCGCCTATTTCCGCCCCGGTGGCGTGCATCAGGACGTGCCGCTCAAGCTGCTCACCGACATTGCCGACTGGCTCGACACGCGCGTGCCGCAACTGTTCGAGGATGCGATTTCGCTGGTGGCCGACAACCGCATTTTCAAGCAGCGTAATGTCGATATTGCGGTTGTGACGAAGGACGATGCGCTGCGCTGGGGTTTCTCCGGCCCGATGATCCGGGGGAGTGGCATCCCGTGGGATCTGCGCAAGTCGCAGCCCTATGATGTTTATGCCAAAATGGATTTTGACGTGCCGGTAGGCACGCGCGGCGATTGCTATGACCGGTTCATGGTTCGCGTCGAGGAAGTGCGGCAATCGGTGCGCATCATGAAGCAATGTTTGCAGGACATGCCCGAAGGCCCGATCGCGAGCGACGACCGTAAAGTCGTCCCCCCCAAGCGCGCCGAAATGAAGCGGTCGATGGAAGCACTGATCCATCATTTCAAGCTCTACACCGAGGGGTTCCATGTTCCGGCGGGCGAAGTCTATGTCGCGACTGAAAGCCCCAAGGGCGAGTTCGGCGTCTATCTGGTGAGCGACGGGACCAACAAACCATATCGGTGCAAGATCAGGCCAACCGCTTTCTCGCATTTGCAGGCGATGGACTTCATGCTGAAAGGTCACATGCTTGCGGATGCGACCGCGGTGCTCGGCGCGATGGACATCGTGTTCGGGGAGTGTGACCGGTGAGGGCGAGTTTGATCCTTGCAATTAGCCTTGCATCATCATCGTCTGCTGCTGATGCAAAACCAACATCCAGCACTCAGGCCATGTCGTTTGAAAGTTGTTTGCAACGCATCCGCTTGGTTGCCAGCTCACTTGGTGCTGCACCGATCAACATTGTGGAAACGAATATCCTCCGGATCGTACGTTTTTCGACTAACGACGGATCAGTGCTCGTCACATGCAGTCGTCCTGACCGCCGGATGATCGTTACGAAAAGTCCGAGACGATAATGGCTGACACCCCCCACATTCCGAACGAATCCGAAACCCGCGCGCGCTGGGGCAAGTTCGCGTGGACCAAAGCGAATGCTGCGACCGCGAAGGAGATCATCGCGCGCTATCCGCCGGGGCGGCAGCAATCGGCGGTGATGCCGCTGCTCGATCTCGCCCAGCGGCAGGTGGGGGCAGAGACCAACACGCAAGGCTGGTTGCCCGTGCCGGTCATCGAATTTGTCGCGGCCCAACTCGGCATGCCCTTCATGCGCGCGTATGAAGTCGTCAGCTTCTACACGATGTATAATATGGCCCCCGTCGGCCGTTATCATGTGCAGGTGTGCGGGACGACGCCGTGTATGTTGCGCGGGAGCGACGATGTGCTCGCCGCCTGCGCGAACCGGGGAATGGCGAAGGGGCGGACGACGGCGGACGGCCTGTTCACGCTGACCGAAGTCGAATGCCTGGGTGCATGCGCCAACGCGCCGATGGTCCAGATCAACGACGACAATTTCGAAGACCTTACCTATGACAGCATGGAAGCGATCCTGAGCGCACTCGCCGAAGGACGGCCCGTGACGCCGGGGCCGCAGATTGTGCGGCAGGTGAGTTGCCCCGAAGGTGGGCCGACGACGTTAATGGAGACAAGTGGTGCTCGCTGATCAAGACCGGATATTCACGAACCTTTATGGTTTCCGATCGTGGAATCTGTTGTCTGCTGTCAAACGCGGGGACTGGGACGGGACCAAGGCGCTGATGGCGCTCGGGCAGGACGGCATCATTGATGCGGTCAAAGCATCAGGCCTGCGCGGGCGCGGCGGCGCGGGCTTCCCAACCGGAATGAAGTGGAGCTTCATGCCCAAGGCACCGACCGAGGGGCGGCCAAACTTCCTCGTCATCAATGCCGATGAATCCGAACCGGGCAGTTGCAAGGATCGCGAGATCATCCGCCACGATCCGCACAAGCTGATAGAAGGGGCGCTGATCGCCGGTTACGCGATGCGCGCGCGGGCGGCCTATATCTACATTCGCGGCGAATATATCCGTGAAGCCGAAGTGCTGTGTGCTGCCGTGGCGGAGGCTTATGCCAAGGGACTGCTCGGCAAGAACGCCTGCAAATCGGGCTATGATTTCGACGTATTCGTGCACCGTGGCGCAGGTGCTTACATCTGTGGCGAAGAAACCGCGATGCTCGAATCGCTCGAAGGTAAGAAGGGGCAACCGCGCTTGAAACCGCCATTCCCAGCGGGTGCGGGGCTTTATGGCTGTCCGACGACGGTCAACAATGTCGAGAGCATTGCGGTTGTCCCGACGATCCTGCGGCGCGGCGCGGCGTGGTTTGCAGGGATCGGCAATCCGAAAAATGAAGGGACCAAGCTGTTCCAGATTTCAGGCCATGTGAACAAACCCTGCGTGGTCGAGGACGCGATGGGCATCCCGTTCCGCGAGCTTATCGACAAGCATTGTGGCGGCATCCGCGGCGGGTGGGACAATCTGCTCGCGGTGATACCCGGCGGATCATCCGTGCCATTGGTGCCCGCTGCGCAGATCATGGACGCACCGATGGACTTCGACGGGCTGAAAGCGGTTGGGTCGGGTCTGGGAACCGCTGCGGTTATCGTGATGGACAAATCGACCGACATCGTCCGCGCCATTTCTCGGCTGTCCTACTTCTACAAGCACGAAAGCTGCGGCCAGTGCACCCCCTGCCGCGAAGGCACCGGATGGATGTGGCGCATGATGGAACGCCTGCGCACGGGCGATGCCGAGATCAGCGAAATCGACCTGCTGCAGGAAGTGACCAAGCAAGTCGAAGGCCACACGATCTGCGCCCTCGGCGATGCGGCTGCGTGGCCGATCCAGGGGTTGATCCGACATTTTCGGCCGGAGATCGAACGCCGGATCAACGAACGCGCGGGCGGCGAAATGCTGGAGGCGGCGGAATGAACGTCTGGTACGACTATCTTGAACCGGATAAGACAGTTAACCGGCTGACTCCTCGCGAAGATTTCGCACACACCAAAATTGGGAAATCAGGCTCTAATAAAGAATTCGAAGTTGAAATAACTGAGGCCGATCTCGCAAAGTGGATATTGGACATGCGCAGCAGCGGGCTAAAGGGTCGAGTAAGGCTTAAGTCCACCACTGGTTCGCGAAATGGCCTCTATTCAATCGCCAATTGTGAGGTGGCTTGAACCATGCCTAAACTCACAGTCGACGGCATCGAAATCGAAGTCCCTGCCGGGGCCACCGTGCTTCAGGCTTGTGAACTCGCGGGCAAGGAAATTCCGCGTTTTTGCTACCATGAGCGGCTCAGCATTGCGGGCAATTGCCGGATGTGTCTTGTCGAAGTCGCGCCGGGGCCGCCCAAGCCGCAGGCGTCGTGTGCATTGCCCGCTGCCGAGGGGCAGATGATCCGCACCGACAGCGCAATGGTCAAGAAAGCGCGCGAAGGGGTGATGGAATTCCTCCTCATCAATCACCCGCTCGATTGCCCGATCTGCGATCAGGGCGGCGAATGCGACTTGCAGGACCAGTCGGTTGCTTATGGCAAGGGCATCAGCCGCTATGACGAGAACAAGCGCGCTGTGACCGAGAAATATATGGGGCCGATCGTCAAAACAGTGATGACGCGCTGCATCCAGTGCACGCGCTGCATTCGTTTTGCCGAGGAAGTCGCGGGCGTCGAGGACATTGGCGCGATCGGGCGCGGCGAATCGATGCAGATCACCACCTATCTGGAACATGCGATCCAGTCCGAATTGTCGGGCAACGTGGTCGATCTGTGTCCGGTGGGTGCGTTGACGAGCAAGCCCTATGCGTTCGAGGCGCGACCGTGGGAGCTGAAAAAGACTCCCGCTATCGATGTGATGGACGCGGTGGGGACAAACATCCGGCTCGATTCGCGCGGGCGCCAGGTGCTGCGCGCACTGCCGCGGATCAATGAGGACGTGAACGAGGAATGGGCGTCGGACAAGACGCGGCATGCGGTTGATGGCCTTGTAAGGAAGCGGCTCGACCGTCCGTTTGTGCGGCGGAATGGGAAGCTGGTCGAAGGGACTTGGGACGAGGCGTTCGCGGCGATCAAGGCAGTCGATGGGGGGTCGAGTGTGGCCGCGATTGCGGGTGACTTGGTTGATTGCGAAACGATGTATGCGGCAAAGCATCTGGTTCGTTCGATGGGCAGTGATTTGCTTGAAGGGCGGCAAACAGGCCTGAAATATGACGTTTCTTCGCTGAGCGCGGTCAATTTCAATACGACTATCGCGGGCATCGAGCGTGCCGATGTGATTCTTTTGATCGGCACGAATTCGCGTTGGGAAGCGCCACTGGTGAACACGCGCATCCGGAAAGCAATCAAGAAGGGCGCGAAGGTTTTTGCCATCGGTCCAGAGGTTGACCTTACTTATAAGGCGCATTGGCTTGGAAGCGAACTTGGCATACTGTCGCGACTGCCCAAGGTGCTGATCGATGCGCTGGAGTCCGCTGAGCGGCCCGCGATCATCGTAGGTGGTGGCGCGCTGGCAGTCGAAGGTGT
Source organism: Sphingomonas sp. (assembly GCA_031362355.1). Classification (GTDB taxonomy): domain Bacteria; phylum Pseudomonadota; class Alphaproteobacteria; order Sphingomonadales; family Sphingomonadaceae; genus Sphingomonas_O. The sequence continues at coordinate 33,015 of JANLSJ010000042.1, forward strand.
CCACGGCGCGGCGCTGGCGATTGCAGAGAAATACGAGTTGGTCCGTGAGGGTTGGAATGGATTCAACGTGCTGCACATGGCGGCGGCGCGGATGGGCGGGTTGATGCTTGGTTATGCGCAGCCGAACGGCATATCGGCGCTGCATGGAACCAAATTGGTGTTTGCTCTTGGGGCTGAAGAAGTCGACTGGTCAGCGTTCAAGGTTTCATTCAAGGTCTATATCGGCCATCATGGCGACCAAGGTGCGGCGGCGGCGGATGTTGTCTTGCCCGGCGCGAGCTATGCCGAAAAGCCGGGCACTTATGTAAACCTTGAGGGGCGCGTGCAGCGCGGCGAGCGAGCGGTGTTCCCGCCGGGCGATGCGCGCGAGGATTGGACGATATTGCGCGCGCTGTCACAGGTGCTGGGGCATACTCTGCCGTTTGACACCTATGACGGCTTGCGCGCGGCGATGTTTGCCGAGGTCCCGGCGCTGGCGACCGAAGGATTGGCGGAATATGTCTGGAATCCCCCGAAACTGCCCAAATCGCCCAAGGCCGAAATGGCGGGCTATCCAATCAAGGATTTCTACCTGACCAACGCCATTTGTCGCGCGAGCCCGACGATGCAGCAATGCTCGGCGGAAATATTGCATGGCGCGGACATGCTGGAGGCGGCGGAATGACCTGGACCGCCTGGGCACAATCCTATTTGGGCTTCGGCGGTGGATGGCTCGCGTTTAACACCGCCATGGTGCTCCTCATCGCGCTCCCGCTGATGCTCGCGGTGGCAATGATCATTTACGCGGACCGGAAAATCTGGGCGGCGATGGCGTTGCGTAAGGGGCCCAATGTCGTCGGGCCGTTCGGGTTGCTTCAATCGTTCGCCGACGGGCTGAAGGTTTTCCTGCAGGAAACGATTCTGCCGTCAAGCGCGGACAAGGGGCTGTTCCTCCTCGCGCCGATCATCACGTTTACGGTTGCGCTGATCGTGTGGGCGGTGGTGCCGTTCGGGCCGGGGATGGTGCTGTCCGACATCAATGTCGGGCTGCTCTATATTCTCGCAGCGTCGTCGCTCGGTGTTTACGGGGTGATGATGGCCGGCTGGTCATCGAATTCGAAATATCCCTTTTATTCGGCCCTGCGCGCGGCGGCGCAGATGGTCAGCTATGAAGTCAGCATCGGTTTTGTCCTGATTTCAGTCGTTTTGTGGGTCGGGTCGTTCAACATGACCGCGATTGTCGAGATGCAGCGCAGCCATTTGTGGATCACTAACGGCTTTGGCTTCAATCCGCTGTTCCTGCCGATGGCGGTGGTGTTTTTCATCTCAAGCCTTGCCGAAACCGCGCGCGCGCCGTTCGACCTGACCGAGGCCGAAAGCGAGCTCGTCGCGGGGTATCAGACCGAATATTCGTCGATGTCGTTCGCGCTGTTCTGGCTCGGCGAATATGCGAACGTCATCCTGATGTGCGCGCTGAACGCGATCCTGTTCTGGGGCGGGTATCTGCCGTTTCTGGATATTGATCTGATCCCATGGTTCGACATCCCGGGGATTTTCTGGCTGTTCCTGAAAATACTGATTTTCTTTTTCATGTTCAGCTGGGTGAAGGCGACCGTCCCGCGCTACCGCTACGACCAGCTGATGCGACTGGGCTGGAAGATTTTCCTGCCGCTGTCGCTGGTTTGGGTGGTGCTGGTGAGCGGGTATCTGATGCTGACGAGGTATGCGACATGAGCGTCATTCTACTAGCTTTGCAGGTTGTGGCAAATTCCGTTGCGCCTCCCGCGTCTCTGACAAACGCACCGTTGCCATTGCCGAGATGGCTTCAAGCAAGATCAATCGATCATACTTTTGAGTGTAAGTTGTCGCCAAATGTGCTGGGAAATGGGACAATCAGAGGTAGCGTTAAAGTCGTAAACCGCAGTGAACGAACTGCTGAAGCGAACATTGATTTTTGGACTGATTCCAAAAAAATCATTTGGCTCAAAGGAAGCGGTGGTGGATTTGTTGACGTCAGGGATCCGAGCTATCAACCCTTCACCGTGCTAGCAATCGATCAACCTACTCGAGGTTATCGCGTTGAGTTCCTTTTTGCGCGCGGGATTGTCGGGAAGTCAGGAAATTTTGGGCGTGTAGCGATTTTACATGAAAACGTCGGGGTTCCGAATGATTTGCTGACGACGGCAATCTGCTCGACCCGCCCGAGGATCGAAAAGTCATGACCCAACTCGCCCACCTCATCAAAACCTTCACGCTGTGGGAATTTCTCAAGGCGCATACGCTCACCTTGAAATATTTCTTCAAGCCCAAGGCGACGATCAACTATCCGTATGAGAAGAACCCGCTCTCGCCGCGTTTCCGGGGTGAGCACGCGCTGCGCCGTTATCCCAATGGCGAGGAGCGGTGCATTGCGTGCAAGCTGTGCGAGGCCGTGTGCCCCGCGCAGGCGATCACGATCGAGGCCGAGCCGCGTGATGACGGATCGCGGCGCACGACACGCTACGACATCGACATGACCAAGTGCATTTTCTGCGGCCTGTGTGCCGAGGCGTGCCCGGTCGATGCGATCGTCGAGGGGCCGAATTTCGAATATGCGACCGAAACGCGCGAGGAATTGATCTACGACAAGTCGAAACTGCTCGATAATGGCGACCGCTGGGAACGCGCGATTGCCGCGAACCTTGCCGCCGATGCGCCTTACAGATAGGGGCGCGGGCATGGCGACTTACACCCTCATCAAGGTTAAAAGTGTCAGACACTTTTCCAACCGCTCGCCGTCAAAACGAGAGCTGCACGGAAAAGTGTCTGACACTTTTTACCGGCTGGGCACCTATCTATGATCCAGGTCTTTGCCTTTTACCTCTTTGCCGGGGTCACTGTCCTGTCAGGCCTGATGACGATCACCGCGCGCAACCCGGTGCATAGCGTGCTCTGGCTGATCCTCGCGTTTTTCAATGCGGCGGGTCTGATGATCCTGGTCGGGGCGGAATTCATCGCGATGCTGCTCGTCATTGTGTATGTTGGCGCGGTCGCGGTGCTGTTCCTGTTTGTTGTCATGATGCTCGACATTGATTTTTCGGAAATGCGGCAGGGGTTTACGAAATATCTGCCGTTTGGGCTTTTGATTGCTGCGCTGCTCGTCGGCGAAACGATTTACGCATATTGGGCTACTAGCAACGGGCCGGTTGTTCTAGCCGAACGTGCCGCACCGATTGCGACTGCGGTGCCCAACACCGAGGCTATCGGGCTGTTGCTTTACACACGCTATCTCTATGCCTTTGAAGCCGCCGGATTGGTGCTGCTCGTCGCGATGATCGGCGCGATTGTGCTGACGCACCGTGAGCGCGCCGGATTGAAAGCACAGAATATCGACCGTCAGGTCCGCCGCCGCCCGCAAGACGCGGTGCGGATCGTCAAGGACCAGCCGGTCGGCGCAGGGGTGGAGTTGTGATCGGCCTGCACCATTACATCGCGGTCAGCGCGATTCTTTTCGTGCTCGGCGTGCTGGGCATTTTTATCAACCGCAAGAACCTGATCGTCATCCTGATGTCGATCGAGCTTATCTTGCTCGCGGTGAACATCCAGTTTGTGGCGTTCAGCGCATTCCTTGGTGATCTCGTCGGACAGGTGTTCGCGATGTTCGTCCTGACTGTCGCGGCGGGTGAAGCAGCGATTGGCCTCGCGATCCTCGTCATCTATTTCCGCGGACGCGCGACGATTTCGGTCGACGATGCGAACAGGATGCGGGGATGATCCAGCTTCTTGTTTTCCTGCCGCTGCTCGCGGCGCTGATCGCTGGTCTTGGCGGGCGTATCATTGGTAATACCGCGTCGAAAGTCTTCACGACCGGCGCGCTGTTCGCTTCGTGCGCGCTGGCATGGCCTATCTTTATCGGCTTCCTTGGAGGTCATTCCGAAGCGCAGGTCGTGCCAGTCCTCGACTGGATTCGGTCGGGTGACATGGTCGTCGACTGGAGCCTGCGCGTTGACACATTGACGGCGGTGATGCTCGTCGTCGTCACGTCGGTGTCGGCGCTCGTCCACCTGTATAGCTGGGGCTATATGGCCGAAGACCCGAGCCAGCCGCGCTTTTTTGCCTATTTGTCGCTATTCACCTTCGCGATGCTGATGCTCGTGACGGCGGACAATCTCGTCCAGATGTTCTTCGGATGGGAAGGGGTAGGGCTGGCGTCTTATCTGCTCATCGGTTTCTGGTATCACAAACCATCAGCAAACGCGGCAGCGATCAAGGCATTCGTCGTCAACCGCGTCGGCGATTTCGGTTTTTCAATCGGGATATTCGGGACGTTCCTTGTCTTCGGCACGGTGTCGATCCCGGCGATCCTTGAAGCCGCGCCTGCGATGGCTGGAACCACAATCGGCTTTATCGGCATGCGGTTCGAAGTGATGACGCTGCTCTGTCTGCTGCTTTTCATAGGCGCGATGGGCAAATCGGCGCAGCTTGGCCTGCACACCTGGTTGCCCGACGCGATGGAGGGGCCGACACCAGTGTCCGCGTTGATTCACGCAGCCACCATGGTGACGGCCGGCGTGTTCATGGTTTGCCGACTGTCGCCGATGTTCATCACGTCCGAAACGGCAATGATGACGGTGACCTATGTCGGCGCGGCGACGGCGTTTTTCGCAGCGACGGTGGGCACCACGCAGACGGACATTAAGCGCGTGATTGCCTACTCAACCTGTTCGCAGCTTGGTTACATGTTCATTGCAGCAGGAGTCGGCGCGTTCGGTGGCGCGATGTTCCATCTGTTCACACACGCGTTTTTCAAGGCGCTGCTGTTCCTTGGCGCGGGAAGCGTGATCCACGCGATGCACCACGAACAGGATATGCGCTATTACGGCGGCCTTCGGAAACACATCCCGCTGACCTTCTACGCGATGCTGGCGGGGACGCTCGCGATCACCGGCGTTGGCATCCTTGGCGTGTTCGGGTTTGCTGGTTTCTATTCGAAAGATGCCATCATCGAAGCGGCTTTCGCGCGCGGGGGTGATCATGGCGGGATTGCCTTTGCCGTGGCGGTGTTCGGTGCGCTGCTGACGAGTTTTTACTCATGGCGACTGATGTTCCTGACCTTCTGGGGCAAGCCGCGCTGGGACCAGTCGCACCACATCACGCACGGACACCCAGCAAAAAGCGATGACGGCACGGCGGGCTATCATCCGCACGAAAGCCCGCTGTCGATGCTGGTGCCGCTCGGGCTGCTCGGGTTGGGCGCGGTGTTCGCCGGCTTCGCGTTCCACCACAGCTTCCTCGATGCCGAACATGGCGTCGAATTCTGGAAGGGCAGCATCGCGTTCGACACGCACCTGATGCACGCGATGCATGAAGTGCCTATGCTCGTAAAACTGTCGGCGACGATTGTCATGCTGCTCGGGCTCGCGACAGCTTGGTGGGCCTATATCAAAAACCCCGGCATTCCGGCGCGCTTCGTTGCGACCTTCCGTCCGATATACACTTTCCTGCTCAACAAATGGTACTGGGACGAGCTTTACAACATGCTGTTCGTGAAACCGACGTTCGCCTTTGGCCGCCTGTTCTGGAAGGGTGGCGACGAGGGAATCATTGACCGGTTTGGACCAAACGGTGCGGCAGCAATTGTGGCGCAGGGCAGTGGTCTCGCGGCGAAATTGCAGTCGGGCTATCTCTACACTTATGCGCTCGTCATGCTGATCGGACTGAGCGCTGCCGCGACGTGGGTGATGACCCGATGAGTGGCATTCTTACTCTCATGATTGCCGTGCCTTTGGTGGCGGCGCTGGCGTGTCTTTACGTGTCGCCGGGGCGGGCGAAGTGGCTGGCGCTTTTCGCAACACTCGCTGATCTGGTTCTCGGAATATTGCTGTGGGTCAATTTCGATCCGAACGGCGCACAGTGGCAGTTTCAGGAAAATATTCCGCTCTTCGGGCGCTTCTCGTGGAGCCTGGGGATTGATGGCATTGCGCTGATGCTGATCATGCTCAGCGTCTTCCTGATGCCAATTTGTATTGCAGCCTCATGGGAATCGATCACCAAACGGGTTCCCGAATATATGGCGTCGTTCTTACTGATGCTGTCGCTGATGATCGGCGTGTTCGCGGCACAGGATCTGTTTTTGTTCTACATTTTCTTCGAAGCCGGCCTGATTCCGATGTATCTCATCATCGGCATCTGGGGCGGCGCGAACCGGATTTACGCGAGCTATAAATTCTTTCTCTACACGCTGCTCGGCTCGGTCCTGATGCTGATTGCGATGCTGTGGATGGCACAGCAAGCGGGGACCACTGACATCCCCACGCTGATGCAATATGACTATGCGCCCGAAGCCCAAGTCTGGCTATGGATTGCTTTCTTCGCCTCGTTCGCCGTGAAAATGCCGATGTGGCCGGTGCACACGTGGTTGCCCGATGCACATGTTCAGGCCCCGACAGCGGGGTCGGTCATTCTGGCGGGCGTGCTGCTTAAAATGGGCGGTTACGGCTTCATTCGTTTTCTGCTGCCCATGTTCCCCGAAGGAACGGCTTACTGGTTCTGGCTCGTCATGGGCTTGTCGATGATTGCGGTCGTTTACGCGAGCCTCGTCGCGCTGGTGCAGTCGGACATGAAGAAGCTGATCGCCTATTCGAGCGTGGCACACATGGCGTTCGTCACCATCGGTCTGCTGGCGTTTAATCGACAGGGGATCGAAGGGGCGATGCTGGTGATGCTTAGTCACGGGCTTGTGTCTGGCGCGCTCTTTTTGTGCGTAGGCGTCGTCTATGACCGGCTGCATACCCGGGAAATTGGGCGTTACGGCGGGCTGGCCGATACGATGCCGCACTATGCGCTCTTTTTCATGATCTTCACGATGGCCAGCGTTGGCCTGCCGGGCACCAGCGGTTTCGTTGGCGAATTTCTCGCACTTGTCGGTGCATATCAAGCCTCAAGCTGGGTCGCGCTCATCGCGACGACCGGGATCATTCTGGGCGCGACCTATATGCTCTACCTCTATGCGCGCATGATTTATGGAAAGGCGGCGGGTGAAGACACACTCGCCATGCCGGACCTGACGAAGCGCGAAATCGCGATTTTCGTGCCCATTGTTGCCGTCGTCTTTTGGATGGGGATTTATCCCGAAAGCTTCCTGAAGCCCATGCGCCGCGATGTTGGCGCGCTGGTGGCACGGATGGAACGCGCCAATCCCGGCGGCGATGCGCAGATGGCGGCGGGTAAGCCGCAAACGCCAGCTGTGCATGCGGCGGGAGGCCATGAATGAACGATCTGTTGCTCACGGTTCCCGAGCTCATTCTGAGCGTCGGCGCGATTGTCCTCATGCTGATCGCGGCTTGGCGCGGCGATGGTGCGACGCTCGCGATTAGCTGGGCCTCGGTCGCGCTGATTGGAGTAGCGGGCTTCTTCGTCGTTACGAATCCGCAGGGCAGTGGCTTTGACGGCATGTATCGGGGCGATGCCTTTGCCGCCTTTGCCAAAATCCTGATCTATGCGGCGACAGCGGTGTCGATCATCATCGCCCCGCGCTTTTTTGCGACGGGCGGCCGCTTGCGCGCCGAATATCCAATTTTGATCCTTCTCGCGACAGCAGGGGCAGGGATGATGGTGTCGGCGGCGGACATGATCACGCTCTACATTGGTCTCGAATTGCAGAGTCTGGCAAGTTACGTGCTCGCCAGTTTCATGCGCCGCGACACGCGGTCGGCAGAGGCGGGATTGAAATATTTCGTTCTCGGCGCGCTCGCCTCGGGCATCCTTCTTTACGGGATGAGTCTGGTTTACGGTTTCACTGGCACAACAACCTATGACGGAATCGCTCGGGCGTTTGAAGCGGGGCTGACCACCGGGCAATTGTTCGGACTGGTATTCGTCTTCGCCGGGCTGGCGTTCAAAGTGTCGGCAGTGCCGTTCCATATGTGGACCCCTGACGTATACGAGGGCGCGCCGACGCCCGTGACAACGCTGTTCGCCTCGGCCCAAAAGGTAGCGGCGATGGCGATGCTGGTACGCATCGCGGTCGAGGCCATGGGGTCGGCGACACTCGAATGGCGTCAGATCGTTATCTTCGCCTCGCTCGCCTCGATTGTACTCGGCGCTGCTGGGGCCATTGGCCAGACGAATATCAAGCGGCTGCTTGCTTATTCGTCGATCAACAATGTCGGCTTTGCGCTTGTTGGTCTTGCTGCGGGCACGAAAGAAGGCGTGGCGGCCGTGATGACCTACCTCGCCATCTATGTCGTGATGACGGTCGGCAGTTTCCTGTGTGTGCTGCAGATGCGCGACAGGGATGACCAGCCGGTCGAGAGCATCACAAGTCTGTCGGGCCTCTCGCAGAGCCGCAAGGGGCTGGCGGCGGCGCTGGCCATCTTCATGTTCACCCTCGCGGGGATTCCGCCGCTGTTCGGTTTCTGGGCGAAGTTTGTCGTGTTCGACGCGGCAGTCGCGGCGGGACTTTTGCCGCTTGCCGCCATCGGTATCGCGGCATCGGTGATCGGCGCCTTTTATTATCTCAAGATCATCAAGACGATGTATTTCGACGAGCCAGCAGCGGCCTATGCGGCGGCGGGCAGCAAACTTGAAAATGGCCTGATCGCGGTTTGTGCGGCGTTTATCGTGCTCGGCTATCTCTTCATTCCGGCGCTGGGCAGCGAAGCCGCAGCGGCGGCGAGCGCACTCTTCTGACCATCCTTCACGTTGCGGAAACCGGATCGACCAATGCCGATATGCTGGCGGCGGCGTTGTCGGGTGCAGCAGAAGGCGACTGGATGATCGCTGACCGCCAAACCGCGGGGCGGGGTCGAATGGGGCGGGCCTGGGAATCGCCGCCCGGTAATCTTTATACCAGTGGACTTGTGCGCTTGCGTCCCGGGGATCCCGATGCATCGACTCTGGCGCTGGTCGCGGCGGTCGCCCTCTATGAAGCGGTCGCGATCTGGGCTCCGGCGATCCAGTTGAAATGGCCCAATGATTTGCTGGCGGCCAATGGCGCGAAACTGTCGGGCATTCTCCTCGAACGCACCGACGATGCGGTTGTTATTGGACTGGGCGTCAACCTTGCGCATCATCCAGACGGTTTCGACCGACCTGTTACGAGCGTCGCAGCGACGGGTGTCGTGCCGCCCGAGCCTGCCGGGTTTCTTGATACATTGGCCGATATTTTTCCGCGTTGGTTAAGGTGCTGGCGTGGCGAGGGATTGTCGGCAATTCGCACCTCATGGCTCACCCGCGCGCACCCAATTGGTACCGCCCTTGTCGCCAACCTGCCCGATGGCGAGGTGATCGAAGGCTTGTTCGATGGCCTGACAGAAGACTGCGCTTTACGGTTGCGCTTGGCGGATGGCGCGGTGCGTGTCATTCACGCGGGCGACGTCTTCCTGATTTGAAAGCTGACTATGCTGCTCGCCATTGACGCTGGAAACACCAACATCAAATTCGCGCTCGTGAACGATGATGGAAGCCCACGCACGCGCTGGCGGATTGCGACCGATGCGCGGCGGACGTCGGACGAATATGCCGTGTGGCTGATCCGCCTGATCGAACTTGAAGGGCTGAAGCGCGAGGATGTGACCGACGTCGCGATTTCGACCGTTGTGCCACGTGCGCTTTACAATCTGCAATCGTTGGCGACGAAATATTTCAAGGTCGAGGCTGTGGTCGCAGGGCGCACACCACTTGAATACGGGATCGCGCTTGATGTGGATGAGCCACATGCCGTCGGTTCGGATCGCGCGTGCAACGCCATCGCTGCGCATGCGCTACACCCGGGCGACCTCATTATCATCAGTTTTGGTACGGCGACGACCGTCGACCATGTTGATTTCAACGGTGCGTATAAGGGCGGCATTATTGCGCCCGGACTGAACCTGTCGCTCGATGCGCTTGTCGCTGCTGCTGCAAAATTGCCACGCATCGCCATCGAAGCGCCAGCGACCGACAGCGTGATCGGCCGCACGACCGAAAGCCAGATGCTGATTGGCATTTACTGGGGCTATGTCGCAATGATCGAAGGTCTGCTAAGGCGCATGAAATCGGAAATCGGGCGGCCAGTGAAAGTCATTGCAACGGGCGGTCTGGCCGCACTTTTTCAACAACATAGCCACTTATTCGACGCTGTTGATTCCGACCTCACATTGCGCGGCCTTAGTCTGCTATGGGCGCGATCAACACGCTGAGTTATCTCATTATTTCAGAAAGTTATCATGACAACTCCTGGTAAAGAATTGCTTTTTCTCGCGCTTGGCGGCTCCGATGAAATCGGTATGAATGTAAACCTATATGGTTGCGACGGCAAATGGCTGATGGTGGACCTTGGCCTTACATTTGCCGGTGCGGATTACCCGGGGATTGATCTGGTTCTTCCAGATCTCGAATTTATCGAAGCGCGCAAGAAGGATCTCGTCGGGATTGTGTTAACGCATGGCCATGAGGATCACATCGGCGCGGTGCCTTATCTCGCCGCTGATCTGGGCGTGCCGCTCTATGCCAATCCGTTCACGGCAACGCTGATCCGTGGGAAGCTCGAAGAAGAAGGTATCGCCAATCAGGTTAAATTGCATGTCATGAAACGAGGTCAGAAAGTCGATCTCGGGCCATTTGGTGTGCAGCTCGTGCGTCTTGCGCATTCGATCCCCGATATGGATGCCGTGATCGTCGATACGCCCTATGGCCGCATCTTCCACACTGGCGACTGGAAGCTCGACGATGATCCCGTGATGGGCGTCAATGCCACGCCTGCTGAAATGACCGCTATTGGCGACAGCGGCGTCTTGGCGCTGGTGTGCGATTCGACGAACGCGTTCAATGCCGAAGCATCGGGAACTGAGGGCAGCGTGCGCGATGGCCTGATGGGCGCAGTCGCAGCGGCGAAGGGCCGCGTGGTTGTGACCAGTTTTGCATCAAACGCCGCGCGTCTGGCGACTCTCGGGCAGGTTGCGAAGGCTAATGGGCGGGTACTGACGGTTGCCGGGCGTTCGCTCGACCGAATAATCGGCGCGGCGCGAGCGAATGGTTATCTGAAGGATTTCCCTGACACAGTCGATTTCGACAGCGCGATGGACCTGCCGCCGCACAAAAGCATGATCATCGCGACGGGCGGGCAGGGCGAAACCCGCGCGGCACTTGCACGGATTGCGTTTGACCAGCATCAGATCAAGATGGGCGAGGGCGACACCGTCATCTTCTCGTCGAAGCAGATTCCCGGCAACGAAGTCGCTATTGGTCGCATTCAGAATGCTTTGGCGCGAAAAAATGTCATCATGATCACCGAGAAACAGGCGCATGTGCATGTCTCGGGGCATCCGGGTCGCCCAGAGCTGGCGGCGATGTATAAATGGATTCGCCCGGAAATCCTGATCCCGGTGCACGGTGAGCGGCGGCACATGGCCGAGCAAGCTCGCTTTGGCCTCAGTGAAGGCGTGCCGCGCGTGCTTGTCCAATCAAACGGCGATGTTGTGCGCCTCGCCCCGAATGGTCCTGCGATCATTGGCAAGGAGCGCACGGGCCGTCTCGTTCTCGACGGTGATGTGATCCTGCCAGCAGATGGCGCGACGATTGGCGAGCGCCGCCGAATCTCGGTGAATGGCGTGATCTCGGTCGCGATTGCGATCGACAAAAACGGCCGTGTCTTCGGCCAGCCCGATGTACGGATTCAGGGCGTGCCTGTCGAGGATGACCGTGACGAATTCCTGACCGATGCACGCGAAGCTGCCGCCGATGCTGCGGGACTGGAAAAAAATGCCGAGCGTCGGCGCGAAGCTGTTCGCCTCGCCGTGCGTCGTGTCGCGACCGAATGGACCGGCAAGAAGCCAATCATCGATGTTCTGGTGGTTGAGGGATGAGCTGGAAGACAGTTGTTGCCATCTATCTGTTGTTCTGGGTGATGTCGGCGTTTCTGGTCTTGCCGTTTGAAGCAAAGGCTGTGCGCGATCAGCGAGCCGAGCCCGTTGCAGGGCAAGAGTTCGGCGCGCCGGCACTATGGCGACCGGGCCGCGTCGCGCTGTGGACGACCATCGTGTCTTCCGTGCTATTTGGGCTCTTTTACGCCAATTACCTAAATGGCTGGATCACGGTCGATATGCTCGATGTGACGCGCATTTAGCTGCGTAAGCGCTCGATGGCTTGGGCAAGCGCGACATAGAGCTTGCCCATATCCGATGAGAGCAATGTCACGCCAAGCGCCGACCCGTCGCGCGTGGCAAGCACATTGCGCAGCATCGCTTCGAAATCGTGGATGTAGCGGTTGACCTGCTCGCGGAAGTCGCCTTCATCGTCATATTTGCGGACGATTTCCTTGACTTCCCCTGAGTCGAGCAAGCGGACGGCGCGGCGGGTGAAAACACCGCGGTCGCCGCGAAGATAGCTTGCCCATGCGCTGTCAGTGACATCGTTCGACATGATTTTGGTCACGTCGATGGCCGTCGAGTTGAGCGATTCGATGAGCAGGGCGACACGACGCGCGAAATTGTCGCGGTCGCCGCGTTCAGCGTCTTCGCGCGCTTCGGCGATGCGGGCTTCGACGGCGGCGCTTGTTTCGGCAATCGTTAGCATTTGCCGCATCAGCTTGTCGGATGCTTTACTCGCGGTTTCAACGGCGTGTTCTGCGGTGGTGGCGAGATCGGCGATCTGCGCCTGCACTTCCTCGGTGATTGCCTTGGTTAGCGCCTCGCGGCTGGCAGTTGAGAATTGCGCGGTGGCTTCGGGAATGACGGCGCTTATCGCCTCGCGCGCGCGGTCGGCGGCGGCTTGTGCGGTTTCGCGAACGCGGACCATCGCTTCGACAAGTTGTGCGCTGGCACCCTCTGCCAGGGTTCGCGTTGTGGCTTCGGCATTTTCAACGGCTTCAACGAGTTTGGCGGCGGCGTCGCTGCTTGCTTTAAGGCGACTTTCTGTATCGCTCGCCATTGATTCGAGTGCAGCTCGCTGTTTGGCGATCAAGGCTTCGGCTTCGATCAGGCGATCAAGCGCGGAAGAGGCGTCGCGTTCGATCTGCGTCACGACCGGCCCTGCTTCGGCAACCTTCGCGCGGCTCGCGTCGGCCTTCGCCTCAAGCCGATCGAGCGCAGCAGGCAGTGTTTCGTCGATCTCGCGCACGGACGCATCGAGTGCGGTCATCAGGCTTTCGGTTTTGGCGATCAGCGTGTCTGCCGTTGTCGTGCCGTTGACCAGCGAACCCGTCAGAGTCGCGGCATGTTGATCCAGCACAGCAAGTGCATTGGTCAACCGCTCGGCGCGCTGCACGCCCTTGTCATCAAGCGCTTCAAGGCGGGTATCAACGCTATCGAGATTTTCGCGGACGTTGTTGAGCAATGCAGATGTCGTTTCGCTCTGGGTCGCGAGCAGTACGCCCATTGATTCGAGTTTCTCGGTGACATCATCGACCCGCTTGGCAATGGCTTCGGCCGAATCAGCACCAGTGCGCGCCAAAGCAGCTTGCGTCTGATCGACCAGCGCAACCATCGCCGCCCCTTGTGCATCCATATTCTGCCGCGCGGTGTCGCCTGCCGTTGCGGCGCGATCAAGCGCTGCATCAATGGCATCAGTCATTTTCGACGCGGCATCTTCGAGTTGCTGACCGGCATTCGCGCTGACGCTTTCAACGCGCGAGAGATGTGCCGCCAGTTTCTGCGCTGCGCCACCGGCAATCTCGTCGGCCTCGCGACCCCGTTGGGTGAGTGACGCGAGCTGCGCATCAAGCGCTCCGGCACGCTCATGCGCCGTGACCCCTGCTTCCTGCAGCGCTGACACCATATGCCGCGTCTCGAGCTGCGCCTTCGGCAAATCTGCGAGCAACACCGCAAGATCGGCGCGCGCCGAGGTGGCCGAAAACTTCAAAGACTGGCCATAACGGTTGAGCGTTTCCACCTCATCGCGCATCGCAACACTGGCCACTTTCATCCGGTGAACAGCTTCCTCGCCCAGCGTCATCAGCTTGTCATTGGCTTCGGAAAGATCACCTTTCTCACGCGCCAATTGGTTCGAGACATGCGCAAGTGTTGCCTCGAGCCGCCCCTGTTCGCTGCGCATCAGCATCGAAGCATCGGTCATCCGCCGCGAGATACTGCGGCTGTTGCGCGTTGCGAGTGTGTAGATCAGACCAATGACGGCAAGTGGCGAGCAGGCAATCGCTATGCCGATGGCAACCATATCGGGCGTGGGCGACGCGGCCATCCAGCGCGGCCCATAAATACTGCCGATCCAGCCCAGCCAACCGGCGGCAAGTAGAGCGCATACCGAGGTTACCGCGATCATCGCCCAATCGCGTTCGGGCGGCGCTTCGTCCTCTGCCTCGTCGATAGCAAAATCCTCCAAGGCGAGCGGCGCTTCTTTGGCGCGTTCGTCCTGTTCTTGGTTCGGCCAGAGACCGACCACGTGCGTGACCCCGTTCATGGAGTATCGTTTACCATAATATTATTGAATAGCGAAACCCGTGCGCGACCAGACCGTAAACCACTCCTTAAAGGAGCGCGATTTAGACGATGCCGATGGCCTATGATCCCGGAGCGTTGGAAGCAGCATTGGCGGCAGCCGTGGGCGATGAACCCAGCTTGATTGCCGAGCTGCGCGGTGCATTTTTTGCGAGTGCGGAGGCGCATGTTGCGGCGTTAACTCGAGCAACCGCGCTCGATGACTGGCGCGACTCGGCCACGCGGCTACACAGTCTGGCGGCAAGTTTCGGCGCGCTTCGCGTTATGGATGTCGCGACACAGGCGGCCCAAGCCGAACGGATCGATCCGGCGCTGCTGCGCAAAATCGAACGCGCGATTGCTGCGCTCGACCTTTAGGGTGCCATCGCTGCCAAACATGGTCTAAAGCCCGCCGTGCGGCGGGGCCGCAGGGGATCGAATTTTGCCGTTGGCCGCGTTGTTGATTGCCGGAGAGATCACGGGTCCGCGCGTGCTGGGCGTGAACACGATCGAGTTCCAGCTTCGCCGTGCGCGCGTCGCAGGCGCTGGTCATGCGGTGATCTATGTAGAGCGGGTGACGTCGGCGTTGCTGTCGACGGTTGACCGGCTGCGTGGCGAGGGGCTCAGCGTTGATATTGCCCGGACCGTTTCCGATGCCGCTGAGCTGATCCGTCCCGATGAAGCAGTGCTGATGATTGCGCCCGACGTTATTGTAGCGCCTGAGCGGCTGGCGGCCATAGCGGCGAGCGACGAGCCGGTCTTGTTGTGTGTCCGTGACGAGCCCGCCAATGACCGTTTTGAGCTGATTGACCCGACCGCACGCTGGACCGGCTTCGCGCGGATCGACGGTGGCTTGCTACGGCGGACGGTTGCGATAGTCGGCGATTGGGATCTGGGATCAACGCTCATGCGCCGCGCCGTTCAGGAAGGGGCAGGGCGGATGACGCTGACTCCTGAACAAGCAGGGGTTGAACTCATCATTCTCGATAACGGCGGTGCCGCGCAGGTTGCTGGGCGTCGTCTTGTTGCCGCTGCACCTGTTGAAAGCGGTGGCTGGGGCACGCGCTGGTTCATTGCGCCTGTGGCTCGCTTGATGGCGCGGTTCGCAGCTGATCTGGGCATCCAGGCGCAATGGGTGACGCTGGCGGGGTTTGGCCTGTGTGGTGTGGCGGTGTTTAGTGCGCTTGCGGGCTGGATTGTCGCGTCGCTCCTCATTCTGCTGTTTGGGCTCGCTTGTGACATCGCCGGCAGCATCGGCATGCAAGTTGGCGCGGGCACGATGCGGTGGGAGAAATACCGGTTTCCCTTTCGTGCCGTGGCGGCAACGCTGGTCGTGCTCGCTATGGGGACAACGCTGACCCTGCGCACGACACAATGGGGCTGCATCGTGCTTGCGCTGGTGATCATCGGCGCAACATGGCTTGCCGCGCCAATCGCCCGCGATGATGCAAGGATGGCGCAGTGGCGCAGCGACCCGAGCGGTCATGCGGTCATCGGCATAGTCGGTTTTATTATCGGCTCGCCCATCGCCGCACTGGGGGTCAGCGCCGTCCACGCAGCGTTTAGTTTGGGCTGGGCAATACGAAAAGCCTTAGCACGCTCTTAACCGTGAGGGTTTAGAGGTGCATCTATGGTGGATCCCGCCTTCATTTCAGGCCTAAAAAATGGCTGAATCAAGCGTCGCGCGCGTTGACAGTGCCGGTCGGCTGCTGACGGCGGACCCGCGCCTGCTCGATTTGCAGGTCCGCGCCGGTGCCGGGCTGGGCGATGTGCTCGCCGTACCGCCGCTGGCATCGATGGCGCGGCTGGCGCGCACACTTGGGATATTGGTGTCGCGCAGTGTGGTTGTTGCCGAGGGTGACCATGACCTCGATATCTGGGTTCGTGCGCGTCCTGATGGTGATTCGGTGGTCCTTGCGGTCGGCGGCTGGGCCATTCGGCCCCAACGCGCGCCGTGGCTTATGCCGCAAGCGGACGGCGACCCTATGGTGCCTGGGGCGACCGACGACTGGACGTGGGCGACCGATGCTGCGCTTCGCCTGACAGCCCTGTCGTTTCGTGATCCCGCACTGATCGGCCAGCCGCTGACGCGGATCGTTCGTCTGATCGAGAATGAGAATGGCGATCTCCCGATCATTGACGCTGTGGCGGGCGGTCGTGACTTGGTCGAGCAGCGCGCGATTCGGCGCGATCAGCCTGATTCAGAAATTACCCTTTCGGCCACAGTGCGCACCGATGTTGATGGCCGCTTCATCGGCTTTGATGGTCGTGCGACTGGCATATCAACGCAGTCTGTGGATGAACTGCCCTACGATCTGCCCGTTGATACCGCTTTTGCTGATCGACTCGACAAGGCGCTGCGCGCACCGCTCGGCCGGATTGTGGCCAATGCCGACTCAATCCGCACGCAGACGGAGGGGCCGTTGCGCCGCGACTATGCCGATTATGCTGGTGATATTGCCAGTGCCGCGCGGCATTTGCTCGCGCTTGTCGATGATCTCGGCGACCTGCAGGCGGTCGAGCGTCCCGATTTCCAGCCTGACATCGAAGATATCGACCTCGCCGACATTGCCCGTCGCGCAGCGGGGCTGTTGCAAGTCCGCGCCGCCGATCGCAACGTCAGGATTGATCGCCCCGCCAATGACGAAACATTGGCAGCGAAAGGCGAGTTTCGCCGCGTGCTGCAAATCATGGTCAATCTCATCGGCAACGCCGTTCGTTATTCGCCCGAAGGATCGATGGTCTGGCTGCGCACCGAGCGCGACGCTGATACCGCGGTGCTGATCGTTGCGGATCAGGGCAAAGGCATCGCCATCGACGATCATGCGCGCATTTTTGACAAGTTCGAACGCATTGACCCTTCCGAACCGGGTGGCAGCGGCCTCGGCCTTTATATCTCGCGCCGTCTTGCGCGCGCCATGGGCGGCGACATCGTGGTCGACAGCGCACCGGGGCAGGGTGCCCGCTTTGTGCTGACTCTGCCAGCCGTTTAGCGCTTATCCACAGCCACATAGTCGCGCTGCGCCGGCCCGGTATAAAGCTGGCGGGGTCGTCCGATCTTCTGGTCGGGATCGCTGATCATTTCATTCCACTGCGCCACCCAGCCAACCGTGCGGGCGAGCGCGAAAAGCACAGTGAACATTGTTGTCGGGAAACCGATGGCGGATAGGATGACGCCCGAATAGAAGTCGACATTCGGAAACAGCTTTTTCTCGATGAAATACGGGTCGTTAAGCGCCATTTCTTCGAGCTGCAGCGCAACTTCGAAAATCGGGTCCGTCACGTTCAATTCTTTGAGAACCTCCCGTACCGTCTGCTGCATGACCGTCGCGCGCGGGTCGTAGTTTTTGTAAACGCGGTGACCAAAGCCCATCAGGCGGAACGGGTCGTCTTTGTTCTTCGCGCGCTCGATGTAATGCGGGATGCGGTCGGGCGTGCCGATCTCGCGGAGCATTTCGAGCGCCGCTTCGTTTGCGCCGCCATGCGCGGGGCCCCACAAGCAGGCAATGCCCGCCGCAATGCAGGCAAAGGGGTTCGCGCCCGATGACCCTGCCAGCCGGACTGTCGAGGTTGAGGCGTTCTGCTCATGATCAGCATGAAGGATGAAAATCCGGTCCATGACTTTTTCGACGATCGGATTGACTTCATAAGGTTCAGCGGGATTGCCAAACGTCATCCGAAGGAAGTTGCCCGTGTAGGAAAGGTTGTTCTGCGGATAAAGGAACGGGCGACCGATACTGTACTGATAGGCCATGGCCGCAATCGTCGGCATTTTCGCGATCAGGCGATGCGACGCGACCATACGCTGGTGCGGGTCGGTAATGTCGGTGGAGTCATGATAGAATGCCGACAGCGCACCAACCACACCGCACATAATGGCCATCGGATGGGCATCACGGCGGAATCCGCGATAGAAAGTCGCGAGTTGCTCATGCAACATCGTGTGTCGCGTGATCGTCGTTGTGAATTTTTCAAGCGTTGGCCCATCGGGCAATTCGCCGTTGAGCAGCAAATAGCTGACTTCCATAAAGCTTGATTTTTCAGCAAGTTGTCCGATAGGGTAGCCACGGTGAAGCAAGATGCCCTGATCACCATCAATATAGGTGATCGCAGAGTCGCAGCTCGCAGTGCTGGTGAATCCCGGATCATAAGTGAATGCGCCGGTTTGCGCATACAGCTTGCGGATGTCGATGACATCGGGGCCCACGCTGCCGGATAGCACGGCATAGCTATTTTCCTTATCGCCCAGCGTCAGCTTTGCGGTTGCGTCGGACATTCATCGAACTCCCTAAGTCGTTACGCAGCGCCGTTGCGCCCTGCGAGGCAATCGTCAAGCCGACCGAGCGATTCCTCACGCCCGAGCAGCACCAATACGTCAAAAATTCCCGGTGAGGTGCTGCGCCCGGTGAGCGCCGCGCGTAAAGGCTGCGCCACCTTGCCGAGGCCCAGTCCGGCATCCTCCGCCAAACGCCGCACCGCTTCTTCGAGCGCGGTCGCCGTCCAGTTGGTGAGCACGCTCAATGCAGCTTGCGCCTGCGCCAAAACTGACTTGCTTTCTGTCGTTAGCAGAGCCGATGCCCCGGCGTCGAGGGGCAGGGGACGAGCATCAAATAGAAATGCAGCACCCGCCGCCAAGTCATTGATTGATTTGGCACGGACCTTAAGAACGGGCATGGCCTTCGTCAGCAAATCTACCTCAGCTGTGTCCCGTTTCGACGCAATCAAAGCCGCCAGTCGGCCGTCATCGGCTTCACGCAGATAATGGCCGTTGATATTTTCGAGCTTCTTGATGTCAAACCGCGACGGCGACCGGCCAACTGCGTCAATGTCGAACCACTGGATTGCCTGTCGGCGGCTAATGATCTCGTCATCGCCGTGGCCCCAGCCAAGGCGCAGCAGATAATTTGACAGGGCTTCGGGAAGCACGCCCAGTTCGTCGCGATAAGTCTCAACGCCCAATGCTCCGTGGCGCTTCGATAGTTTCGCGCCATCCGATCCGTGGATCAGCGGCACATGCGCGTAAATCGGCTCTTTCCATCCAAGCGCATGGATCATTGCCAGCTGACGGAAAGCATTGTTCAAATGATCATCACCACGGATCACATGCGTGACGTCCATGTCATAATCATCGACCACGACCGACAGCATATATGTCGGCGTCCCGTCCGATCGAAGCAGGACCATGTCGTCAAGTTCGTCATTCGCGACGGTCACATTGCCCTGCACCCGGTCGGCAATCGTTGTCTCCCCGCCGCGTGGTGCACGGAAGCGGATGACAAAGGGCCGATCGGGCGTATCGGTGCGATCCCGCCAGCGCCCGTCATAACGCAGAGGTAATTTCTTCTCACGTTGTTCGGCGCGCATCGCTTCCAGTTCTTCGGGGGTGGCATAGCAGCGATAGGCATAACCGCCCGCGAGCAACTGATTTGCAACTTCGGCATGGCGGTCCATCCGCGCAAACTGGAAAACTTCCGGTCCATCCCAGTCGAGCCCCATCCAGCGCATGCCATCGAGGATTGCGTCGATGGCCCCCTGCGTAGAACGCGCGCGATCAGTGTCTTCAATCCGCAGCAGGAACTTCCCCCCGAAATGCCGCGCATACAGCCAGTTGAACAGCGCTGTGCGTGCACCTCCAATGTGCAGATAGCCGGTTGGCGACGGCGCAAAACGGGTAACAACAGTTTCGGGGCTTGCGCTCACGCAGACTTTCTCCAACGATGGGTACCGGAATGGGCACAATCATTGCGAGCGCCCCTAGCACGGGGCATGAGCCGCTTCAAAGGGGGCGTTGGCGGCGCATTGGGTCCAGTGTCGAGGCATTCTTGGATACCGAGCGGGATCAACTTGCCTTGTGGCTCCCTGTGGCGCTGGGCGGAGGCATTGCGGCGTGGTTTATTCTCGATAATCCAGCGCAGTGGACTGCGTGGCTGCTGGGGATGGCAGCACTTGCGTTTCTGGCAGGGGTGTTTCCGGGTGGCAGCCGGATGCGACGGGTTGTTCTGGTCGCGGCAATAGCATCGGCCATTGGCTGCGGGGCGATTTGGGCACGCGCACTTTGGGTTGCGGGGCCGGTGCTGTCCCGGCCGATGGTCGCGAGCTTCACCGGCCGGATCGAGCGCGTCGAAATCCAGACTGCAAAAGATCGTGTTCGCCTGACGCTCGCGCCGATCAAAGCGCCAGAGCTTCCCCCGCGGGTGCGCGTTACCGTTGATGACGTCATAGCGTCAGCCGGCCTTGTGCGCGGCGACATGGTGAGCCTGCGCGCCCGGCTCGTCGGCCCGCCCACGGCCAGCGTTCCCGGCGGCTTCGATTTCTCGCGCGTCGCCTGGTTTCAGGGGCTGGGCGCAACCGGCAAGGCCATCGGTCCTGTCACGCGCATCGGCCCGCCATCGACCGCCGGTCCCTCGATGCGCGATCAACTTTCGGCGCATATCCGCTCGCAGCTTGAAGGCAGTGCTGGCGGTATCGCCTCGGCCTTCGCTACCGGGGATCGTGGCGGAATCTCGCCCGAGGACGAAGAGGCCATGCGCGCGAGTGGCTTGACGCATTTGCTCTCGGTCAGTGGTCTGCATGTGACGGCTGTGGTTGGCGCGACGATATTTCTGTCGTTGCGACTGCTCGCGCTGAGCTCGTTTCTCGCGCTCCGCCTGCCGTTACTTTTGATCTCTGCACTGATCGGCGCACTGGCCGGGATTGGCTACACCTTACTGACCGGCGCAGAAGTGCCGACGGTTCGGTCGTGTGTCGCGGCCGTACTCGTGCTGGCGGGCATTGCCTTGGGGCGCGAGGCTTTCACCCTGCGGCTGGTGGCGACCGGCGCGATCATAATCCTGTTGCTCTGGCCGGAAGCGCTGGTCGGCCCTAGTTTCCAGCTGAGTTTTGCGGCGATAACGTCGATTGTCGCGCTGCACGAAACGCCCGTCATGCGGCGGTTGAGCGCAAAGGGCGAGGAGGGATGGTTAGGTCGCTTAGCGCGCGCGGTTCTCGGCCTGTTGATCACCGGCATCGTGGTCGAGGCCGCACTCGCGCCGATTGGGCTGTTTCATTTTCACAAGTCAGGGCTTTACGGTGCACTGGCCAATATCGTCGCGATCCCTCTGACAACATTTGTGATTATGCCGCTCGAAGCCTTAGCGCTGCTGTTCGACAGCATCGGCCTCGGCGCGCCATTCTGGTGGCTGACGGGGCTTAGTCTCGATATCCTCCTTTGGCTGTCGCGTTCGGTTGCGGCGGTTCCGGGTGCTCAGGCGGCGCTGGCGTCCGTGCCCGTTGCGGCCTTCGGACTGATCATCGGGGGCGGCTTATGGCTGATGCTGTGGCACAGCCGTGTTCGTCTATGGGGTGTGTTGCCCGTCATCACAGGCGCGCTTTCGGCGTTGCTCGCACCACCGCCAGATTTGCTGATTACAGGCGATGGCATGCACTTGGCAGTGCGCAGCGACGGCGGCACACTTTCGACGTTGCGGCCGCGGGCTGGCGACTATGTCCGCTCTGTTCTTAGTGAACGTGCGGGCATGATTGGCGAACTCAGCGATATGGATGCTTTGCCCGGTGCCGATTGCAGCACTGATACCTGTCGCGTGACGCTCAACCGAAACGGTCGCAGTTGGCGAATTCTTGCAACGCGCAGCCGTTACATGCTGCCTTATGCCCAACTTCGCGCTGAATGCGCCGTCGCCGATATTGTCGTGAGTGACCGAGGTCTGCCTGATTGGTGCCATCCGCGCTGGTTCAAGGCTGATCGTGCGCTGCTGGCAAAGACCGGCGGCATTGCGGTGACGCTGGCATCCGGGCGGGTGGAGACCGTTGCCGAGCGGACAGGGGGCCATCCTTGGGTCGAGGCGCGAAGCTACCGCGGCCGACCAAAGCAATAAATGTGGCGGCGTTGCGACCGGTATTCGAAAACTCCGACAAATTTTGGTGCGTGCGACACCTGCAATTCCCACACACCACAAGCTCAAATCGAGCCCGGTAAAGATGACTTTTGATAGGTCTGGGGTTGTTTCCGGCGTTCCCATTGATCGTGCTTGCACAGTCAAACATTGTATGTATTACTAACAATTGATAGCGGAAAAACGGCATCGCAAACCAGCCCGCTCTCGCCTGTGGATTCTCCGGGTACGAGCGGACATGGTCGAGCATGGAGAGGAATATCGATGTCTGCTGCTCCAGAAAATAATTTCATCATGCGCGCCGCACCTCTGGCGAGCGCGCGATTGGGCGATTTCGTTCAAGAAGAAATACTCACAGCGGGTCGTATTATGAGAGTAAGACGATGAAATTGACGCTCCCGCCACGCCTGTCGCCCGCGCAATTCGGGGCGGCGGTCAAAGCCTTCGAAGGTGTCGTCGGCAAAGACTGGGTCATGGCGTCGGACGCGGACCGCGCCGTTTACGCCGATATTTACGCCCCCGGCCCTGAAACTGAATGGCCCGCATCGGCCGCTGTTGCCCCCGCCAGCGCTGAAGAAGTGCAGGCAATCGTTCGCCTTGCCAACGAGCATAAAACCCCGCTCTGGCCGATCAGTCGCGGCAAAAACCTGGGCTATGGGGCCAACGCGCCGCGTATGCCGGGATCAATCGTTCTCGACCTCGGGCGGATGAACAAGATCATCGAAGTCGATCCTGTGTTGGGATATTGCGTCATCGAGCCAGGCGTCGGTTTTTTTGACCTCTATGACCATATCCAGCGCGAAAAGCTCCCGCTGTGGATGTCGGTCCCCGGCAATGCTTGGGGATCGGTGCTTGGCAATGCGCTCGATCATGGCATTGGTTATACGCCTTATGGCCTTCACGCGCGCAATATTTGCGGGATGGAAGTTGTTCTGCCCGACGGCGACCTTGTTCGGACCAACATGGGCGCGATGAAAGGCAACAAGGCCGCGCATTTGTTCCCCTTCAGCTTCGGCCCGAGCTGGGACCAGATGTTCACGCAGTCGAATATGGGGATCGTGACAAAAGCGGGAATATGGTTGCAACCCGCTCCCGAAACCGTACTTGGCCTTTCGCTGGAAATCCCCAAGGAAGAAGACATTGGCTGGGTGATCGACACACTCGCGCCATTGAAAATCAGCGGCCTGATCGACCAGTCGATCTTTGTCCCCAGCTGGCTCGGCAAGATGGTGCTGAAAGGGCAGCGGCGCGACTTTTATGACAAGTCCGGCGCAATCCCCGAAAGCCGTGTTCAAGAACTGTTGAAAGAGCATAAGCTCGGCTACTGGCATGTGCTCGTTCGCCTCTATGGCGAGGAAAGCGTCAACAAGGCCAAAGCTGAAATCGTCAAAAAGGCCTTCAAGGCGCATATCGAAACGCCGATGGCCGAGGAGTGGTGGCGCACTGGCGATCCGATCATCGCCGTCGATCCGACAATGGGCGCGCCGTCGGCAGTCGCGCTGCAAATGGGCGACTGGGTCGGCGGGCGAGGCGCACATATGGGATTTTCCCCCGTCGTGCCCGCAACGTCGAAACACGTCCTCGACCAGCTTCGCCGCAGCCGCAAGATCATCGCCGATCATGACGTCGATTTTTACGCCAGTTTCACCATCGGCGGGCGTTTCGCGAACAATATCAACATGCTGATGTATGATCGCAACAATGACGAACAGGTCGCAAATACCCGCAAGTTGTTCGACGCGCTTGTTCGCGATGCCGCTGCCAATGGTTATGGCGAGTATCGCACGCATCTCGGCTGGATGGACCAAGTGGCGAGCACATTCGATTTCAACGACCATGCGATGCGTCGCCTCAACGAAAAGGTGAAAGACGCGCTTGATCCCAACGGCATTCTGGCACCGGGCAAGCAAGGCGTCTGGCCCGCCGCCTATCGTGATCAAGCGGACAAGGGGCAGCGAGCATGAAGCCCGTCCTTGCCCTCGCTCTGCTAATGGTCGCCGGGTGCAACAGAGCGTCCGAAGCGCCCAAGGCACCAGCCGGACCCGGTGGCCCGCCCCCACCGTTTCTGCTCTATCAAATGCGCGCTGATGCTCCGGCGGGCGACCGCTTGACCACCGGACGCGACGGCGCTGCCTTGTATTCCAACAATTGCGGCTATTGCCATCTCGTCGGCGGTATGGGAACCAACCTGCTGACCAAACAACGCATCGCGGCGGGCGCGCCGCCCGAAACTGCGCTGCTGGTAAACCGAACCGATCTTCAGCCCGATTATATCAAATCGGTCGTGCGGATGGGCAAAGGGGCAATGCCGCACCAGACCAAAGTCGACATCACCGACGTCGAACTCGACAGCGTCGCGGCCTACCTCGCGAAAGCAAAACCATGATTGCCAGCCGTCGAACAGTGCTCGCTGGTGGTGGAGCTGCGCTGGGAGCGGCGGTGGTCATGCCGGCCCGGATCGGCGCGCGGTCAGTCACGCTGCACATTCAAGATAGTCGCCTGGCAACCATTGCTCGCCCCCGCAAAGCGATCAAAATACATGACATCGCCTATGAAGAAGCGCAGCTCTGGCGTACCTCGCGCGCGCTAATGGTTGCGCGTGGTGACATCGTCACCGGCGCGACACGGTGGAGCGACTGGGTGGCGTTGCGTGGACTGATGGCAGAACGTGGATTGCGCGAGCGTTTAGCGGTCCTGCATGAAACAGCGGCGGGCCCCGTTATCCTTTGGGAAATGGCGTAACAGTAACCTCATCTGGCTGAGATATTCTACGACGTTCCGCCACTAGGGCCTTCGTAATCTTTAGGATACTTCAAGCACGTGCCAAAGTGGTGCGGGCGGTGGGAATCGAACCCACACTCCTTGCGGAACCGGATTTTGAGTCAGGTAAATATATATCTAATTAGCTGTAATATATATATTATTATCAATGCCAATGCGCTAGTGTGCTAATCACTGTGCTAATTTGTGATGGAAAAATGAGTGCAATTTTGCCCCTCAAAGCGCAGTCAGAGCGGTAATTGGCACTCATTGGCTCCGTCCCGGTGAATCGCGCTCAGCGCCCTTCTGCTGGGCCTTGCCTCTTCTGTCCTTTTTCGGTTTGAGCAAGGCAGCGAATCCACCCACGAAGATTGACTGCGCGACGTGCATCATCCGCTTCAACCTCCCATGCCGTCAGCAGCATAGACTTTGGCCGCAAAGCCCTCGACCGCGCGAACACAATCCGCAAGTTGCTTGTGCGCAGTCTTGCGCGCCCCCCCCCGCAAAGAAATCCCGCGCACTGATTTTTGCAAGCCAGACCTCCAGCTTTTTGAGATCGTCCTCGACCTCTTCGAGTTCCGCGAAGGTGAACTTCTTTGCGGCGATCTCCTTGGCGATTTCATCAAGCAGCCCTTGGGCGCGGGTTGCGAACTCCTGATACTCGCGCTGCCGGTCAGTGGCAAAGCGCGCGATCATCTCCTTGTCGTCGGCGACCGCCGTCGCCTCGAACAGGCTGGCGCTGCCGCCATGCGATTCCACGGTGTCGGCAAGCTCCTTCAACAGCGTCTGATGGGATTCGGTTGCTGGCAACATCCACGCCCCGTGTTCGACACTGGTTGCCCCTGCGGCGCGCAGCCGCCGCCAAAGCGCCACCCGTGCGCTCGATGCCGAGGCAGGTATCTGGGTCAGCAACAGGAGCCATTTCAACTTCGTCATTTTGTCGTCGATTGTAATAGCTGTTGCATCACATGTAGCGGCTTCTACGAAGTAACAGCTATTACATTAGGATGCTCGGCCCATATGACCAATCGCAAAATTCACCGCTGGCTGAGCGTGATCGGGATCATCTTCTTCCTGTCGGTCGCCGCCACCGGCATCTGGCTCCAGATTGAAGCGATCTTTGGCGAGGATGAGGCGGCGCGTGAAGCGATGGCGACCATCGTATCACCCGCTTCGCTGTCCGCACCCTTGCCGACAAATGAAGTCTCGCTCGACAAGGCGCGCACGGCCATCCTCGCCCGCTATGGCAATCGGCCCATCGCGTCGGTGGATTGGATCATCAAGGCTCCGGTGCCCGCCTATGTGTTTCATCTCGACGGGGCGGAACCCGTCAAGGTGACGATCAATGCCGCGACGGCGGCGATCATCTCCTCCGCGCCGGACGGTGAAGACTGGGTGATGCGGCTGCACACCGGCGAGATATTCGGAGACGGCGGCAAGTTTCTGGGGCTGGCGTGGGGACTGGCGCTGATCGCGATGAGCATCACCGGCATCATCCTCTATCTCAAGATGCTGCGCGCGCGCCGGGCTGGCTCTGCGGGCAAACTGCGTGGCTGGCGGCGCTATTTCTGGTGAGGGCTTCGCTCGCACCTTTGACGGCAGCCCTTTTGCTGTTCGCGGAAACACCCGCGCTCGCGCAAACGGCCCCGTCAGCCGAAGCGCCGCCTGTGCTGTCATTCAATCCTGATTCCGGTATCGTCGTCCAGTCGGGCGATTTCCGCATCACCGCTTGGGGCTTTGCCGAACGGCTGATTGATCCTGACGGCGCGGATAGCTGGCGACGTGTGCGGCAAGGCGCTGAGTTCGATCTGCCGCGTATAGCGCCGCATTTGCGCCCCGCGCTGGTTTATGAGGTCGATCTGACCAACAGCGATTTCTTCCGCAACGGCCCGTTCCGCCGGAATTTTGAAAACCTGTTTGTGTCGCTCCAGGATGCCGATGATCCAGGCAAGTTCCGGCTGCTGTTCGGTCACAATACCCATATTCTCTCGCGCGATGACAATCTCTCCTCGGGCAATCTGCCGACGATCAACCGCTCGCTGATTTTGGAAGAGCATGGCTCGGTCAACGCCTTCGGCGCACAAATGGGCTTTCAAGTGCAAAGGGCACTGTCGCCTTATGCCACCGTCCAGTTTTCGGTGGGTGACAATCGCGGCTCGCTCAACGCCCCCGCCGTGCGCAGCAGCATTGGCAGATCGGTTGCGGGCAAGGTCTTGCTCACGCCGATCAATGATGCCGAACATGGCCGCAAGCTGACGTTGGGATTTGCATCCGACTATACCAGTAACATCACCAACCGCAGCTTCACGCTCGGCACGGCCATCGGGCAAAACCCGCTCGGCGGTGTTGCGGCAGCGGGGGATAAGCTGACATTTGAAGGCGATGCCGCCTATACGTTCCGGCTTGCCGGACACCCTGCAACCATCGAGGCCGAACTGATCCGCTCGCGCTTCTCGGGCAGTAACAGCGACGTGTTCGGTGGCTATGCGATGGCGCAAATCTCGCTATTCGATGCGCCCAAGGCTGGCGATCTCGACCTGTTCCTACGCTATGATTTTGTCAGTCTCGGGCAGGACTCAATTGCTGGCCGTGCGCGGCAGCAAGCGATCCGCACGGGGTTCAATTACAACCTGCCCTTCACAGGCAGGCTGGCGAGCCTGCATCTCGAATACGCGCATAACAGCGTCAGCGGCCCCGCTGCGATCATCACACAGGCCAGACCCGGTGATGAAGTGCGGATAGGGTTGCGGGTCAACCTGCAACGCTATGTGCGTCATTGATGACAATGTGGCTGCTCCTCGCCCTTGGTGCATTTCTGGCCGCAGCAATTTCCGGCACTGCGGGGTTCGGCGGCGCGCTTCTCCTTCTGCCTGCACTGACCCTCGCGGTCGGCCCGGTGCAAGCGGTGCCGCTGCTGACCTTTGCCCAATTGATCGGCAATGGCGGACGGGTGGGCTTGGGCTGGCGGCAAATAAGTTGGCGTCCCGTGCTGCTGTTCCTCATCACCGCGCTTCCTGCCGCCATTATCGGGGCGCTGTTCTTCGTTGCCCTGCCTAAAGGCATTTTGACCCGGGTAATCGGGTGCGCGATTCTTGGCTTCGTGGCTCTCCGCCACTTCGGACTATTGAAGCCTCATGGCGGGAATGCGCTCTTGCTCGGCGGCGGCGCTGCCACGGGGTTGCTTTCTGGACTGGTGGGAAGCGCGGGGCCATTGGGTGCAGCGATCTTCCTGTCGCTCGATCTGACGCCCTTGGCCTATATCGCGAGCGAGGCAACGACCGCGCTCGCGATGCACCTCGTCAAATCCGTTATCTATGGCCGTGCGCTGACGCCGGGGGTGGATTTCATCGCATTGGGCGCGCTGATGGGCGTTATGATGCTCGCCGGAACATGGGCTTCACGCCGGTTTGTCATGCGCCTTTCGCCTGACAGGTTCCGCTTGATCGTTACCGGATTGCTGGCGCTGGTCGCCTTTGAAATGATCGTGGTGGGGTGAACCTTTGTTGAGGACGGCCCTCCGCCGATGAGCGTTACCGGCTGCGCCCCTGACCATCGCGCTCAGCCCCCTTCTGCTGGGCCTTTTCTCTTCTGTCCTTTTCCCGTTTAAGCAAGACAGCGAAGGCGTTCATACGGAGGCGGTTGGCGTTGCTCTGATCGGGATGATCCTCCGCACGAGAAATCAGCCGGTCGATGGCCTCGATGGGATGGCGGTCGAGTTCGCTCATCAATTGGCGGTCGTGGTTCGACATGCCGATAACCGCACCTTGCGGCCATCGCTCGATCAAAGCATCCATGACATTTGCGTTGATGACATCATCGGGCAAGGCATCGGACGGCTTGCTGACGTAATAGGTGCGTGTGGCGATTTCGGCGATGGTGGTAAGAGCCTCGTTGACTTGGGCCTGATGCACCGCGTTTGCGGCCTCCATCGCGTCAACACGCGCAGCGAGCGTTGCCACCCCTTCGGCAATATCGGTCAGCAACCCCAAAAGTGGATCGTCCTGCGTGTCGCTCATCGTCCTGGCCCTCCACGGTCGCGGTCTCGATCCTTTGTCCGGTCTCTATCCCGCTCATCATCCTTACGCACCTGCTTGCCCAGCTCGGCCATCCGGGCGCGGAGACGGCTCGCTGCTGAGTTGGTGCCGCGATCTTGACCCTGTTCCTTGTCCGCACCGCGCTTAGTCTCGGGCGCTGCTGATGGCTCACGTCCCAATGCCTTGTCGAGACGGCCCCGCAAGGCCGCGATGCGGTCAGGATCGGCAACCAACCCTCGCGCCTTGGCAACCATATCGCGGGCAACCTCGCCGAACCGGAACTCGCGCCGCTCGGCAAAGCCGCGCGCGGCGGCGTCGGGAAGCGGATAATCGCTCGCCATATCTTTCGTCCGTTCGCGCGACAGGGTGCGGACAAGTTTGCTCCGATCGGCAAAATCATCCTGACCGTAATGAAGCTGCACCCCGTCGCGGTGGCGGGTGAGGCCGACATAGGCCGAATGCCGGTCCATCCCCGGCGTTGCCAATATATGCGCCTGATCGACCGTCACCCCCTGCGATTTGTGGAACGTCGCGGCATAGCCATGATCGACATGGGCATAGTCCTTGAGGTCGAACGCCACGCTACGCCCGTCATCGGTGCGAACGGCCATATGGCTGGGTGACACCTGCTCAACCGTGCCAAGCGTTCCGTTCTTCACCCCCATGCCGCGCTCGTTGCGTAGGAACATCATCCGGTCGCCGCTGGCAAACTGGCGCTCGCCGCGTTCGGTTTTGACGTCCACGTCGCTGCCAAGTTCACCGCCATCGCGCAGCTTGTCGCGGACGGCGATATTGAGGTCGCGCACCTCCGCATTGGTGTGGGTGAGGATGATGCGGCTTTTTGCAGGGTCATTGGTGCGGGCTTGATCCCAACCTTCGACAAGCTCGGCGCGCGCATCCTCACGGGTCTCGGCACCGTGAACCATGGCATTCTCACCATAGGCATGAATGGCCTCGCCCGTCCGTCCGGTGGCAAGCGCGCGGGTTGCACCCCGCTGCCAGTCGTCGCGCTGGCGGCGAATCTCGGTGATCTCAACCGCACCGTGCGCCTCGGTGAGCGAACGGAATGCTGCACCCGCTTCGATAGCTTGCAACTGCTCGGGATCACCAACCAGCACAACCTTCGCGCCCGCATCGCGCGCTGCTGACAGCACCCGTTCCATCTGGCGCGTTCCGGTCAGGCCCGCTTCGTCGATGACCAGCACGTCACGCTCACTCAATCGCTCGCGGCCCTGCTTCCACTGATATTCAAGGCTTGCGATTGTCCGCGACGTGATGCCCGAGCCGGCTTCAAGGTTTTCAGCGGCGATGCCCGACAGCGATGCGCCGCGCACATTATAGCCTTCACGTTCCCAAGCATCGCGCGCGACACCGAGCATCGCCGACTTGCCGCTCCCGGCATATCCGACGACTGACGCAAGATCGCGCTGGCCGGTGACATGATCGAACGCATCGCGCTGCTCGCCTGACAAGACCATCCCGCGCTCGGCTGCACCATCGAGCGCCGCATAGCGGTTTCGATCCGCAACGCCGTGCCGTTCGCTGGTCGCCAGCATTGAAGCCGACAGGCCAAGCCGTTCCTCCACCGCGATCATGTCACGGCTAGTAAACCGATCCTGATCCTTGCCATCCTTGCCCAGTGCGACAAGCTCGGGCGACCCCCGCACCGAGGCCATGACGGAATCGAACTGATCCTTGCCGTCGCTGTGCCGGAACGCGAACTGGGCAAGATCGCGCATTGTGAACGTCGCTTGGCTATGCGTGATCGCATTCAAAGCGATGGCCGGATCGGCAATGATCTTGTCGCCATTCTCGCGCGCGATCCGCATATGATCGTCGGCGCGCTCGGCATCCTCGCCGTTCATCTCGCGCCGCGATCCCGCTGCACCAATCTTGTGCTGTGGCTCAAGCGGGATGCCTTGTGCTTCGAGCGTCCGGTGATCGACGCGGGCCTCAAGGCCAAGCTCAGCCATGCGGGTGTTCACATGTTCGGCCCAGCTCACACGCCATTCCTGCAACAGCTCCTTGCTGTTCCAGTCGCGGTCCTTTTGACCAAAGCCGTCCGGGCCAACTTCGCGCATCGACAGCATGACATGGGCATGGGGTTTGGGGCTACCATCGGCGGCCTTGTCCCAATGGACATTGAGGTCGGCGATCATGCCGCGCGCCACAAATTCCCGTGCGACGAAATCGCGAGCAAGCGCGATACCGTCAGCCTCGTTCATCTCCCGTGGAATCGCAAACTCGACATCGCGCGCAAGCTGCGCGTCCTTGCGAACCTCGCCCGCCTCGACGGCATTCCACAAGGTTTCCCGGTCAGTAAAACGCTCCGGCGCACCTGCGGGCAACATGATCTCGGAATGAACGACACCGGCCTTGTTGGTAAAGTCATGGTCGCGGCCAAGCCGGTCGTCGGTCAGCCGTTCGGCGGCACGGTAGGCAGCCGATGCAACCGCGCTCGAACCATTGGCACGGCTGACAACTTTGGCAGAGAAATGGTAGATCGCCATAACACTGCAAAGTCTCTCACTTTCGAGCGACGTTGGCAACAACGTATAAGCGCGCACTCAAAACTGTCTTCGCCATTTTTGGCGTGACTTGCTTCGCTTTTGAAATGGCATAGTTGTCTGCGGTACGATTCGCGCTTACGCTGCATCCAATGCTGCCGATAATCGGAGGTGCGCGATGCGCAAAGTCCGGGACTATGATGCTGAACTGAACGCGCTTCGCGATAAGGCGAAGGCGATCAAGGCGCGCAAAGTCGAGCAGCTTGGCGCGCTCGTGGTTGCGACCGGAGCCGACGCGCTTGATCTCGAAGTCATCGCCGGAATGCTCCGGCATGGTGTCATGGAAGCCCAGGTCGATTCCGTAAAGGAGAGCTGGCGCGCCGATGGTGCCATGTTTCTCGAAAGGCGCGGGCGCAAAGGTAATGGGCCTGCTGGTGGCGACAGAACAGGCGCTGGCTAGAAACACGGCGGCGCGGCGGCGGGCTGAAGCCGGACAGCGCCGCACTGACACAAGGGAGTGGGTGGTGGAACGACGCGAGCGGACAAGGCACTTGATCGAACTGGGCGGACTCGTCCAGAAATCGGGCTTGGTCGAACTCGCGGGCGATGATCGCGCCACCCTTTACGGGGCGATGCTTGATCTCGCCGGTCGTGCCGGGGATGATGATAGCGCAAACGCGCTGGCGCTGTGGAAACGACGGGGCAAGCGAGCCTTCGATGCCGAAGCCGAATCTGCGGAAGCCGCATCATCGGACGATACGCCCGGCGGGGAGGATTGATCGGTGAAGGGTCGGCTCCTCGGATGCGCCTTGCTGATCTTCGCCGGGTTGCTGGTTATCGCTTGGTGGCTGCCAAAGACCCACACGGCATTCTGGCTGATTTTGATTGGCGGACTCGCTGCGTGGGTCGGGGGCATCTACCTCAAGGTCCGGCTCGCCCGTCCCGATACGACACTTGGTTCCGCCCAGTTCGGATCGCGCGCCGACGTAAACGCTTTGGCGAAGAACAAAGGCGATCTGCTAATCGGGCGCGATACCTTTGGCCGGTTGCTCCGCTATGACGGCCCCGCCCATCTCATCACAATTGCCCCGACGCGCTCGGGCAAGGGCGTCGGCACGATCATCCCCAATCTGCTGACCGCCAATCGCTCCGTTGTTTGCATCGACCCCAAGGGGGAGAATGCCCGCGTGACACTGCGCGCACGCGAAGCGTACGGGCCGGTTCATTGCCTTGATCCGTTTGGTATCTCGGGCCGGCCAACGGCGCGGTATAATCCGCTCGACCGGCTCGATGCCGACAGCCTCGATCTGGCCGAAGATGCGATGACGCTCGCCGATGCGCTGGTGTTCGACGAGAATGAAACCGAAGCCCATTGGAACGAGGAAGCCAAAGCCCTGATCTCGGGCATTATCCTCTACGTCGTCTGCCATGATGATGCCGCCCATCGGAACCTGACCAGTGTTCGGGATTATCTGACGCTGGCTCCTGACGATTTCGCGGCGCTGCTCACGGTGATGCAGGCGAGCGATGGCGCTGGCGGGTTGATCGCGCGCGCCGCCAATCGGTATTTGAGTAAATCGCACCGCGAAGCGGCGGGCGTGCTGTCGGGGGCGCAGCGGCACACCCATTTTCTTGATAGCCCGCGCATCGCTGCTGTGGTGGGCGGTTCCGATTTTGCCTTTGCCGATCTCAAGGACAGCGTGGCGACGGTATTCCTGATCCTGCCGCCCGACCGGCTCGATACCTATTCGCGCTGGCTGCGCCTTCTGCTCGCACAGGCGATCAACGAAATGGCGCGGTCGTCCGCCAAGCCGCCGCGCCCGGTGCTGTTCCTGCTCGATGAATTTGCGGCGCTAGGGCGGTTGCAACCCGTCGAGCGCGCAATGGGCCTGATGGCCGGTTACGGCCTGCAACTCTGGCCGATATTGCAGGACATTCACCAGTTACGCAGCCTCTATGGGAGAAACGCCGGGACGTTCCTGTCCAACGCCGGTGTCCTGCAAGCCTTCGGGGTCAATGACTATGACACCGCCGATATGCTGTCGAAGACGATGGGCCGCGAAACCATCGCTTACGAAACGGGCGGGCAGACCGAACGGGACGTGATCGTCAAAGACCCTGAACGATCCTTGAGCAAAACCCAGCACCTCGCCACCCGCAATCTGATGGATGCCAACGAAATCATGAAACTCGCGCCCGTTACGCTGCTGCTCATGCGTGTCGGTGAAAATCCACTGATCGTGAAAAAGTTGAAATTCTACGCGGACAAGGAATTTGCCGGACTGTTCGACGAAACCTGATCGAAGCGGGGCGGCATCGCCGCCCCGCCCGGTCTTCAGTTTTCCTGTCCGTCGTCGGCAGGCTTGCGCTTGGCTTTGGCGAGGATCGCGAAGCCGTCCGCGATCAGGTCGACCGAGTAGCAGGTCTCGCCGCTTTTGCTCGTGTAGCTCCGCTGGCCGATGCGCCCAGTGATGCGGACAAGATCGCCGATGGAGGAGTTGTCGATCCGCTCGCGCAACTTGCCGAACAGGGTGATGCGGTGCCACTGCGGATCGGACTTCCACGTTTCGCCTTCGCGGCGGTTGTAGTTGGTGGCGACCGAGATGTGAGTGACGTTCTTGCCGAGGTCGATCCTGCCCAGCCGTCCGATGATGTGAAATTCGACGATGTTCTGCACTGTCTGTCTCCTGATTGTGTCAGGCGAAATGTCCTGACGGACATGACAGGGCCGCGCGCCGCCTGCGCGCCAGCCAAAAAACGGAGGCTCCATTCATGGAAACCGTAGGTGCAACGCGCCGGTTTTTTGCTTGCGCGCATGAAGGCGGTGCAAGCGGCCAATTTTCGTCAATCAAGGACAGAGGCTGATCGCGGTCGGGGATTTAGATGCAGAATGCGGTTTGGATATTTGAGGCGGGCGATCAGGCGGCGAGCAGCAACTCGATTCGGTCCAGCTCCAGCACGAATTGGCGGCGCAGGAACTCAGCCTCATCCGGGGGCAGAATCTTCGACTTCTCGGCAAACATCGTGCGGTGCTTGCGGTGGGTATCTGAATCCCAAGGGGCCGCATTGCGCGCGCCCTTGGCGGTTTCCAGCAAGGCGTTCAATTCCAGACGCACGGCATGGGGGCTGACCTGCACGGGCGCTGCATCCATACCTGCAAGTGGAAATCCAAGTTGTGCTGGTTCGTTCACTGTTACCACCCTCTGGGCAACGTCATAACCGAATGCTTGACGCGCAAGCAAGGGCGTATTCATCGTTTGCGGTCAATGGTTGGGCCGCTTCTTGCTGCCAGCGACGGAAGGCTCCGCCGCAAGTTTGCGTCGCAGCAAAGCAAGCGGGCCATCGGCGGTAAACAGCGAATCCGGCAAGCCCAGCACACCGCCCAGAAAGGCGCGATCAAGCTCGACCCGGGCGTCGTCTATGTCGATTTCATTGAACGGTCGCAAGGGCAGCTTGCCCAATGATGCCAGCAGGGTCACCGACGCGGCGCGTTGATGATCGGTCAATTGCGCGGGATCAAGGCAAACGAAATTGGCAAGCGCGGTTTTCCCGATATTGCCCCGCCCTGCCTGCTGCTTGTTGGCCTGCCACCAATGCAGCAACAGCCCGAGCGTTGTATTTCCCCACAAGACAACCGCTGCTTCCATTTCAGCCTCCGGGAAGCGCAACGTCATCCACGCCCGCCCGCCAATGGTGAGGCGCTTTGTGTATTGCATCGCTGTGGACTGGCTGTTGAATTGGAAGTTCTGATTGAAATGAAGGTGCGACGCGGTTGCGACCACAGCGTTGACCTTTTCAAGGATGCGAGCCTTCTCGTCTGCCGTCTTGCCGGGGCGGGCAATACCCTCATTGTCGGCCTCAAAGCATATTGCCCGTTCGCGATCCGCATCATGTGTCCACAAAATGGGATAGGTGACTTTTTCGGGCGCCTTGGTTTCTTTCAGTTTGAACGGTCCGCGAATGGCTCCGCCTGAACCGTTCCAATTGATGTCAGCATGATAGGGGCCAATGAACGCGATCATCTCTCCCACCCGCTTCAACGGCAACGGCCCCGTCAGCTTGGCGGGCATGGCTGGGAGCCAGAGTTCCGCGCTGGTTGTCAATCGCCAAGCCGATTGTGCAAGGGCAAGATCAGCGATGCGGCAAATATCCCATGTCTGATCGCTGGGAAGCGGAGCCTCAATCGCGTGGCCAACGACATCATTGCCCACCATGATCGCGCTTCCGCCGAGCGGCGGATCTTCGATCTTGCTCAATGTGCCGGTGGCCAGCGCGTCGCGGATGGCATCGGCAACCGCATAACCATCCAAGGGCATAGTCGGGCGATCATCAAGGACAACAAAGGTCGCACGGGCATCGTTCGTTTTCCGGGCGGTTTTGCGTTTGACTCCCAGCGTCATAGCCTCGGCCATGCCGGTATCAGCTGAGAAAGACATTTCCCGCAGCACCTTGCCGGTGATGCTCAGCAACATGACGTTGTCATAATTCTGCGCGATCTTCTTGCGCGAGGCATCCCATGCCTCGCCAGACATCAGGCTGAGCGGCGTGATGAGGCCCAATGCGCCGCCGGATTTCAGCTTGCGATGGCCCAGTTCGATGAAGCCGCTCGCTTCCCCTGCCTGTCCGTCATAGCAATGCTCGCCAGTCAGCTTGGCGAGCAGCTTGTCGAAAGCGGTCTTCATCTCCTTCTGCTCGTTCTTGTCGGCGGAGAAGGCCGCGAACATCGGGTTTGGCACACCAACCTTGTTGGCTTCCTGCCCGGTCGGGCGGGTGAATGGCGGGTTCATCACGACAAGGTCAAAACTCTCATGCGCGACGCTGACGAATACATCTTTCTTCGTCGCGCCTTTCGCGCCAAGCCCTACCGCCGCAATGGCATCAAACGTCTTATCGTTGGCCAGCAGGTCCAGCGAGCCAAGCGCGACCTTGCCCTTGCCCTGCGCGCCATAGGGAACGGTCATGATATGGCTGTCGGTATAGACAGTCTGCGGGTGTGCGCCGGACAGCATCGCCGCCGTGAGGTGCGCCGCTGCTGGTAATACGTCGGCACCGACAAGAACCGACGCCATCATCGCCGGGTGCAATTGTTCAGAATTGCCGCCGTTCAGCTCAAAATACTGGCCAAGCCGGGTGTATGCCGTCGAGAGCAACGTGCCGGTGCCGCAGGCAAAGTCTCCGACTTTCAGCTTTTCGACGCCCGACCGGTCAGACCATGGCTTGCCGTTGGGCGCGTGGGACTTGTCGAGGGCAAGCCCGATCATCAGCGCCGCCGAGGCTGGCGTCGTGTAATAGGCGGCGAGAAATTTCCGGTCGACAATCAGCTTCTGGAAGACCGCACCGGTCAGATCGTGCGAACGGGTAAGGCTGTTCTCGACCAGCCGGGCCGCTGTCTGGGCAAGGGTGTCGGCCAGCGACTTGGCTAGGTCCGCAGGAATCACCACGAAGATGTTGCAAGCAATGTCGAAGATTGGCCAGTAATTGACCTTCAGGATCGCGCGCCATTCCTTCAAAATCTGGTCGCGCGTCAACTGGTTGGCACCCCGCAACTCATCGAGATTACGGATGGTTGCCAGATCACCCGGACCATGTGCCAAGTTCTCGTGAAACATGAATGCGTTGGCCAGAAT
>JANLSJ010000046.1:0-34031 GCA_031362355.1 Sphingomonas sp.
GCCCAGCGCAACCCAGCGCATCGCCCAGTCGACCTTCCACTGCAGCTTGGCCTTGCCGCCCAATATGGATTGCGTGACGCGCTCGCCATCGTCGTCGAACGCGATCAACCCCGCGTCGGCATCGACCACCTCGACCGGCACCTGCAGGACAATGCCGCTCTTTTCGCTGATCGGCAGGACGGGCGAATAGGTCGCCGCCCGTTCCTTGCGCAGCGTCGGCAGCATGATGTCCATGATCGCCTGATAATGGAGGAGAACGCCCTTCAGCGCCGCATCAAATGCGCCGCTTTCATATTGGCTGGACGATGAAATAAATTCATATTCGAAGCCGAACTGGTCCAGAAATTCACGCAGCTTTGCATTGTTATGGGCCGCGAAGCTTTCGAACTTTTCGAACGGATCGGGAATGCGCGACAAGGGTTTGCCGAGATGCTCGGTCAGCATCGCTGCATTGGGCACATTGTCGGGCACTTTGCGCAGGCCGTCCATATCGTCCGAAAACTCGATCAGCCGCGTCGGGGTGTCGGACAGCGTCTGAAACGCATGGCGCACCATCGTCGTGCGCAACACTTCGTTGAAGGTACCGATATGCGGCAGGCCCGAGGGACCATAGCCGCATTCGAACACGACGGGCGCACTCGCAGGCTTCCCATCGGGATAACGCTTCAACAACTTGCGCGCTTCCTCGAATGGCCAGGCCTTGGAGTTGAGGGCAGCGGTGCGGATGGTGTCGTCGGTCATCCCCAATCCCCTAAGAGCATTAGGGCATTTGTAACAAGTGCGCGTTAGGGGACCGCCCGTGAACTTTGCGATTGATCCCGCTCATACAAGCCCTTTGCGCGCCGCGTTGGATGACGAACTTGTTGCCGGTGAAACCCTGATTTGGTCAGCGCGGCCCGATCCACGGCGGATGTATGTCGTCTTCTGGCTGTGGGCCTTTGCTCTTCCGTGGACGCTGTTTGCGCTGTTTTGGGAAGGCACGTCGCTAACCTTCTTCTTTTTCGGCCTCGTTAAGGCGGACCCAAATTTCCGCTGGTTTCTGGCGATCTTTCCGGTCTTCGGCTTGCCCTTTGTCGGTATCGGCTGCTGGATGATGTGGAAGCCTGTCGCGGCGCTGCTCGACGCTCGCGAACAAATCCATGGGTTGACCAACCTGCGGATCATGACGCTGACCATGCGCAAGGACAAGAAACTTGTCTCGGCCGATCTTGCCAAAATCGGACCGATCCGTCGCAAGGAAAGGCGCGACGGGTGGGGCAATCTAATCGTCGAGACGGGCAGCCATATCGACAACGACGGTGACCGTATCACTGAAAAGTTCGAAGTGCACGGCGTTCCCGAAGTGGCCAACCTCGAACGCTTGTTGCGAGAGGCGCAGCAAGCGGCCTAGAGTCGCAGACGTGACACCGCTTCCCTATCCTTCGCTCTACGCAAGCCATGGCGGCATCTGGATTGCCGATGATGCGGGGACGCGCGGGATCGGGCGGGGGGAGGCGATCGCGCGGGCTGCGCAATCGCCCGTCATTTTGCTTAATGCGCCGCTGGTCGGTCAGCGGTTGGGTTATCCCGAATTGTCGGGACTCGATCTGCTGGAGCTGTTTGCCTTTGTGCATCCGGCGCGGTTCGTGGTGCCAACGGTTAAAGGGTTGGCGGAGGCGCTGGGGATCGCGACGCCTGCTGACGAAAGTGAAGCCGCGTCGGTGCTTCGGATGAGTGCGGAGGCGCTGATCGCGCAAGTGGGCAAAGAGAATTGGGCGGAGCGCGAAGGCGCATGGACGTCGGCCATCACACTCGGCCGGCTGGGCTGGCCGTGGGGTGACATCATCAGCGATGCCTTGGTCAAGCCAAAAGAAAGCGAGCGCTGGCTGTTCGCCAAGCTGCCCGAATGGGAGGAAAAGCCACCCCGCCCCGCGCCACGCACGATCAGCGTGCCGCCTGAAAGCGCGCTCGAACGATTGGACGACCTGACCGGCGACGGGGCTGAGCGACGTGAAGGACAGCGCGCTTATGCCGAAGCCGCCACCGCCGCGTTCGAACCGCGCGCTCGGCGGGATGAGCCCAATATGCTGTTGGCCGAAGCGGGCACCGGGATCGGCAAGACGTTGGCGTACTTGTCGCCAGCGTCGCTGTGGGCGGACAAGGCAGGCGGGACGGTGTGGATTTCAACCTATACAAAAGCGCTGCAACGCCAGCTTGACGGTGAAACCCGCCGCCTGTTTCCCGATGCAACCGAGCGCAAAGCGAAAGTCGTCATCCGCAAGGGACGCGAGAATTATCTTTGCCTGCTTAATCTCGAGGACGCGCTGCAAGGGGGCTTTTCGGGCCGCGCGGC
Organism: Sphingomonas sp.; assembly: GCA_031362355.1. Taxonomy (GTDB): domain Bacteria; phylum Pseudomonadota; class Alphaproteobacteria; order Sphingomonadales; family Sphingomonadaceae; genus Sphingomonas_O. The sequence goes on from JANLSJ010000046.1 coordinate 2,333, forward strand.
TATCCTCGCGCATCTCGTCGCGCGCTGGGCCTCGTTCAGCCGCGATGGCGATATGGTTGGTGGCGACATGCCGGGGTGGCTGCCAACGCTGTTCCGCCGCGCCGGATCGACCGCACTGACTGACCGGCGCGGCGAATGCGTTTATGCGGGCTGCCCGCATTACCGGAAATGTTTTATCGAACGCGCGGCGCGGGCAAGTGCCGACGCCGATCTCGTCATCGCCAATCATGCGCTTGTTATGGTCAATGCGGCGCGAGGTCGGGAAGCGGCGAACAAGCCGACGCGGATCGTGTTTGACGAAGGGCACCACCTCTTCGATGCCGCCGACAGCATGTTTTCGGCCGCGCTGACCGGGCAGGAAGCGATTGAAATCCGCCGCTGGATCATTGGTCCCGAGGGGACGGCACGCGGACGACGGCGCGGGCTTTCGGCGCGACTGGCTGATGTCGCGAGCTATGATGCCGAAGGGTCAGCGGCCATTGTCGCAGCAGGGAATGCCGCGCTGGCGCTTCCCGGCGACGGCTGGTTGCAGCGTATTGCCGAGGGCGATCCGTTTGGGCCGGTTGAGGCGCTGCTGAGCGCGGTGCGTGGCACGGTATATGCGCGTGCCGAGGGAGAGGACGCGGGATACGGACTGGAAACCGAAGCCGCTGAACTCGACGGCAAATTGGTGGAGGCGGCGCAGGGGGCGGCGGTTGCGCTCGACAATCTTGTCCGCCCGCTTGTCGCACTCGGGCGACGACTCGAGGCCGTTCTAGAAGACGGCCCCGACTGGCTCGATGGGCCCGCCCGTGCGCGGATTGACGGTGCCATCGCGAGTCTGGGCTGGCGGCGTGACACAGTGGCGGCGTGGCTTAGTCTGCTCGCGCGGATCGGTGGTCCCGCCGATCCTGATTTTGTCGATTGGCTCGCGGTTGACCGCATCGAAGCGCGCGATTTCGATGTGGGGCTGCGGCGGCATTGGCTCGACCCGACCAAGCCGTTTGCCGAAACGGTCTTGAAACCCGCGCACGGTGTCATCGTGACATCAGCGACTTTGCGCGGCGGCGAGGACTGGGCCGCCGCAGAGGCGCGCACCGGCGCGAACCATCTCTCCGCACCCGCCATCCATTTCGGCGCGCCGAGCCCGTTCGATTACGCCAACAACGCGCAAGTCCTGATCGTCACGGATGTCAAACGCGGCGACAGCGGCGCGCTCGCCAATGCCTATGCGCGGCTGATCGCGGCATCGGGCGGGGGCACACTCGGGTTGTTTACCGCCATCCGCCGCTTGAAGACCGTCCACGCGCGTATTGCCGATCGCCTCGCGCGCGACGGCCTGCCGCTTTATGCCCAGCACGTGGATCCGATCGACACGGGAACGCTGGTCGACATTTTCCGCGACGATCCGCGCGCCAGCCTGCTCGGCACTGACGCCCTGCGTGACGGCGTCGATGTCCCCGGCCATTCGCTGCGCACCGTGGTAATGGAAGGGGTGCCGTGGCCCAAGCCGACAGTGCTTCATGCCGCACGACGGGCGGCTGGCGGTGGCCCGGCCTATGATGATCGTCTGATCCGCGCGCGGCTGGCGCAGGGGTTCGGCCGCCTGATCCGTCGCGCCGATGATCGCGGCAGTTTCGTAATTCTCTCGGCCGCCATGCCGACGCGGCTGCTTACGGCGTTTCCGCCGGGAACACCGGTGCGCCGCGTGACGTTAGAGGAAGCGGTTTCAGCGATCGTGCAGGTTTCTGCTTGCACTCCGCCGTTAACCGCGATTCAAGGAGCGCTGAGCTAAGGGATTCCGATGACTGATATAGCTGATGATGAACCCGCTTCCGAAGCACTGCAAGAAGCCCGCGCGCGCAAATCCGCGACAAAGAACAAGAAAATCGTTGCCGGCGCGATTGCAACAGGCATTGGCTCGGCGGCATTGGTTGCGGCGCTGATGTACACCAACCGCAACAAAAAGAAGCGCGACCAGTGACCGTGAAAAAGCTGCGTAAGGCCGTTTTTCCCGTTGGTGGTCTCGGCACACGCTTTCTGCCCGCGACCAAGGCCATGCCGAAGGAAATGCTGCCCGTCGTCGATAAGCCGCTGATCCAATATGCGGTCGATGAAGCGCGCGAGGCGGGCATCGAGCAGATGATCTTCGTCACCGGCCGCGGCAAATCCGCGCTCGAGGATCATTTCGACGTCAGTTACGAGCTCGAATCGACGATGAGCGGGCGCGGCAAGTCGCTCGATGCGATTGCGGGCACGCGGTTCCGCCCGGGCGAAGTCATTTATGTGCGCCAGCAGGAGCCGATTGGCCTGGGCCACGCGATCTGGTGCGCGCGCCACATCATTGGTGATGATCCCTTTGCGATCTTCCTGCCCGACGAATTGATGGTCGGTGAACCCGGTTGCATGAAACAAATGGTCGAGGCCTATGAACAGGTCGGCGGCAATGTCGTGTGCGGTTATGAAGTCGCTCCCGACCAGACTGACAAATATGGCATTGTCACGCCGGGCAAAGTCGATGGGCCGCTCGTTGAAGTGCTGGGCCTCGTCGAAAAGCCCGCGCTTGGCACCGCGAAATCAAACCTGATGATCCCGGGGCGCTATATCCTGCAACCCGAAGTGATGCGCGTGCTCGAAACGCAGGGGCGCGGCGCAGGCAATGAAATCCAGCTCACCGACGCGATGGCGCAGATGATCGGGACGCAGCCGTTCCACGCCTACAAATTCGGCGGGCGGCGTTATGATTGCGGCGACAAGGCCGGGTTCATCATGGCGAACATCGCGCTGGCCCTGGATCGCGAAGACTTGGCGCTGACAGTGCGGGCGTTTCTTGCGAGCGTGTAGGCAAGTCCCGAGCCTATTGGCCTAAACAGGCAGCATGCCTAAAGTCCAATTCATGGATCCAAAAGATGAAACCGATTGGGTTATAGCGCAGCGACTGTAAAAGCGAAGGTTCGCGAACGCAAGCAGGGGCGTTTACCTCGCCAATGTCGTCCTCGCGTTGACCCTATTTTTGTTGGCTGAGCTCAATGTCGAGCCATCTTTTGCGGCGATCGGCATCACGTTTCCCGTGCTCTTCATTGCCGGGATTTATGCTGTTTGGCGTAGCCGTGCAGGTTCAGTTTTCAGATCAAGCGCAGTCACTTTTGCGATCATTTTCGGGTTTGGAACTCTTATAGTTTCCATCATTTATTTCGTACAGCCGTGAAATCTTAGTTTCGAATTTCCTTAGACACGGCATCAAGCAGTCCGTTCACAAACCCCTTTTCGCGCTTGTCGTAAAAGGCGTCGGCGACGTCGACATATTCGTTGATCACTGATTTTACCGGCACGTCGGCGCGGGCGAGCAACTCATAGGTTCCTGCGCGGAGGATCGCGCGCATCGGCTTGTCGAGGCGGTCGAGGGTCCAGCCTGCCGACAGCTTCCCGACAATGGCGGCGTCGATTTCGTCCGCGCGGGCCAATGCGCCCTTGACCACATCATCGAAGAAATCGACTTCGGCTTCGGCATATTCGTCATCGCCAATGGTCGCACCAAGCCGGTGCTGGTGAAACTCGTGGAGCAACTGCGCTTGCGGCGTGGCCTCCATGTCATGCTGATACAGCGCCTGCACGGCGGCCAGCCGCGCGGCGGAGCGCGATTTTGACCGGCCCTTCACATCTTTTCTCCCAGGCGGATCGCAATCGAACGGGCGTGGGCGGGAAGGCCTTCAGCCCCTGCCAACGCAATCGCAGCGGGGCCGACCTCGGCAAGTGAAGCAGGCGAACATCCGATAAAGCTGGTGCGTTTCATAAAATCCGTGACTGACAAGCCTGAGGCAAACCGCGCGCGGCGACCGGTTGGCAAAACATGGTTGGGACCGGCGAGATAATCGCCGATGGCTTCGGGCGTATGGCGACCGAGGAACACTGATCCGGCGTGGCGGATGCTGGCGAACATCGCTTCGGGGTCGGCAATCGCGAGTTCGAGATGTTCGGGCGCGAGCTTGTCGATGAGGGCAGGGGCCTGGTCGAGACTTGCCACGACAATGATTGCGCCATGCGTTTCCCAGCTGGCCCGCGCGACGGCCTCGGTTGCCAGCGTGGCGAGTGTTGTTTCGACCGCCGCGGCAACCGCATCGGCAAAGGCGGAGCTGTCGGTAATCAGTATCGACTGGCTGGTCGGGTCATGTTCGGCCTGGCTCAGCAAGTCGGCGGCGATCCAGTCGGGATCATTGGCAGCATCGGCAACCACGAGAATTTCGGACGGCCCCGCCACCATATCAATGCCAACGCGGCCATAAAGCTGACGTTTGGCTTCGGCGACCCACGCATTGCCAGGACCGACGATGACATCGACCGGCGATATGGTTTCCGTCCCGAACGCAAGCGCGCCAACGGCTTGCGCGCCGCCGATCCGCCAGACTTCATCAACACCCGCGAGCGCTGCTGCGGCCAGAACCAGCGGATTGGCTTCACCGCCGGGCGTTGGTGTCACCATGACAAGCCGTTCGACGCCCGCGACTTTCGCCGGGATCGCGTTCATCAGGACCGACGACGGATAGGCTGCACGGCCACCGGGAACATAAAGCCCCGCCGCGTCGACCGCATTCCACCGCGCACCGAGGCGAACGCCAGCAGCGTCGGTCCTGTCGCGGTCGGCGGGCAATTGCCCCTCATGAAAGGCACGAATGCGGGTCGCGGCCAGTTCGAGTGCCGCGCGCAAATCGGGGTCGAGGCCCGCCAAAGCCGCATCGCATTCGGCCTGTTCGATCCGCCACGGCAGGCTGTGCCCGTCAAACTTCGCCGTCAGCTCGGCGACCGCCGCGTCGCCTTCAGTCCGCACGCGCGATAGGATAAAAGCGACATCGCGCGATATATCTTCGTCAGTGTCACGACGCGCATCGACAAGCGTGGCGAAGGCGGATTCGAAGTCTGAACTAACGGTTGCGAGTCTAATCATCCGACGGCTCCGCGAAATGCTTCGACCAGCGGCGCAATGTCATCGCGTGTTTTGAACGCCGCGCGGTTGACGATCAGCCGCGCCGAAACTTGCGCAATGACGTCGACTTCGACCAAGCCATTGTCCTTCAACGTCCGCCCCGATGACACGAGATCGACGATCCGGCTCGACAGCCCGAGCGTCGGCGCCAGTTCCATCGCGCCGTTGAGCTTGACGCACTCGGCCTGAACCCCGCGCGCTTCGAAATGCTTGCGCGTCAGATTGGGATATTTGGTGGCAACGCGGACATGGCTCCACTGGCGCGGGTCGTCGCCTGCCGCCATATCCGCAGGCTCCGCCACCGAAATCCGGCAATATCCGATCTTTAGATCCACCGGCGCGTAAAGCTCCGAATAGTCGAATTCATCGACAACATCCGACCCGACCACGCCCATCTGTGCCGCGCCATGCGCCACGAATGTCGCCACATCGAACGCACGGACGCGGATTAGGCCGATGTTGGGATGATTGGTGGCAAAGCGCAGTCGACGGTCCTCCTCGTTGCCAAACCCAGCTTCGGGAACGATGCCCGCGCGCGCCATGAGCGGCAGGACTTCGGCCAAGATGCGCCCCTTGGGCACGGCAATGATCAGCGGTTGCGACATAAGCGCCGCGCCTTATCGGTCGCATTGCCAAATGGCCAGAGGCGGCGCATGCCAAATGGCGATGACGCCGCTCGAATCCTTTGCCGGACAGGTTGATTATTGCATCAAGAACGATGCGCCGGTTACGGCAGCGATTGTCGCGGCGCTGGCGGAGGCGGTCGATACGAAGACCGCTACTGGCGCGCGCGTGTTGGGTTGGTCGGGCAATCCAATGTTCGACGCGCTGCCACTGCGGCTGGCGGGCGGTGTCCATCATTTGTGGCGGACGGGGCAGGTGCCCGAACTCGCGCCATTATTTGATGGATCGGGGACGACGGCGCAGAACACGGCCTTGATGCGCGCCGTTCTCTTGAAACATGATGCCGCACTCCTCCCGTGGCTCGATGGCCCGCCCCAGACCAACGAACCCGGCCGCTCAGCGCAATTGATGGTGGGCCTGCTCGAAATCGTCGCGCGGCACGGGCCGAAACTTGAAATCCTTGAAATCGGATCATCGGCAGGGCTGAACCTCCTGATCGATCATTACCGGATCGACCTGCCGGGCATCAGCACCGGTCCTGCAGATTCGCCCGTTCATCTCATCCCCGAATGGCGCGGCCCGCCGCCACCTGCCACAGCCCCCGACATTGTGAGTATCCGCGGTGTCGACATCGCGCCGATTGATGCGACCACGAAAGCGGGCGCGGATCGCCTGCTTGCCTATTGCTGGGCCGATCATACGCAGCGGATCGAACGCCTCGCGCATGCTCTCTCGGTCCTTCGCGCGCATCCACCAATGCTGGAGCAAGGCGACGCCCCCGACTGGGTCGAAGCGCGCCTCGCCGAACCGCAACCCGATGGCGTCACCCGCGTCCTGATGCACTCGATCGTCTGGACCTATATTGCGCCCGAAGGGCAGGCGCGGATCACCGCCGCGATGGAAGCCGCCGGTGCGCGAGCGACTGCCGGCAAGCCTCTGGCCTGGGTCCGCGTCGAAGCTGACCGGACGGTGCACCAGCATGACATTCGCGTGCAGTCATGGCCGGGTCATGCCGAAACGAACCTGATCGGCCATGCCCATGCGCATGGTTTCTGGGTTGAACGGCTGGGCTGACCCGGCGGGAACAACCGGCGACAATTCGGGTTTTGCGGCTATGGCCCTTACCCAACTTGACCCGCCAATTCCTCTGACTGTGATTGACAAGGGCGATGGCTATGCCGTGGCAGTTATCGACTATGGTCAGGAGTTCGACTTGCTCTGGGTCGTCGCGCTGAATGACAGCGGTGAAATCTGGTCGGCCCCCAATCCGCAAGTGCGGATGCAGGGGAACTGGTCAATGGGGCGCACCAAACCCCGACGCCGTGGCGAAACGAAACTGTCGGCGATCAGTTAGCGCGCCAGAAAGTCTCGCATCGCCACGTTGACGGCCTCGGGCGCTTCCCATGTCACAAAATGCCCGCAACCATGCACCGGCACGAATGTGTAGTCGTCAACATAGTCCGCCAGCCCGTCGATCAGGCTGGGCCGCAGGGCTTTGTCGTCGATTGCCCACACGACCAGCGTGGGCATCGTCACTTTCGGGAACGGCACATCAAGAAATGCGGGCCGTTCGGGCGTCTCGTCCATCGCGGGCACCTGAATCCCCGCCGCGCGATACCAGTCGATCATCTTTGTCGCTGCACCCGGAATCTTCCAGTCGGCCATCATTGCGCTGCGATATTCATCGTCCATCGCCGGGCTGCGGCCCCATCCGACGTTTTGCATGATAAGAGCGGCCAGCCCCTTGTCACGGATCAGCGCATCATTGGCCGGATCGCGAAACGCGCGGATATATTGTGATGCCGCGCGCTGATCGGGATCGTCGATCACCGCCTTTTGAAACAGATAGGGATGCGGCGCATTCAGGATGATGCAGCGGTCCACGCGCCCCGCACCATGCAGCGCAACGCCCCACGCCACCGCCCCACCCCAGTCATGCCCGACGACGGTGAAATTGCCGACGCCGAGCGCATCGGCGAGCGCAAAGACATCGGCGGCAATCTTGTCGAAACTGTAATTCTCGACGCCTTCGGGCTTGGAAGAATGTCGATATCCCCGCTGGTCAGGCGCGATGCAGCGGTAATCCTTTGAGAATTCGGCAAGCTGATAGCGCCACGTCCGGTGCGATTCCGGAAACCCATGGAGAAAAATAAGAACCGGCGCGTTGCGCGGGCCGATGTCGACGGTTTCCAGCTCGACACCGGTTTTAAGCGGCACGCGGATCATCGGGAAATCGGTCATGTGTTGCTCCGCGTCAAAGGCACTTCGGGAATTGGGATAAACTCCTTGTCATCGCCGGGGACCAAGGGGAAGCGGCCTGCTTTCCAGTCCGCCTTGGCCTGATTAATCCTCTCGCGCGACGACGACACGAAGTTCCACCACGCATGACGCGGCGTTGTGAAGGCACCGCCACCGAGCAGCATCGCGCGTGTTGCCGTCTCGGCGCGCAGGGTCATCGCCTGCCCCGGCGCGAGGACGTAAAGCGTGAACGGCTCCAGCGTCTGCCCGTCGAGCGTCGCGGCGCCTTCGGTCACCATCACGGCGCGTTCGTCCGCCTCGGCATCAATCGGCACCGATCCGCCCGCTGCAATCATCATGTCGGCATAGATCGTCGGCGCGTGGCATGTCGTCGCCGCCGTCTTGCCCCACAGCGTCCCCATCAGCACGCGGATCGACGTGCCGCCATCCTCGATCAGCGGCAGAGCGTCGGCGGTGATATGCTCGAACGCCGGATCAATTTCTTCTTTGCCATCGGGCAGCGCGAGCCACGTCTGCATGCCATAAAAAGCCGGACCTGCCGCGCGCGTGGTCGCTGGCGAGCGCTCCGAATGGACGATGCCCTTGCCCGCTGTCATCAGGTTGATTGCGCCGGGTTCGATAACCGCGTGCGATCCAATCGAATCGCGATGCTCGATCGCCCCTTCAAACAAGTAAGTGACTGTCGACAGGTTGATATGCGGATGCGGCCGTACATCCATCCCGTCGCCAGCGGGCATCTGTGACGGCCCGAACTGATCGACAAAGATAAACGGCCCCACCATCGTGCGCGTCTTGGCGGGGAGCGTGCGGCGAACCTTGAACGCGCCGAGATCGTGGGTGACAGGAATGATCGTTTCCATGGGTCTATTCTCCCGGTGCTTTCGCCTTGATCGCCAGTGCATGCACTTTCTGACCCGGCAAATCACCGAGCGCGCGGTTGACCATCCTTTGCCGTTCAAGCCGCGCGACGCCCGCAAACGCCGCGCTTTCGATCTCCACGGTGAAGTGCGATTCGCCCGTCCCGTCGTCGCCGCTATGGCCCGCGTGGTGCCCGCTGTCGTTGATGACGTTCAGGCGTGTGGGGGCAAGGGCCGCCATTAACCGCGCTTCGATTTCTGACTGCATTGGTCCGGACACAAAAACTCCGTTCAGGCTGAGCTTGTCGAAGCCCTGTCCTTCTTCCTACATTAAGCCACACAAGAAAGGACAGCCCTTCGACAGGCTCAGGGCAAATGGTATATTTTTTGACAGACTCTTTTCGCCGTCACACCCGTTTTCATGGCCGCGTCGACCGCGACGAACCCTGTGCCGAGCCGGGCTGTCAGGAAGCAGGCGAGTTCCGCGCGCCCTTGGAACCTGGCAATTTCGACGGCCCCGGCGCGTGGCGCTGGCTGTGCCTAACGCACGTCCGTGAATTCAACGCGCGCTATAATTTCTTCAACGGCATGAGCACCGACGAAATCCTCGAGCAGCAACGCCCCTTCGCCGGATGGGAGCGCGAAACCCGGGCGTTCAACACCGTCGGCGCGGATCGCCCACCGCACTGGGCGAACTTCACCGACCCGCTCGACGCGATTTCGGCACGCTTCCGCGACACCGCGCCGAAGCAACGCGCCGACGGTCGTCAACTCTCCGGCGAAGATCGCCGCGCGCTGAAAGAACTCGGGCTCGACGTTGATGCAGATCGCAAGGCGCTGCGCACCCGCTACGCCGAACGCCTCCGCCGTTTCCACCCCGACCGCAACGGCGGCGACCGGACGCATGAGGCCGCGCTCGGGCGGACGATTGCGGCGTATAATCAGTTAAAGGGGTCGGGCGTTTTGGCTGATCACAGCCCGGACGCTAGTTGATCCGCGCGCGGAACGAGACAGCGAAACTGGGCGTCAGCGCGCCCGACTTGCCGGTCATCCGCCCCTTGGGATTGACGCAGATATAGCGGACCAGCGGATCATAACCGGCAACCGGCGTATAGGTGCAGGCGGCAAAGTTCGCCGGTGCCGTCTGTGAATAGCGGACATCGGTGGCGTAGTTGTAGGTCAAATTTGACCCATTGTCGGCAAACAGCACCGGGTCGGTGCCCGCCGCCGCACCATTGGCGTCGCCATTGAAGAAGGTCAGCTGCGCCGGAATCGGATCGACCATGAACACCGTGTCGGCCGTAATCGAGCCCGTTCCGCTGTTCGACAAATTGATTGTGTAGATCGCGTCGTTCCCCGGAATCGCAAAGGGCGCCGTGATGCCATCGTCATAGATCGACGTAACCTTGGTGAGGGCAAGCGCAACGACCGGGTTGCAAAAGCTGAAGTCATGCATGCTGACCCACTGGTTGCCGGGATTGGCGGGGGCTGTGGTGTGGTTGCCGTAAACGATCGTGATCGTATCAACTGCGCTGGTGAAGGTCACAGAGATGTTGCCGATATTGGTCGTGTCGCTCGCGCCTGCATCGCCGATGGCGGTATTGCCGGTCACATAGTTCGAAACACCATTCGTCAGTGTCGGGATGATCGGGGTGCCGTTAAACGTCCCCGTAACAGTGACTTTGTCGGCATAGGAGCCACTGCCGAAATCGACATCAAACATCTTGAACTGCACGCCGGGCACAGCGCCGGGCAAACTGATGACCGTCGTCGCCACGTCCGATTGCGCATTGTTGTTCAAGTTCTGGAACATCGACACTTCACCGATCAGGCCACCGGTCAGGTTGGCATTGATGGCCGGAGAACCTGCGACATAGGGCGTCGTGCTGGTCATATCGATAAAGAAAATGCCAACACCCGTCAGGTTGTAACCCGCAGGGCGATTGGTCAGCGCGCCCGTCGTCCAGGTGACATTTGCCCAGTCATACAGGGTTTGACCCGCTGGGCAGACCAGTGTCGGCGGCGTGCCCGCGACCCGCGCGCCTGACACGGTAAAATTGGCAAAGGCATAATCATCTTCGGTCGTGACGCTGTTACCCGGCGTTGAATCATTATCGTTGGCGGAGCTGGTCCAGACTTCGGATATATTGCTGACCGTCGCGCCCGAAGACGCGTTGACAGTTGCGTTAATCGTGAGGGTGGCGGTCGCGCCGGGCGCGAGCGACCCGACTGTCCACAGGCTCGTGCCATTGGCATAACTGCCCAGCGTTGCCGAGGCGCTGACAAAAGTCACGCCCGCCGGGAGCACATCGCGCACCGCGACACCGTTTGCGGACAATGTGCTTGCCGAGGCATTGGTGACGACCAATGTATAGATGATCGCCGTGCCGTTTGCGGGCGTGGCATTGTTGACGGCCTTGGTCAGCGACAAGTCTGCCTGCGGCCCCGCTTGCGACAGATACAGGTCAGCCCGCGTGTAGTTGCCCGAGTCTGCATTGCCATTGTCGCAAATCTGCAGCGTCCATGTCCCGAACGCATTCTGGCCATCGAGCGCTGATAGCGGGTTCGTCGGGCGATAGTTATTGGCATAAGGCGGTGCCGTCAGGTTTGTCTCGGTTGCTGTGTAATTTGCGATGGCACTCGCCGCTTCATCATCGACCGTCGAATTATAATTGGCCGCGCCGCCGCCGACTTGATTGACGACAGTGACCGAAACATTGTTTGGCCCCCGCAGCGTGATGACATTGTCGCCGCGATAGCTGTGCGAATAAAGCACGCCGAGATTGACGTCGCTGACGGTGTAACTGGTCGTGACGTTAAAGGTTCGGGTCAGCGGCGTCGCGCAAGGCGCTGACGTTTCGTTGAACGGTATCCCCGTTCCAGGCACGTCCGAATATTGCGTCGTCTGGGCAAGCGCCAGCGATGGGGTCAGTGCCATCAACGACCCAGTTGTCAGAATCGCAAGCGTTTCGCGAAAACGCGCGAACATCATCGATAATGGCTTGTACAACCCCATTCGCCCCCGCTGCGCCCGTCGGCACGACCAATGCCAAGGTTTAGGGCAATTTGGTTAACAAGACCTCACTCAATTGCCGTTAACGGCCATCCATATCGCGACGGCCGCAACTGCCGCCGTGTCGGCGCGCAATATACGCGGGCCGAGTGATACCGGAACAGCCCCGGGCGTCGATTTGATTGCGGCGCGCTCGGTATCGTCAAAGCCGCCTTCGGGGCCGATCAGGATGGCGGCAGGGCCGGGGTTTGCCTCAATCGCATCGGCAAACGGTGCACCTCCAGCTTCATCGGCGAAAAACAACATCCTTCCGGAAAGCGTTGCCAGCCAGTCGGCAAGTTTAACCTGTGGCGAAAGCTCCGGCAGCGCCGTGCGCCCGCATTGCTCGGCCGCCTCGATCATGTGCGCGCGCAGGCGGTCATCTTTGACCTTGTCGACCACGGCGCGGCGGGTCAGCACAGGAATGAATCGCGCCACGCCCAATTCGCATGCCTTTTCCGCAACCCAGTCATAGCGCGCGCGGCGGATCGGTGCTGCGGCGAGCCAGAGATCGGGCACCGTCTCGCGCGGGCGGAGGTGCCCGAGCAAGGTGAGAATCAAGTCGCGCTTGGCCAGCACTGCGACCTCGGCGAGCCATTCGCCCCCGATGTCATCGAACAATTTCAGCCGCGCGCCGACTTTCACGCGCATGACCGAAATCAGATAATGCGCCTGCGCGCCGTCAATGCGGATTTCGGACAGGTCGGACAGCGGCGTCTCGACGAACAGGCGGATGCTGCTTTCGGGTGGCCATGACGGGGTTGCGGGCATGGTCCCCCATAAACCGAGTAGCCTGAGCTTGTCGAAGGCCTGTCCTTGCTTTCTTGGTTCAGTCCAAAGAAGGACAACCCTTCGACCGGCTCAGGGAAAACGGATTTGTTGGAACCGACACCCGATACCGAACTTCGCGGCCTGGTCCGCTGGCTGCCCGCGTCCGCGCGGCCCTATGCACTGCTCGCGCGGTTCGACCGGCCGATTGGCTGGTGGCTGCTGTTCTGGCCTGGCGCGTGGGGCGTGTTGCTCGCGGGTGGCCTGACGACGCACTGGGGGCTTATCCTGTGGCTGCTCCTCGGCAGTATCGCGATGCGCGGCGCGGGGTGCGTGTATAACGACATCGTCGACCGCGACCTCGATGCGCAAGTTGCGCGGACGCGGACGCGCCCTTTGGTCAGTGGTGCTGTTTCGCTCAAGGCGGCGTGGGTGTGGCTCGTGGTGCTGTGCCTGATCGGCTTGGTCGTGCTGCTGCAACTGCCGCTGCTCGCCCAGATCATATCGCTCGCTAGTCTGCTCCCGGTCGCCGCCTATCCTTTCATGAAGCGCATCACCTGGTGGCCGCAGGCGTGGTTGGGCATTGTCTTTTCATGGGCCGCGCTGGTGGGCTGGACAGCGGTAACGAATGAAATCCAGCTTCCGATGCTCATCCTTTACGGCGGAAGCATCGCGTGGGTCATCGGCTATGACACGATCTATGCCATGCAGGACCGCGAGGATGATGCCCTGATCGGCGTGCGGTCGTCGGCGCTCAGGATGGGGTCGCAGGTGCGCGGCGGTGTCGCGATCTTTTATACACTGGCGCTGGGTCTGTGGTCTGCCGCGATATGGCACGTCCGCCCCGACCCACTAGCAATTGCCGCGCTGATTCCGATAGCGGCCCACTTCGCTTGGCAGGTTCTCACGCTTAAGACCGACGACGGCGGCGATGCACTGACCAAGTTCCGTTCGAATCGTTTCGCGGGATTGTTGATGGCGCTCGCCTGTGCAGTTGTCGGGACGGCCAGCCTTCCCTAAGCGCACTCCATGCTTTCTGCCGACGACGCTCTTAACCGCACGACTGACCTCATCGCCCGCGCGGTTCGCGCCGGGGCTACATCTGCTGATGCGGTCTATGGCGCCAGCGCCTCGCGCGATGTCTCGGTCAGGCTGGGCGCTCTCGAAGATGTCGGCAGTTCGGAAAGTGCCGAAATCGGGTTGCGCGTGTTCGTTGGCAAACGGTCGGCAACAGCCTCGACCTCCGATTTTTCAAGCGTGTCGATCAATGCGCTGATCGAACGAACCGTCGCGATGGCGCGGCTGGCTCCTGACGACAGGTTTGCCGGATTGGCTCCCGATGACCTGCTGACCAGCGGACCCTTTATTTCGTTCGACACCGATGACGGACAGGACGTCTCGCCCGAAGCCCTCAAGGAACGCGCGCTCGCCGCCGAGGAGGCCGCGCTTGCCGTGCAAGGCGTCACCAACAGCCAGGGCGGCAGTGCTAGCGTCGGCCACGGTGTCAGCGCAATTGCCACAAGCGCTGGCTTTGCGGGCGCAACAACGGGCACCAGCCACAGTGTTTCGGCAAGCGTTCTCGCGGGTGAAGGTGACGCAATGCAGCGCGATTATGCCTATCATTCGGTGCGACATCTGGGCGACCTCGATGATGCCGCACTCATTGGTCGTGAGGCGGGCAAGCGCGCTGTGGGCCGCCTGAACCCGGTCCGCCTCAAAAGCGGCCCGATGACCATCATGTTCGATCCGCGCGTCGGGCCGTCTTTGCTTGGTGCGCTGATGGGCGCAATTTCGGGCGGTGGCATTGCGCGCAAGACGAGTTTTCTGCTCGATGCGCTTGGCACGCAGATTTTCGACAGCTGCGTGTCGATCATCGATGATCCGTGGCTGCCGCGTGGTTTCCGCAGCAAGGCTTATGACGGCGAGGGGCTCCCCACGAAGCCGACGACCATCATCGACAAGGGCGTGCTGACCGGCTGGATCGCCGAAAGCGCGTCGGCGCGCCAGATCGGCATTGCGCCGACGGGCCACGCCGCGCGGGGCATTTCGGGCGCACCGGGGGCCAGCGCGACCAATCTTCGCATGGAAGCAGGATCAGTGTCGCCCGCTGCGCTGATGGCCGACATTGCCGATGGTTTCTACGTCACCGAACTGATCGGCATGGGCGTCAATGGCCTGACCGGCGATTATAGTCGCGGGGCATCGGGGTTTCGCATCGTGAAGGGTGCACTGGCGGGCCCCGTTTCCGAAGTGACGATTGCCGGGAACCTCAAGGATATGTTCACGGCGATCATCCCCGCCAACGACCTGACGCTGCGCTTCACGACCAACACGCCCACGTTGCGCATCGATGGCATGACAGTTGCCGGTGACTGACCTGCTCGCCCAGGTTAGCGAAGCCGCGCGCGCCGCCGGGGCGATGGCCTTGTCGCGCTGGCAGGGCGAATTCAAAAGCTGGGACAAGGTGCCCGGCGAAGTGGTTTGCGAAATTGATCTTGCCGCCAACGACATGCTGCGTTCGGCGCTGCGCGATCTTGACCCAGAGGCAGGCTGGCTCTCCGAAGAAACCGCCGACAACGCCGAACGACTGATGCGCAGCCGCGTCTGGGTCGTGGACCCCATTGATGGCACGCGTGATTTCGTGCGCGGTCGTCCCGGCTGGGCGGTGTCTGTGGCGCTGGTGGAAGGCGGTCGGGCTGTGCTCGGTGTTCTTGATGCGCCTGCACGCGGTGAGCATTGGGCCGCCGAAGTTGGGCAGGGCGCAACCCGCAATGGCGTGGCGCTCAAGGCCAGCGACCGCACCATACTCTCCGGCGCGCGCGTTCCCGCCGACATGCTGCCCAAGGTCGATGCCGATCTCGCCATGGTGTTCAAACCCAACTCCATTGCGCTACGCATGGCGATGGTCGCGAGTGCCGAGGCGGACCTGCTCGCCGCGCTGCGTTGGGGCCATGAGTGGGACATTGCGGCCGCCGCGCTGATCGCGCAGGAAGCCGGGGCAATCGTGACCGACGCGCGCGGCCAGACATTGCGGTTTAACTCGACCAAAGGCGAAATGTTCGGGGTTCTCGCCACCGCCCCCGGCATCCATGCCGCCGCACTCGAACGCCTCGCTGCCCGCGCCAGCATTGCGGTGGTGCGGTGAAGCGCGGCCTGCCCGCCCGGATTGTCCACCGCATCCTGATCATGCTCTATCGGCGGCACGGCTGGAAAGCGGTCGGCACCGTGCCCGAGCCGCGCCGCTTCGTCCTCATCGCATCGCCGCACACGAGCAATTGGGACTTCCCCTATGTCCTCGGGCTTTTCGATGACCTTGGCGTCGAGGCGCATTTCATGGCGAAGAAATCGATCTTCCGCTGGCCGTTCGGCACCTTCATGCGCGAAGTCGGCGGTGTGCCGGTGGACCGCGCGGCGGCGGGCGACATGGTGAGCCAGATGATCGCCGAGTTCGCGCACCGCGACGACTTCGTCCTGACCATCGCCCCCGAAGGCACGCGCAATTCCGTCAGCGCCTGGCGCACCGGCTTCTACCGCATCGCCCACGGCGCAGGCGTGCCGATCGTCTGCGGCTTCATGGACTATGCGCGCAACGTCGGCGGGTTGGGGCCGGTGATTATGCCGACGGGGGATTACGAAGCCGACATGGCCCCCGCGTTTGAATTTTACAAAGGCGTGACGGGGAAGCACCCTGAGCGGATGTCGAAGCCGGGGCGCTAACCCACTCCCGTCGCCCCGTGCTCGACACGGGGCTTGGCTATTCGTCGGCGCTGCGATTACCAACAACGCCATATGCAAAAGGGTGGCTGGGTCTACATCATGGCAAACCGCTATCGCGGCGGCATGTATGTCGGGGTGACGGGGGGGATTTAGTATTGTGTCCCCGGAACTGCTGTGGTGTCCTCGGAACTGCTGTGAATTAAAGCCACGTCTTACCAGTTGAATTAAGTATAACTGAGCCCATATCTTCCAGAGTCGAAGAATAGAGGATCGTAATCTAATGGCTAGATGTACAGCACCGTCACGAGGCCACCGTTCATCGAGCGCCGCTGCGAACTGTCCAGCATGCGGTGGTCGCTCTAGCCGATACGGCGGTGGCTACGGCTACGGGTCGTACTCGCCCCCGTCTCCGTCATACTACACTTCGTCGGGGAGCAGCGGAGGAGGACGGAGTAGCGGCGGCGGGTCAGGCAGTGTGAGAGCGAGTTGGTCGAAAGCCGGGTCGTCCGTATTTTACACACCTACAGAAGTGCGCGCACTCACGCCGATTCGCCAAACTGTCGAGAAACGAGCGGAACTACCTGATCTTCGCGATGTCTTCCTATGTCATGCGTGGGATGATCGGCAGGGGGATGCCAAGGAGTTGCACGATCTGCTCGAAGCACGCGGTGTCTCAGTTTGGTTTAGCGAAAAGGACGTTGCCCTCGGGACGTCGTTGCTTCGCGAAATCGACAAGGGGTTGGTGAAATCGCGCGTCGGGATCGTGCTAGTTACGCCCGCACTATTGCAACGCCTTCCCGCAGCTGGCGTTGCTGACAAAGAGCTTTCGGCACTCCTAGCGACTGAACAGCTCGTGCCTATAGTCCACAACACGACATACGAAGCTCTCCGCAACGTCAGCCCGCTGTTGGCCTCGCGGAGTGGCCTGAGCACCGAAGAAGACTCGATGGCAACAGTAGCGGCAAAGCTCGCCGACCTTGTTTCCACCTAGCTTCACTTCGGCGTGAGATACTCTGCTTCGAAATCGGGGGCAGCAGAAGATGAGGGCGACACAACACTACACACCCCTACCCCTCCCGATGATAGGGATGCCCCGCGATAATACTTGTCGCCCGATAAAGCTGTTCGCATAGCATCGCACGCACCATCAGGTGCGGCCAGGTCATTGCGCCGAAGCTCCAGATCAGGTCCGCCGACGCGCGATCGTCGGCGCTTAACCCATCCGCAGCGCCGATCAGGAAGCGGGCCTCGCGCACGCCGCTGTCGCGCCAGCTTTCGATCAGTCTGGCAAAGGCGGTGGAACCCATCGTCACGCCGCCTTCATCAAGCGCAACCACCTTCGCCGGGGCCAGCACGCCTGCAACTTTCCCGCCAACTTCGGGCAATTCGGTGATCGCGAACGGCCAACTGATCCGTGCCGCATAGCGCGCCACCAGATCGGCTTCGGGACTGCGCGCAATCTTGCCGCGCGCGATGATATGGAGCTTCAATTAGTGGGTGGTGGGAGCCGCAGGCGCTTCGCCGAACGCCCACATCCGTTCGAGATTATAGAAACTGCGCACTTCGGGCCGGAACAGGTGGACAATGATGTCGCCGGTGTCGATCAGCACCCAATCAGCCGCGGGCATCCCTTCGATCCGCGCCGAACGGCCGGTCGTTTCCTTGATCTTCTGGGCGAGTTTCATGGCCATCGACGCAACCTGCCGCGTCGATTTGCCCGATGCGATGACCATATGATCGGCAATCGATGATTTGCCCGCGAGCGGGATCGACACGGCCTCGACCGCCTGATCGTCGTCGAGTGATTTCAGGATCATTGCGTGGAGCGCATCGACCGAGTCGGTGGCGGGGGCAGGAACGGGCGCGTGTTCGGCGGCAGTGGCGGGCAAGGAGAATCCTTCAGTCGTTGGGCGGTTGCGATTTCCGCTTATGGGGGGTGGAAAACCGGCGATACCAGTCGGGATCGGCCCGACGGAGCGCCGTTGCGGAGCTTGGATCGGGACGAAAGTGCAAGAGCACGAGCGCCGGCGGTCTCCAGTTCGTCCACTGCTTCACGCTGGTTGCGGGTCGGACGAAGCGCCGCAGCCATGCCGTCGCGGGGCTCGCAACAGTCATCCCCTCATAGCCCGGACGCGCGACAACTGCAATCGGAACCAACCGCGATATCCGCCGCCAATCGCGCCAGCGGTGGAACTGGCCGAGATTATCGGCCCCCATGATCCAGACAAAGCGCCGTTTGGGATAACGGCGGATGAGCTTTGTGAGTGTCTCAACCGTGTAGCGCGTGCCGAGTTTGGTTTCGATGTCGGAGGCCCTGATGACGCTGCGCCGCGCCATTTTCCGCGCCGAGGCGAGGCGCGCGGGATAGGGGGCCATGCCCTTAACGGGCTTCAACGGATTGCCGGGCGAGACCAGCCACCAGAACTCATCAAGTCCCATCGCGTCAGCAACGAACAAACTGATCCGCCGATGCCCGCGATGCGCCGGATTGAACGACCCGCCGAGGATGCCGGTGAGCTTCAGGGTCGAACCTGCCCCGTCCCGCGCACCAGCCATTTATAGGTGGTTAGCCCTTCGAGCGCCACGGGGCCGCGCGCGTGCAGGCGGCCGGTGGCAATGCCGATTTCGGCGCCCAGTCCAAATTCGCCGCCGTCGGCAAACTGGGTCGAGGCGTTCCACATGACGATGGCGGAGTCGACGGCGTTGAGGAAGGTTTCGGCTTTGGCCGCATCCTCGGTGATGATCGCGTCGCTATGGTGCGAGGCATGTGCGGCGATATGCGCGAGGGCGCCGTCGAGGCCATCGACAACTTTGACCGCGCAAATGGCGTCGAGATATTCGGTGTCCCAATCGTCAGCATTGGCCTTGGTCACCCGGGAGTCGAGCGCGCGGGCAGCATCGTCACCACGCACAACGCAGCCACTGTCGGCGAGCGCCGCGACGACCGACGCGCCCTCGGCAAAGTCACGGTCGATCAGCAGCGTCTCCATCGCCCCGCAAATGCCGGGACGGCGCATCTTGGCATTGACCACAATTGCGCGGGCTTTCGCCGGATCGGCGGCGACATCAATATAGGTATGATTGATGCCGTCGAGATGCGCGAGGACGGGCACGCGCGCATCGGCCTGCACCCGTGCCACGAGCGTCTTGCCGCCGCGCGGGATGATGACGTCGATCTTGCCATGCGCGGCGAGCATCGCGCCGACGGCGGCGCGGTCGGTTGTCGGCACAAGCTGGATTGCATCCGCAGGCAACCCTTCGCCGACAAGCCCCGCGACCAGCGCCGCGTGGATTGCCTTGTTCGTGTTCACCGCTTCGGACCCACCACGCAGGATCGCCGCATTGCACGACATCACGCACAGCATGCCCGCATCCGCCGTCACATTGGGGCGGCTTTCATAGATGATCCCGATCACACCCAGCGGCACACGGACGCGGGACAGCTTCAGGCCATTGGGCCGCTCCGATTGATCGATGATCGCACCGACAGGATCGGGGAGCGCGGCGATGGCTTCGACGGCCGCGGCTATCCCCTCGATCCGTGCTTCGTCCACGGTCAGCCGGTCGATCATCGCTGCCGCCATGCGGCTGGCGTGGGCCGCTCTGAGGTCAACGGCATTCGCGGCGATTATTGAGTCCGAAGACGCGCGCAGCTGAGCCGCCGCAGCCTTCAGACCGGCTGCTTTTTGCGCCGTCGCCAAACCCGACAGCGCCCGCGATGCGACCCGCGCGCGCGCCGCCATGTCATCGATCAGGGCAATCGCGTCCATCAGAAATCGACCTTGTCATAATCGGCGGGCGGCGCGATCACGCCCATCCGCTCCGCCAGCAACGGCCGGAAGCTGGGCCGTGATTTCAATCCCGAATACCATGCCCGCGTCTGTTCATGCGCGCGCCAGTCGATACCGCCGAGATAATCCGCCACCGAAATATGCGCCGCCGCCGTCAGATCGGCCAGGCTCAGCGACGACCCGCCCAGCCAGTTGCGATGATCAAGCAGATAGTCAGCATAATCGAGCATGTTGTTCGCCGCTTTCATCGCCTCGCGCAGCGCCGTCGTGTCAGGCGTCGCGCGGTGGACGATGCGCTTGAGCATCCGTTCCATCATCAAGGGGGCGACCACCGCACCGTGGAATTGCTCGTCGAACCATGCCGACAGCCGCCGGATTTCGGCGCGGTTGATCGCGGTCCCCGAAATCATCGGGGCCTGCTCGACCGTTTCCTCGAAATACTCACAGATCGCGACCGAATTGATCAGCGTTATGTTCTTGTCGCTCTCGACAAGCACCGGCGTCTGTCCGGCAGGGTTTAGGTCAACAAATTCGTCGCGCCGTTCCCACGGATGTTCGCGCACCAGTTCATAGCCAATGCCCTTTTCGCCCATCAGCAAACGAACTTTGCGCGAGAAGGGACAGAGCGGAAATTGGTGAAGCAGCCACATAAAAGTTGCTTAGGCGAACATTGTAATCAGCGAAAGTGTATTGATTGGCGAGTGCCGTGTATATATATCATGCTGAGGAGTTTTGTCATGGCTTTCAGTGTCCGCAATGCCACCGTCGAGCGCAAAGCCCGCGCATTCGCCGCTGCGCATCACACAACATTGACCGGTGGGCTTGAACTCGCGCTCGACACCGCCGTTCAGAACGAAAAGCGCGCGCGCGATGCCGAGTATCACGCTTTCAAAGCGAAAATTCGCGCCATTCAGGCTGAAGTCGCCAAATATCCCGACACCGGCTTGACCGAAGACGAGATCATGGGCTGGGACGAAAATGGCCTGCGAACTTGATTGTCGTTGATACGTCGGCGCTGATCGCAATTCTTTTTCAGGAACCGGACGGCGACATTTACGACGACGCGCTGTTCGATGCGCGTGAAGCCCGTATCGGCGCACCGACGCTTTTCGAATATCTATTGGTCGTCGAAAACAAGCGTGGCAGTGTCGTTCGGGCAAGGGCGCGTCGGCTTGTCGAGGAGCATGGCATTGCTGTGTCGCCTTGGGATGCCGAGCATGTGCGGCTGGCCGAAGATGCCTTCGTGCAATTCGGCAAAGGCCGCCACTCTGCCAAACTTAATTTCGGCGACTGCATGAGCTATGCACTTGCAAAGTCCTTGAATGCGCCCCTGCTCTACAAGGGCACTGAGTTCGGACTGACCGACATCGCCAGCGCCGTTTAAGTAGGCTCCTTCACCCGCAACATCGCCAGCGCGGCGAGCACCAATGTCCCGCTCGCAAAAGCCATGGTCCAGATCGGCTCGGTCGGGAAATAGGCTTTCATAATCGACCCCATCACGGTGGCGACGAGCAGTTGCGGGACCACGACAAAGACGTTGAACAGCCCCATATAGATGCCCAGCTTTCGCTGCGGCAGACTCGACGCGAGGATCGCATAGGGCATGGCGAGGATTGACGCCCACGCAATGCCGATCCCGATCTCGCTGACCAGCAACAGTTGCGCATCGCGGATGAAAAAGAAGCTGGCATAGCCCGCGGCCCCGCATAGCAAGCCGAGCATGTGTGTCTTCACCTTGCCGATCCGCCCAGCGAGCCATGGGAGCAAGGCCAGCGCCGCGACGGCGGCTACGCCATTATATGTCGCAAACAGCGTGTTGACCCAATTTGCGGCTTCCTGAAAGCGCGGCGCGGCGGCGTTGGGCGCATCGAACATATATTGCGCGACGATCGGCGTCGTGTTGATCCACATGATGAACAGTGCCGACCAGCTGAAAAACTGGACGAGTGCAAGGCGCTTCATGAGCGGCGGCATGCCGGAGAAATCGCCGACGATATGGCCCAGCATCGATGCATTCCTGCCGGATTTCGCCATGCTGATCGCGATGATGCTGGCGATACCATAAGCGCTCAGCAGTCCGCCGAGTAGATAGACTTCCTCCTCCAGCCCGAACGCCGCAACACCAGCAACAACTGCAGCCCCCGCGCCGATCCAGACGAGACTGCTCGATGACGTGCGCGCGGCGAGCATCCGCAGTGTGTCGCCCTGCTCCTCCGCCGTTTGCGGCCCGTCGAACGCCGCCATGTCGTCGGGGCTATATTCCTTTGTGCTGATGACCGTCCACATCACCGCGAGAAACAGCGCGACGCCGCC
Source organism: Sphingomonas sp. (assembly GCA_031362355.1). GTDB lineage: Bacteria > Pseudomonadota > Alphaproteobacteria > Sphingomonadales > Sphingomonadaceae > Sphingomonas_O. Next base: position 24,674 of record JANLSJ010000046.1, read on the forward strand.
AAACCAGAAGGCATAGCGCACGGTATCGGGGATCACGCCCGGCGGTGCGGCATTCGAAACGCCTGCCCATTCGAGAAACGCCGGAAAGATCGAGCCAATGACCGCGCCTGCGCCAATGAAAGCGGTCTGCACGGCATAGCCCATGCTGTGCTGGTCCTTGTGCAGCATGTCGCCGACGAAGGCGCGGAACGGCTCCATCGAAATGTTGAGCGACGCATCGAGCATCCACAGCATGACGGCGGCAAACAGCAGATAGGGCGCGAGCGGCATGACGATCAGCGCCAGCGCCGCCATGATCGCACCTGCCAGAAAGTAAGGCCGCCGCCGCCCGAGCCGCCCCAGCCATGTCTTGTCGGACATATGCCCGATGATTGGCTGGATCAGCAATCCGGTCAGCGGTGCCGCGACCCAGAGCGCGGGCAGATCGTTCAAAATCTCGGGATTATTGGGCGATAGCGTCTGGAAGATCCGAGACATATTCGCATTCTGGAGCGCAAAACCGATCTGGATCCCGAAGAATCCGAACGAGATATTCCACAGACCCCAGAAGCCCTGTTTTGGCTTTTCCATCCGCTCCGTCCCTGATTATCTTATGGTGCCTGCGTGGCAGAGGTCGGCGGGCGCGGCAAACGCTGCGCATACGAATACATCAGCCGGTCGAGGATCGTCGCACCACCAGCCGCGCGGGCAGCATCCGGCTTTCGGCATCTTCCTTGCGGACCAGTTTCAGCAATGTATCAACCAGCAAAGCGCCCGCTTCGCCCGGTTGCTGGGTCACAGTCGTCAGCGGCGGATTGGCCAGCCCCGCCGACAATATGTCATCAAACCCCGTCACGGCGACATCGGCGGGAATGCTCATTCCCGCTTCCTGCAACGCGCGCATCGCACCGAGGCCGATCAAGTCACTGGCGCACACAATGGCATCGAACGCCTCGCCGCGCGCGATCAGGCGCACTGCCGCGTCATGCCCATCTTCCTCGCTGCTCAGGGCATCGACATGCAGCGTCAGACTGCGCGGCAGATTGGCTTCGGCCAGCGCCGCTGCATAGCCATTATGCCGGTCCAGAAACTCGGGCGTCGCGCTGGTCGCCGTGCCGATGAAGGCAATTCGCTTGCGCCCCTGTTCGATCAAATGCGCCGTCACGTCGCGCCCGCCTTGCACATTGTCACAGCCGACCACGATCTCGCGCGCCTCGGGCTTGACCGATCCCCAGCGGACGAAATGCGTCCCCTGTTCGACCAGCAGACCCAGGCGCCGCTCATAGTCATGATAATCGCCATAGCCGAGCAGGATCAGCCCATCGGCCTTGCGGCTGTCTTCATAATCAACATGCCAGTCGCCCGACAGCTGCTGGAACGAGATCAGCAGATCATAACCGCGCAACGCACAGGTCCGCGTGATCGAGCCGAGCATGGACAGAAAGAAGGGGTTGATCAGTGACTCATCGGGCGTCGGGTCTTCGAACAGCAGGAGCGCGAGCGTATTCGAATGGCCGCTGCGAAGGTTGGTCGCATTCTTGTCGACCTTGTAATTCAGCTGTGTGGCAATCGCCTCGATCCGCTTGCGCGTGGCTTCGCTGACCGACGTGCTTCCGCGAAGGGCGCGCGACACTGTTGGCTGCGAGACGCCCGCCAGCTGGGCAATATCAAATGATGTGGCCTTGTCCTGCATGAACGCCTGATGCCCTAATTTGGCTAAGCTAACGCACATGGCCGTCGGGCGATAGGGGTTAGATCAGGTAAATTGCAATCGATTGTTGCAAACTTCGGGACAGCCGCTAGCTTGACAAAAAATGGCGTGCCGCAGCGACGGTTCGACGCCTGAGAGGATGAGCGATGAGTCTGAAACCGCATCTGTCATGGAGCCGCATTCTCCAGATGAACCTGGGCTTCCTTGGCCTGCAATTCTCGTTTGGCCTGCAACAGGCGAACATGACGCCGATCTGGGCTTACCTTGGCGCAGATGAAGCGAGCTTTCCGTGGCTTGGCATTGCCGGGCCACTGACGGGGCTGATTGTCCAGCCGATTATCGGTGTGATGTCGGACCGGACGCTGTCGAAATGGGGTCGGCGGACGCCCTATTTCCTGATCGGGGCGATCATGTGCACGTTTGGCCTGTTCTTCATGCCGCTATCGCAAAGCATCATCATGGCGTTTTCGATCCTGTTCATCCTCGACCTTGGCAACAACGTCACGATGGAGCCCTATCGCGCCTATGTGAATGACCGGCTGAACGAGGATCAGCGTGGGTTCGGTTTCCTCAGCCAGAGCGCGTTTACCGGCCTTGCCCAATGCCTTGCCTATGCCAGCCCGTTCATCTTGGTGACGTGGTTCGGCATTTCGAAGGACGCGGCCCCGGGGCAAATTCCTGAATATACGCGCATCGCGTTTATCATCGGTGCGGTGCTTTCGATTGTGACGATCCTGTGGTCAATCCTGCGCGTGCCAGAACTCAAATTGTCTGAAGAGGAAAAAGCGCGCATCGCGGCGCTGCCCAAGTCGTTCGCATCCACATTCACCGAAATCGGCGATGCCATCCGCGAGATGCCGTCCGCCATGCGGACAATGGCGTGGATGAGCGTGTTTCAATGGTATGCCATGTGCTGTTACTGGGCCTATCGCGTGCCTGCGGTGTCAAAGGCGCTGTTCGGGACGTCGGACGCAAGCACAGCGCAGTTCCGCGAGGCCGATCTGCTGTCGGGACCAATGGGCGCATTTTATAATCTCGTCGCGTTCGGCACCGCCTTTGCGATGATCCCGCTTGCCCGCAAAATGGGCGCGTCGAAGCTGCATGGCTGGGCGCTGGTGCTGGCGGGGCTGGGCATGATCCTGCTGCCGCAAACCGGCAATGTTGCGGTCATGTGGTTCACGATGGCGCTGATGGGGTTGGGCTGGGGGTCGATCATGGGCAATCCCTATATCGTTCTCGCCAACTCGATCCCGCCCGAACGCACGGGTGTCTACATGGGCATTTTCAATATGATGATCTGTGCGCCGATGTTGCTGTTCGCGGCAACGATGACGTTCATGTATCAGCCGCTGCTCGGCGGTGATCCGCGCAACGTCTTGCGGTTCGGCGGCTTGCTGATGATCTGCGCCGCGATTGCGGTGTGGCGCGTGAAGCAGGACCGGCCAGCGGCGCTGTCTCCCGCGATGTAACGCGGTCAAATCGTAAAATTGCAATCGATTGTTGAAATATTAAATTGCCGCGCTAGAAGGCGTTGCGACAGGTTATGAGGAATGCGATTTTGGCCAAGGCGCGGCAATTGCAACAAGCAGCGCGATGGTCGGCGGAGGATGTCGCGCGCCTTGTCGTTGCCGACATTCCCGCGATTCCGGTCATCACCGCGGCTGACGTCCGCCCGCTAATTCCCGGACTTGATCTGTGGGATTCATGGCCGATCCAGACCCGCGACGGACGCACGGCCGATATTGGCGGCGCAACGCTTTGGATGATGCTGTCGTCGCGTGTGCTCCCTGATCCTGCGCTGCGCCATGGCGAGGCACGCATCCGCCTGATTGCACAGACCGGCGACACCTGGGTCGATTGCGGCAATCTGCTTCCCGATGGCTTTGGCCCCGGCACGCGCGAATGGGCGGGGTCCGCGGTTCTTGGTGGCGATGGCCGCACAGTGACACTCTACTTCACGGCGACCGGTCGCCCGGGCGAACCCTTTTCATTCGAGCAGCGCCTGTTCGAAACATCGGGCACCTTGCGCGGTGACAACCGCGCCATTGAAGGATGGTCAGTGCCGGTCGAGATCGTCTCCAGCGACGGTGACTATTATGTCGATACGCGTACGACACATGGCGGACCCGGGCTGATCAAGGGATTCCGCGATCCAGCCTATTTCCGCGATCCGGCGGACGATGCCGACTATCTGGTTTTTACGGGGTCGGACGGGCGCGACGATCATATCTACAACGGCGTCGTTGGCTTGATCCGTCGCGATGCGCCGGGTTGGGCGCTACAGCCGCCGATCTATTCCGCGCTCGGCCTGTGCAACGAACTCGAACGACCGCACATCATCGTCCGCGGCGGGCTCTACTACCTCTTCTGGTCAACGCAGCGCCATGTTTTTGCGGCGGGCGGACCCAGCGGCCCGAACGGACTTTATGGCGCGGTCGCGGAGTCGCTGCACGGCCCGTATCGACCGTTGAACGGAACGGGACTCGTCGCAGCAAACCCCGCGGCCGAACCGACGCAGGGCTATAGCTGGCTCGTGCTCGATACGCTCGAAGTCGTCAGCTTCGTCGACTATTGGGGCATGGAAGGACGCAAGCTCGCCGACCATCCGGAGCTTGTTCGCTCGAACTTCGGTGGCACCGCAGCGCCCCTGTTCCGCATTGCCCTCGATGGCGATATGTCTCGGATTATCGCTTAGACTTGCCAACGCGGTTTTTGCGCGCGGCATATTTGGCATCGCGAATGGCCTTTTGCTCTTCTTCGCTCAGTACCTGTGGCACGGGCGTTGCCGCAATCCGCTCGGCTTTCTCGGCTTCCTTTTGGGCCTTTTCGAGAGCGCGGGCCGCCAGCTTTTCCTCGCGCGCTATTTTCGCCGCCGTTTCGCGGGCCAGCGCCGCGGCACGCCGCTCGGCAAGCATCGCCTCATCAACCGGGGGCTTTGCCCGCAGTTTCTCCAGCGCGGCCTGCTTTGCTTTGGCGGCAAGCGCAGTGCGCTCTTGAAAGGTCGGCTGTTTGAACGACGGCATAAAAAGACAATTTCCATTTGTGGGCAGGATTGGCGTGAGCGAGGCGAGGTTATAGGGCCGATATGGCACCGGCGCTATGGCGGTCAATCCGGAGACGATCAACATGACACCACGGACTTTGATCGCGATCGCACAAATCCCCGGCGGCGATGAACTGCGCCTGTTTCAGCGCGGCGACGATTTCATGATCGTCCTTGACCGCAACGAGCTGATGAACAGCCGGATGAGCGGGTCCGAAGAAGCGCTTGCAATTATGACGTGCGAGCGGTTGACGGGGCGGGTTGCGCCGCATTTGCTCATCGGCGGTTATGGTATGGGATTTACCTTGCGGGCGGCACTTGCTGTTCTGCCACCGGAGTCACGCGCGACCGTGGCGGAGTTAGTCCCCGAAATCTTCGACTGGGCGCGGGGGCCGATGGTGGCGCTGGCGGCGGGATGCCTTGATGATCCGCGCGTCGATCTGGTTACCGGCGATGTTGCCGCCGCCATTGCTGCCGAAAAATGCCGCTACGACGCGATCCTGCTTGATGTGGACAACGGTCCCGACGGGCTTTCGCGCGCCGCCAATGACGGGCTTTACTCGATGCGCGGTCTGGCCGTGGCAAAGGCCGCGCTCAAGCCGGGCGGCATATTGGCGGTCTGGTCTGCGGCCCCCGACACGGCGTTTGCGCGTCGCCTGCGCGATACCGGCTTTGCCGTCGAAGAAGTCAGTGTTCGCGCGCGCAGCAATGGCAAAGGGCCAAAGCATGTCATCTGGTTTGCGACCAAAGCTTAGCTTGAGAGGCGGACCACCAGTTCGGGCTTCATGACGACTGATGCCGGTTCTTCGCCCGCAATCCGGCGGAGCAGGAGATCAACCATATGCGCCGCACCGCCCGCAAAATCCTGCCGGATCGTAGTCAGACGCGGGATCGTTTGCTGCGCGATCGGCAAGTCGTCGTACCCGACCACCCGGACTTCATCGGGAACAGATATGTCGCGCTCGGCAAGCGCTTGTGCGACAGCCATTCCCACGACGTCGCATACGGCAACAATGCCTTGAGGGCGCCCGTCGCTTTCACCGAGGAAAGCGGCGATGTTGGGATTTGCGTCGTCGGCCGTCAGGTGTGTCGGGAAGATGCGCAGGCCATCGGCAATGCCCGCGCGCTCCATTGCGGCGCGACAGCCTTCGAGACGCAAACCGAATTCCAGCGCGCGCGCATCACCGAAGAACGCGATATGGCGGCAACCGCGCTCGATTAAATGCGTCGTCGCAATGTCGCCACCCATCAAATTGTCCGAACCGACCGAACAATGAATCTGGTCCGGAACATGCCCACCCCATACGACCAGCGGTCGATAACGAGCGGCGACCCGATCCAGCGATTCGGCTTGGTCCGACTGACCGATGACAATAACGCCATCGACACGGCCTGAATCGACCACGCGGTCGAGCCAGTCGCTCCCTTGCGGAATGACGCGCGAGAGCAAGAGATCATAGCCGCGCTCGGTCAGCGCGTCGGCCAGATGCCCCAGCATCGTCATGAAAAACGGATCGGAAATATGCTGGCCGACTTCATGGCCCAGCGGGATCACAACCCCGATGGCGCCGGTCCGCTGGATGCGCAGATTGCGCGCCATCGCGTTGGGCGTGAACCCGTGGGCTTGTGCCAGTTCCTGAATGCGCGTGCGGGTCTTGGCGCTGATCAGCCCGGCCCCGCTCAGCGCGCGCGACACCGTGCCCGGCGAAACGCCTGCGAGCTCGGCGAGTTCGGCAATGTTACGGATACGTTTCACGGGCAGGTCGGCCATTCGCGTTAATGTGCGCAATCCACAGCGAAGCGCAAGCGGTCCGCACAAATAATTCGAAATCGATTGCAATAGTGCTTGCAATCGATTGCCGAACCGATATTACGAACATTGGAATGGGTATCAGCCCGCCTCAATTCAATCGTCCCGGGGAGGATCATATGACTGTCGCAACCTATCGCACTGGTGTTTCTGGCTTCGCACTTGGCTTGGCACTCATCGCCGCCGTGCCTGCCTTCGCCCAGGATGCAACCCCCGCCGACGAAACCGGCGGTCTCGACGAAATCGTTGTGACGGCATCGGGCGGTGACCGCACCCTGATCGACAGCGCGATTTCTGTGACGAGCGTTTCGGCCGAAACCATCGCCAACTTCAAACCAACGTCAGAATCCGAAATCTATCGCCTCATCCCCGGCATTCAGGCGGCAGGCACGGCGGGTCCGGGTGGTAACTCGAACATCGCAGTGCGTGGCCTCCCCGTCGCGACAGGCGGCTCGCCGTTCGTCCAGCTTCAGGAAGATGGCCTCCCCACCGTCCTGTTCGGTGACATCCAGTTCGGCAACAACGATTACTGGACGCGCTATGACGCCAGCGTCGAGCGGCTTGAATCCGTGCGCGGCGGCGGTGCCACGACCTTTGCGTCGCAAGCGCCGGGTGCGGTCATCAACTATATCAGCAACACCGGCCAGAAGGCAGGCGGCTATATCCAGCTGAACCAGGGCATTGATTTCAAGGAAGCCCGCGTTGATTTCCGCTATGGCGCGCCGATTGGCGAGACGACCCGTTTCCACATCGGTGGCTTCTACAAGGTCGGCAACGGCCCGCTGAACAATTTCCGCGTCAGCAACAGCGTGCAGATCAAAGCGAACCTCACGCAGGAATTTGACGAAGGGAAAGGCTTTATCCGCTTCCTCGTGAAATTCGCCGATACGCAGGATCCGAACTACACGGGGTCGCCCGCGTTTGCGACACGCACGGGCAACAAGATCACCAATGTCACGCCATTCCCGGGTTTCGATGGCCGCGTTGACAATAATTACTCGCTCTTCAACCGCACCGGGCTGTTCCTGAACCGTGGCGGCACGGCACTCGAGCGGCGCAACATTGACGGGATCACGACCAAGCAGATTTCGCTCGGCGCACAGTTCCATTATGAGCTGGGTGAGAATTTCACGGTCGATAATAATTTCCGCTGGAGCGACATGAGCGGCGCGTTCGCCTCGCCGTTCCTCAATCTCAACCGGACATCGAATGTGCTCGGTTCGACGGTCAACGGATCGGTCGTCACCGCAATCCGCTATGCCGCCGGTCCGCGCGCCGGGCAGCTCTACACCGGCACATATGTCGACAATAACGTCAACGTGCGCACCAACATCCGCGACGCGGGCAGCGTGGCAAACAATCTGGCGCTGGCCGGCAAGTTCGAAGCCGGTTTTGCCAAAGTCACGGCGCGCGCCGGCTTCTTTTACATGAAGCAGGACATTGGCATGGACTGGCACGTCAACCAGTCGACTCGCGAAGTCAGCGGCAACAATCCGTCACAGCTCGACCTGTTCAGCGCAACGGGCACCAAGCTGACGCAGGAAGGCATTTCGGGTTATAACAACAACTGGGGCACATGCTGCGCGCGTGATTACGACCTCAGCTACACAAACACCGCGCCTTATGTTCAGCTTGATCTCGATAGCGACAGTTTCGCGCTTGACGGCAGCGTTCGCTTTGAAAATGTCAAAGCCAAGGGCGGCGGCACGCAGGGCGGCACGACGTTCACGATCAATTCGGGCGGGGTCAACCTTCCGGCGTTGCGCAGCAACAGCGCCCGTGAAGTGGTCAATTACAGTCGCAAATACACCAGCTGGACCGCCGGTGCACTGTTCAAGGCCACACCCGACCTGAGCTTGTTTGTCCGTGCATCGCGCGGTGGCCGCTTCAACGGCGACCGCCAGACTTTCAGCGGTAAGTTCACCACCACAGGTGGACTTTGCACCAGTGCGCAAGCACCGGTTTTTGGGGCGGGTGGAGCCGTTATCCGGCCGGGACAGAATGGATGTCAGGCTGACGGCGTTACGCCTTCGGTCGATTTCGTGAACCAATATGAAATCGGTCTAAAGAACCGTGGGAATATTGGTGGCGCGCGCTATTCGGTTGCCCTGTCGCTTCTGAAGGCGAACTTCAAGCAGAGCACCTTTGAATTGTCGGCGACCAGGTGTCCCGGCGGTGCTGGCGGTTGTATTATCGATGCACGTTATCGCTCAAGCGGCGCAGAGTTCTTTGGCACGCTCAATGCTGGCGGTTTCTCGCTCGTTGCCAACGCGACCTATACGAAAGCGAAGCAGCTCGACTCAGGGGCGACGGCTTATCGTCGGGCAGACAATCTGCCTGATCTGACCTACACTGTGTCAGCGAACTATGACTTTGGCGATATTGTTACGCTCGGCCTCGCGGCAACCGGTCAATCCGGCATTGTCGCTGGCGGTAACGAATACCCTAGTGGCACGCTCTTCAACGCCAATCTGGCGGTCCGTCCGGTCGAACGCCTCGAACTCGGCGTGTCGGTCTATAACCTGTTCAACAAGCTCGACTTCCGCGGCAACGGCAGCAACGTCGCCGATGTCCCCGCAAGCGGCCCGATCGTCGTCACCGGCACACCGGTCGTCGGGCAGACGTTTACGGGAACGCTGAAGTATAAATTCTAACTTCGGGTCGCACCGGTTAGAGTTTGGGGGGGCGGGGAGTTTAAAAAGCCCGCCCCCAAATTTTATTAAACGGCACAAAAACCAACAAAACGGGTTTGGAAGCACAAAAATAGCCCCCAACCCACGGATGTAAAAATCAGGGGCGGGGGTACGGGGGGGGT
>JANLSJ010000034.1:0-171407 GCA_031362355.1 Sphingomonas sp.
GCCATAACAACGGTTAAGTGTCAGCTATGTTGCAGACGGTGTGTTAATCCATTCTTGATCTGGCACTCGATAGCATGCTCAGATCGGTTCAGATGGATTCCCATGATGGAGTCGGATCCTTGGGTCCGGATCGTGAATGGGAATGACTTGGTGAGGTTTGTTGGACGCGTGCTCCAGCAAGCGCACTGCCCGAGGTCGCAGCGACAAGCACGGGTGCGAGAAAGCCTGATGGCAAACGAAAAAAATACCCTGTACTGCTCGTTCTGCGGAAAGAGTCAGCATGAGGTGCGCAAGCTCATCGCCGGGCCGACTGTGTTCATCTGCGATGAATGCGTCGACCTGTGCAACGACATCATCCGCGAAGAAACCAAATCGTCACTCGTCAGCAAAAAGGACGGAGGCGTGCCGACGCCGCAGGAAATCTGCGATGTGCTTGATGACTATGTCATCGGCCAGAAGAAGGCGAAGCGCGTCCTCTCGGTCGCGGTGCACAACCATTACAAGCGGCTGAACCATGGCGCGAAGGGCGCCGATGTTGAACTCGCCAAGTCGAACATTTTGCTGGTCGGGCCGACGGGTTGCGGGAAGACGCTGCTGGCGCAGACGCTCGCGCGTATTCTGGACGTGCCATTCACGATGGCGGACGCGACGACATTGACCGAAGCGGGCTATGTCGGCGAGGATGTCGAGAACATCATCCTGAAGCTGCTTCAGGCTAGCGACTACAATGTCGAGCGGGCGCAACGCGGGATCGTTTACATCGACGAAATCGACAAGATTTCGCGCAAGGCCGAAAATCCGTCGATCACGCGCGACGTGTCGGGCGAAGGCGTGCAGCAGGCTTTGCTCAAGCTGATGGAAGGCACGACCGCATCAGTGCCACCGCAGGGTGGGCGCAAGCATCCGCAGCAGGAGTTTCTGCAAGTCGATACGACCAACATCCTGTTCATTTGTGGCGGGGCGTTCAGCGGGCTTGAGAAGATTATCGGCGACCGGTTGCAGGGCAAGAGCATTGGTTTCGGCGCGCATGTCGCGGGGCCCGATGACCGGCGGACGGGTGCAATCCTGCAAAGCTGCGAGCCCGAGGATTTGTTGAAGTTCGGGCTGATTCCCGAATTTGTGGGTCGCTTGCCGGTTGTGGCGACGTTGGAAGATTTGGACACCGAGGCGCTGGTCAAGATCCTGACCGAACCAAAGAACGCGCTGGTCAAGCAATATCGCAAGCTGTTCGAGATGGAAGATGTTGATCTCGGCTTCACCGACGAAGCGCTGGTCGCGATTGCCAAGAAGGGAATCGAACGCAAAACCGGCGCGCGCGGGTTGCGGTCGATTCTGGAGAGCATCCTGCTCGACACGATGTTCGACCTGCCCGGCATGGACGGCGTTGATGAAGTAATGATCGACAAGGACGTCGTTGCGGGGTCGAAAGAGCCGGTGCGGGTTTATGCCAAGAAGGAAGCGGTGGGCGACGCGGCGTAGTTAGGCGGCCGGCCGCCAAGTCACCACGCGGTAAAGATACCAGAGCACGATCCCGCCGATAACCGCGAGCAACAGCGGGCCGAGAACGGTTTCAATATGGTCGAACTGCTGGCCGAGCACATAGCCCGCGACCGCGAGGCCTGTGGTCCAGATCGCTGATCCCATTGTTGACCAGAGCAGGAACGGCACGAAGTTCATCTTGAGCAAGCCCGCCGGGATCGAAACGAGCGACCGGACGGTAGGCAGCATGCGTGCGACAAAGACGATAGCACCGCCGTGCCGGTCGAACAGGCCGTGGGCGCGCTCGATTTCGGCCCAGTCAAGCGTCAGCCAGCGACCGTATTTTTCGATGTAAGGGCGGAAACGATCAAGGCCGAGCAATTTGGCTGCAACATACCAGACGATATTGCCGACCATCGCACCCGCTGTGCCCGCCGCAATCACCAGCGGCAGCGACAAAGCCCCGCGCGAGGCAACAACGCCCGCGAGCGGCATGATGACTTCGGAAGGGATCGGCGGGAACACGGTCTCAAGCAGCATCAGCAGCGCGACACCCCAATAGCCGCCGTCCTCGACGAGTTTGAACACGAACTCGGTCATCTCAGGCCAGCCGTGCCTCGATGGCGTCCCAAATCATGCCTGCGGTGTCGGTGCCGTTGAACCTGTCGATGGCCACGATGCCGGTGGGGGATGTCACATTGATCTCCGTAAGCCATTCGCCGCCAATGACGTCGATGCCGACGAACAGGAGCCCGCGCTTTTTGAGTTCGGGGCCGAGGGCTTCGCAGATTTCTTGTTCGTGTTGTGTTAGTTCGGTTTTCGCCGCTTTACCGCCGACTGCGAGGTTCGAGCGGATTTCGCCCTCACCGGGAATGCGGTTGACCGCGCCCGCGACCACGCCGTCAATCAGCACGATCCGCTTGTCGCCCGCCGCGACGCTGGGGAGGAAGGCCTGCACCATATGCGGCTCGACATAGGCAGTGTTGAAGACTTCCATCAGCGACGACAGGTTCGCCCCGTCGCTGTCGATCTTGAAGATCGCTTTGCCGCCATTGCCGTGAAGCGGTTTGACGACAATCTGCCCATGTTTCGCAAGGAAGGCACGGGCATCGTCGACACACCGCGTGATCATCGTTGGCGGCATGAAGTGGGCATAGTCGAGAACGAAAAGCTTTTCAGGCGCGTTGCGGACGCTTTCGGGGTCGTTGACGACGAGCGTTTCGCCGCGGATGCGCTCAAGCAAATGCGTCGCAGTAATGTAGCTGAGGTCGAACGGCGGGTCTTGGCGCATGAAGACAACATCGACGTCGCGCCCGAGATCGAGGATTTGGGGTTCGCCAAAACGGTAATGATCGCCCTTGACGTGCTGAACCGCCACGGGATTGGCCATCGCGTAAAGGCGACCGCCCTCCCATGTCAGGTCGCGAACACCGTAATGCCAAAGGGCATAGCCGCGCTCCTGCGCCTTGAGCATCAGGGCGAAACTCGAGTCGCCGCCGATGTTGAGGCTCTCCATCGGGTCCATCTGGAAGGCGGCGCGCAGGGTCATGAGGGTGCTTTGTCAGCCATGCCAGACATTGACAAGGTGGCGGGGCAGGGACCGCGGGGCGATAAGGATAACATCGATACTGATGTCTTCGCCATTGGTTGCGAAACGGGGTGCAAGGATTTCGGCCGCAGCGGCAACGCGGCGGAGGCGATAATCGTCGATGGCATGGTCGAGCTCGGCAGGTGTTGCACGGGTTTTCACTTCGACGAAGGCGACGAGGTTGCCGCGCTTTGCGACGAGATCGACTTCGCCTGCGGGGGTGCGGACGCGTTCGGCAAGAATCCGCCAGCCCTTCATTCGGAGCCATAGGGCGGCATAGGCCTCGCCCTTGCGACCGCGCGCTTCGGCGGCCTGGCGTTTCATACTTTCAACGCGAGGGCGCGAGCATAAAGCGTGCGGCGGTCGAGGTGCAGATTTTTCGCGACTTCGCTGGCGGCTTGACCGGGGGACAGCCGGGTGAGGGCTTCGGCCAACGCAGTGTCGGCATCGCTTTCGGTGGCAGCTTCGGGCGCTGACGGCGGCGCGACGACGATGACGATTTCACCTTTGGGCGGGGCGTCCCGGTAGCGCGTCGCGAGTTCGGTTAGTGTTCCCGTGACGCATTCCTCGTAGAGTTTGCTCAGCTCGCGCGCGACGGCGGCTTCGCGATTGCCGAGGCCGTCAGCGAGTCCGGCGAGACTGGTCGCGAGGCGTGGACCCGATTCGTACAAGACGAGCGTGGCACGGACGCCTGCGATTTCAGCGATGGCTTCGGCGCGTGCTTTGGCTTTGGACGGCAGAAATCCGACGAACAGGAAGCGGTCGGTGGGTAAGCCTGCCAAGGTGAGAGCGGCGATTGCCGCGCTGGGACCGGGAATTGTGACGACGGACACACCCGCTGCGCGTGCATGGCGGACGAGTTTATAGCCGGGATCTGAGATCAGGGGCGTTCCGGCGTCGGACACCAGCGCAACCGCTTCGCTGGCCATGCGTGCTATGAGGGCATGGCGGACGCTTTCGCCGCTATGGTCATGATAGGAGACCATCGGGCGCTTAATTCCGATATGACGCAGCAGTTTGGCGGTCACACGACTGTCCTCCACCGCGATGACATCGGCTGCGGCCAGCGTTGCGGCGGCGCGTGGTGACAAATCACCAAGATTGCCGATTGGGGTGGCAACGATGTAGAGGCCGGGACTCAGGGTTGCAGACATAGGATCAGGGTCATGGCAGAGGCAGTCGTCGCGCGGCAAGGGGCGCAGTTCGTTCGTAGTGCCGCGCTTGCGGTTTTTGCGCTGGTTGCGGGCTGTGCTGTGGTCCCGAAAGGGCCGCCGAAAACCGTGGATGTGCCACCACCAGTTGTGGCACCCGAGCCTGTCGGCCCGGCGCTGCCGACGGATACCGAGCGCAATCGTGTGGCGTTGCTCGCGCCGCTGACGGGGCCGAATGCGGGCGTCGGCACATCGATTGCGAATGCCGCCAACATGGCTGTGCTTGATACTGGCGGCGCGCGAATCCGTGTGACCATGTATGATACGGCGACGGGCGCAGCCGCAGCGGCCCAAAGGGCGTTGGCCGAAGGAAACAGGCTGATTTTGGGGCCGTTGCTTTCTGATGATGTCCGGGCGGTTGCGCCCATTGCGCGCGCGGCGAAAGTGCCGGTGATCGCGTTTTCAAATGACACCGGCGTTGCAGGGACCGGGACGTTTGTGATGGGGTATACGCCCGTGCAATCGGTCGAGCGGGTGGTTGATTATGCGCGATCAAAGGGACTTTCGAAATTTGCGGGGCTCGTTCCGGTCGGACTTTATGGCCAGCGTGCATCAACCGCTTTTATCCGCGCGGTCGAAGCGGGCGGCGGGCAGGTTGTTTCACTCCAGACATTTGACCGGAGCGGCGGATCGATCACGGCGGCGATCACGCGAATCAGCCAAGCATCGGCTTATGAGGCAATTCTGATTGCCGATTCAGGCCGGACAGCGATCCAGGCCGCGCCGATCATTCGCGCCAAGGGTGGCGGTTCGGCAAAAATCCTTGGAACGGAGTTGTGGAATACCGAAGGTGCGCTGGCGGCTTCACCGGCGTTGCGTGGGGCTTGGTTCGCCAGCGTGTCGGACGGTTTATACAACCAGCTGGCGACGAAATACCGTGTGCGGTTCGGCAAATCGCCTTACCGCCTGGCCAGCCTCGGTTATGATTCGGTGTTGCTCGTCACGCGGATTGCCGGTGACTGGCGACCGGGATCGGCGTTTCCGGCAGCGCGCTTGACGGATCCGGGTGGGTTCACGGGGATCGATGGCGCATTCCGCTTCGGTCGTGACGGCGTGGTAGAGCGTGCGCTGGAAGTACAGCAAGCGGGGACGACGGGATCGACGGTTGTATCACCCGCGCCGCGCGGGTTCGGGAACTAAGCGACGATTTCGGCAAGGATTGAGTCGAGCAGAAGCATGCCGCTTTCTGTCACTGCGAGATGATCGTCGTTCAGGGAAAGCAGGTTGAGGCTCTGAAGGCGCGCAACGGCAGTTAGGTTGATCGGTGACGCAATCCCGCTTTCAGCGCCGATGTGCTCTAGATCAACACCCTCGCGAAGGCGCAGGCCCATCAACAGCGCTTCGGTGGCGCGTTCATTGCCGCTGAGTGGCGTTTCGGTTTGATTGCCATGGCTGTTGCGCGCAACGGCGTTGATCCAGTTCTCGGGCTTTTTATGGCGGACCGTTGCCATGCCGCCGCGGCGGCCATGGGCACCCGGGCCGATGCCGACATAGTCACTGTAGCGCCAGTAGGTCAGATTATGGCGGCTTTCCGCACCGGAGCGCGCGTGATTTGAGACTTCGTAGGCGGGCAGGCCGCGTTCTGCTGTCGTCCCCCGCGTTGCTTCGAACAGGTCAGCGGCGTGATCATTGTCCATCGGAATCAATTTACCCTGCTGAACCAGCGTGGCAAATCGGGTGCCGGGTTCGATGGTCAGTTGGTAAAGCGACAGATGTTCGGTGCCGAAGCCGATGGCGCGGTCGAGTTCCGCGGCCCAATCTTCGGGCGTTTGGTCCGGGCGCGCGTAAATGAGATCAAAACTGACCCGCGCGAAATTGGCTTGCGCCGTGTCGAGCGCCGCGAGCCCCTCTGTCACATCATGCGCACGACCGAGAAAGTGGAGTGCTTCATTGTCGAGCGCTTGAAGCCCTAGTGAGCTGCGGTTGACACCGGCGCGGGCAAGATCGGCAAAGCGCGCGGCTTCGACCGACGATGGGTTGGCCTCAAGTGTGATTTCTAGATCATCGGCAACTGGCCAATGCGATGTTGCGGCGTCAATCAACGTGGCAACCGTCGCGGGTGGCATCAACGATGGTGTGCCCCCGCCAAAGAAGATGGACCCCAGCGTGCGGCCCGGCATCAACGACGCCTCGTGCGCCAAATCCTTTAGCAACGCCGCCGCCCACGCATCCTGATCGACCGTATCGCGGACATGGCTGTTGAAATCGCAATAGGGGCATTTGGAAACACAGAACGGCCAGTGGATGTAGAGCGCGAGCGGATCGGTTAGGCGCTTGTTCAGCACTGCTGGGGCATTGGCGATGGTCATGATGATACGCACGGTCCTTATTGCAACTCTTCTGGGGGCACCAGCGCTTGCACAGGACCGGTTTCAGCGCGGATCGGTGCCGTGGAGCGGAAAGGTGGAACCGCGCGGCGGGGCGCTACTAAAAGCGGCGATGCTTGAGCGGCACAATGCGGCGCGGCGCGACTATGGGGTTCCCGCGCTTGCATGGGATGACAGGCTCGTTGCCAGCGCGCTGGTTCACGCGCGTTACCTCGCGGCGACCGACACGTTCGAGCACGATGAACAGGACGGCGCGGATGATCCCGAAGGCGAGAACCTGTATATGGGCACGCGCGGTGCGTTCAGCTATGCGGCGATGGCGCAATTGTGGGTTGATGAGCGGCGTTTTTTTCGCGCCGGTCGCTTTCCCGATGTGGTGAAATCGGGGCACTGGTCAAAAGTTGGCCACTATACGCAGATCATCTGGCCGACGACGCAGCGCGTTGGTTGTGCGATGGCATCGAACGCGCGCGATGATTATCTGGTTTGTCGCTACCTTCCCGCCGGGAATTATTTCGAGACAGTGCTGCGCTAGAAAACGGCAGCGACCAGTTTGGCGAAGGCATCAGCACGGTGGCTCATCGCGTGTTTCGCGTCAGGGTCCATCTCACCGAAAGTTTCGGTGTGGCCATCGGGGATGAACACGGGGTCGTAACCAAAGCCGCGTTCGCCGCGCGGGGGCCAGACGAGCGTGCCTTCGACGCGGCCCTCGAACAGGGCATCGCTGCCGTCGGGCCAGCGCAGCGCGAGCGTGCAGACGAAATGCGCGCGGCGCGACACGTCTTTGCCGAGCGCATTGAGCCGGTCCTCGACTTTTTGCATTGCCGTCATCCAGTTGCGCGGGCCGCCGTCTTCGGGCTCGGCCCAGTTCGCGGTATAGACGCCCGGTTCGCCGCCCAAAGCTTCAACGCACAGGCCGCTGTCATCGGCGAGCGCGACAATGCCTGACAAGTCGCATGAGGAGACTGCTTTGAGCAAAGCATTCGCGGCGAAGGTGGTGCCAGTTTCTTCGGGCTCGGGCAGGTCGAGCGACGCCGCCGAGATTGGCTCGATACCGTAAGGCTGAAGCAAC
This sequence comes from Sphingomonas sp., assembly GCA_031362355.1. Lineage (GTDB taxonomy): Bacteria > Pseudomonadota > Alphaproteobacteria > Sphingomonadales > Sphingomonadaceae > Sphingomonas_O. The sequence goes on from JANLSJ010000034.1 coordinate 7,678, forward strand.
GCGCGGATTTCGCGCACTTTCCCGGCGTTATGGCTGGCGATGACCAGCTTGCCGGGAAGGAGTTTGTGCGTCACCGCCCCGTTGCCCGGTCCTGTGCCGCGAAAACCTGTGTGCAACCGATGCGCGCGAGGCGGAGGAGGCGGAGGAGGGCTTCCTCGTCATAGGTCGCGCCCTCGGCGGTCGCTTGCGCCTCGGCGATGTTGCCGTCGCCGATCAGGACGAAATTGGCGTCTGCATGGGCGTTTGAATCCTCGATATAGTCGAGGTCAAGGACAGGCGTGCCTTCGTAGATGCCGCAGCTGATCGCCGCGACTTTTTGCTGGATCGGGTCGACAGTCAACTTGCCGTCCTTGAGCAAGCTGTCCACCGCGAGGCGCATCGCGACCCACGCGCCCGAAATCGAGGCCGTGCGTGTGCCGCCGTCCGCCTGAATCACGTCGCAATCGAGCGTGATCTGGCGCTCGCCGAGTAGCTTCATATCTACCACCGAACGCAAGGAACGACCGATAAGGCGCTGAATTTCCTGAGTTCGGCCTGACTGTTTACCTTTGGCAGCTTCGCGGTTGCTGCGGGTGTGGGTGGCGCGCGGGAGCATGCCATATTCAGCCGTGACCCAGCCTTCACCCTTGCCGCGCATGAAGGGGGGCACGCGGTCTTCGACGCTTGCAGTGACCAGCACGCGGGTATCACCGAAGCTGATCAGGCATGACCCCTCGGCATGTTTGGTGAACGCGGGTTCGATGGTGATGACGCGCATTTCGTCGGGCGCGCGGCCAGAGGGTCGCATATTATACTGTCCTAATCGGTTGAACGGGCGCATCTAGCGGGCAGGCCGCCGAGGGACAATGCGCGATGAAGATAGTTTTGCTGATCGTTGGGGTGTTGGCGCTGCTGATGGGGCTGCTGTGGATCGGGCAGGGGTTCGGGCTCGTCATGTGGCCGTCGTCGAGTTTCATGCTTGAGCAGAAGGTCTGGGCCTTGTGGGGAACATTGCTGGCGCTGGTCGGTGCATTGATGATCTGGCGCGCGCGGCGATAATCCCCATATTGGTTCTATGACCGCTCCTGTCACCGAACTGACCGACCGCGCGCGCGATGTGTTTCGCATCGTGGTGGAAAGCTATATCGATTCAGGCCAGCCGGTGGGATCGCGGACGATTTCGAAGCTGTCGCCGCTCAACCTGTCACCTGCGTCGATCCGCAATGTCATGCAGGATCTTGAGGAATATGGCTTGCTGGCCGCGCCACATACAAGCGCCGGGCGGATGCCGACCGAAAGCGGGCTGCGGTTGTTCGTCGATGGGATGATGCAGGCGGCGGAGCCTTCACTCGAAGAACGTACGGTAATTGAGTCGCGGTTGTCGGTAGGTGGTCCTGTCGAGGGCGCGCTTGCAGCGGCGACTTTGGCATTGTCGGGATTGTCGGCCTGTGCCGGGATCGTTTTGGTCCCTGCGCATGAGGTGCGGTTGAAGCAGTTTGCGTTCGTGCCGCTGAGCAAGGAACAGGCGCTGGCGGTCCTGGTCGGCGATGATGGATCAGTCGAAAACCGCGTTATCGACTTGCCGTTGGGCATGATGCCGTCCGATCTGGTCGAAGCGGGTAATTACATGACGGCGCAATTGTCGGGCATGACATTAGCCGAGGCGCAGGCGCGGGTTGGCAGCGAGTTGAAACGGGGCAGAGCAGCGCTTGACGCAACAGCGCAGAGCCTTGTTGAAAGCGGGCTGGCTGTCTGGACAAAAGACGGTGCAGCAAGGCCTGTGCTGATTGTTCGCGGCGCGGCGAACCTTATCGACGAAAATTCTGCTGCCGACCTTGAGCGCGTCCGGCAATTGCTCGACGAGATCGAGGGACAGGAGGAAATCGCCCGCCTGCTCGATAGCGCACGCGAAGGGGCCGCGACCAAGGTTTTCATCGGTGCCGAGAATAAATTGTTCGCGCTGTCGGGGTCATCGGTGATAGCGGCGCCCTATCGAGGTCGGGACGGGCGCGTGGTCGGCGTGGTGGGCGTTATTGGCCCGACTCGCTTGAATTATGCGCGTGTCGTTCCGATGGTGGATTTCACTGCACAAACTTTGACGAGATTATTGGGATGAATGAAGAAGATTTGACCGCCGAAGACGAAATGATTGCCGAAGGCGCGCCCGCCGAACCCGATCCCGAGGAGCGGTATATGGCCCTTGAGACCGAACTTGCCGAGGCCAAGCAGAGCATTCTTTATGCGCAGGCTGAGACGCAGAACGTGCGGCGGCGTTTGGAAAAGGATGCGCAGGATGCGCGCGCCTATGCGGCGACCGGCTTTGCCCGCGACATATTGTCGGTGGCGGATAACCTGTCACGGGCCTTGGACGCGATTCCCACTGAATTGCGCGAGGACGACAAGTTCAAGGGGCTGGTCGTCGGTTTGGAAGCAACCGGCCGCGAGATCGAGTCCGTGTTCCAGCGCAACGGGATCACGCGGATCGTGTCGCTCGGGGAAACGCTCGACCCGAACCGGCATCAGGCAATGATCGAGATACCATCGGCAGACGCGGAACCCGGGACGATCGTTCAGGAAATGCAAGCGGGGTATATGATCAAGGATCGTCTACTCCGTCCGGCGATGGTCGGGGTGGCGAAAGCCGGATAACCGGCGGTCACGGCGGTATGGCACGGGGATGAGATGAGACTATTTTCGGCGCTCGGTCCTGGCGATATTGTCGCAGCCTATCGGAAACAGATCGGTGGCGACAAGTCGGGCGCTGGAACAAGCTATACGTTTTCCGGGCAGATCGCCGAATATTGCCGCGAGCGGGACTTCGCGTTTTTAGGCGTCTCGCACTGTGATCGAGCGGACCGCGAAGACGATGGTGCGATCTCCATGATCAACCTGCCGGTGGCGCACCGCCACCTCGGGCGTTCGATTTCCCTGTGCTGGCGCGCGCTGGTTCTTGCCCGCCGTGCGCGCGAATTTAAGGCCGATCTGGCGATTATCGATTCGGGCAGTTCACATTTTTTCGCGTTGTTTGCGTTGCGCATCGCTGGCGTGCCCGTGGCCATCAACTTCCATAATGTGATGTGGCCGACCGGATTTCCGCCACGACGCCTGCGGCGGAAAATCACATTGGCGCTGGACAGTCTGTTTTTCCGGTTTGGGGCCGTCGCGACGCTTGGATGCGCACGTGAAATTCAACGCCAAGTCGCCCGCACAGGGGGCGCTGCATTGCCATTTTTCCGCTGGCAATCGCAATTTCCGGTGGATGCACTTCAGCCTGTGCCCCGACCCGCCATGCCGCCCGTGCGCATTTTGTTTGTGGGATCGGTAGAGCGCTCAAAAGGCGTATTTGATTTGATCCCGATCGTTCAAATTCTGGACGAAAAGCATGGAATTGACGCAATGGTCGATGTTTGTGGCGTTGGGCCGGCGCTTGAGACACTCAACCGGGCTGCGCGGATTTGCAGCGATCGCTTTGTGTTCCACGGTTGGCTCGCGAGGCCAGAGCTCGTCGCGCGCTATCATGCGGCCAACATCGTGATCGTGCCCACCCGGCGCGACATCGGCGAAGGGATGCCGCAGGTGTGCGCGGAAGCGGCGTTGCTGGGGATACCGCTGGTCACAAGCCCGCTCAGCAATGCAGGGGACGACTTGGCCGACGCGATGATCGAGGTTCCGTCGGAAGATATTGACGCCTATGTTCAAGCGATCGCAGCGATTGCGACAGACGCTGCGCTCGCCGAGCGGCTGTCGTGCGCCGGGCCAGTCAGTGCGCAGGGGTTTGTTGACCGCGGTAAAAGCTACCCGGCGGCAATCGATGCAATGATATGTGCTGTTTTTCCGGAGCGCGTGGAGAAGCTGGAGCGTTTTGACGCTATTTTTGAACGGGTGTTTTAGCTGGTTGGGTCGGGACTCGGGGAAGGGTGAGCGAAGATTTCTATGATCGAAATGGGGAACTGACGGTGGTTCTAAGTGAGGAGCCGGATTTGGATGAAGGGAGATGGCTAACTACGCAACACAAACCAATATCGTAGGACAATCAAGAACCGGCTGCCGCGTTCGGCATCGGTTGGGATGGCGCCGGAGGATTGGTAAGCTGCTTTAGTTGATTGGCTACATTGTTCAGCTGCTTTCGCCCTTCATCTAAATCAGCGATTGCTAGAATTGTGAACTGGGGGAAATCCTTTGCTAGATCAGTCGCATTCTGAAGAGCCGCTTTCGCAACGCCTTCATGGGTCACAACGGTCATTATGCCATGGACAAGATCGTTTCTGATTTTTGTTTGTTTCGCAATTTCATACCCCAACCCTTCAAACCGTTTTACGGCCTTCTCCGAAATTTGACCTTTTTCGAGTTTATTCAACGTCTTCAGCTTAGTCAGTTTGCTCACAAGGGGTGAACCGGCTTCGAACTGCGGCTCAAACCGTAGGATAATTCTTGTAATTTCGGCTTCAAGACGAACGAAACTTTCGATCATTTGAATACGAGCAATTAGAAACTGCTCTTTGCTCGGCGCAGCTTCGGAAACAATGAATTGCGCTTTAGGGGGCTGGTCTGTCACAGTTTACCGCTTATTCGATCAATCGCTGCCCGCGCATCAGCTAAAATACCCAGCATCTCAGCACGCCTCGGGTGCTCTGCCGGCTTACGCATGCTCACTTTCAAATCGCGCAGGGCGGCTTTCATCGCGCGCAGGCTGTCGTCATCGGGATCGCATGCGGCGACGATAAATTCCGGGTTGAACATCATCTGTGCACCTTGCGGCGCGGATGGTTAACCGACAGTAAAAGGCAATATGGATCGATATTGCGCCAATGCGGGTGCGCCCGGAATCACCCGCTTTTCCCGCAATAAAAATGCGTGACGGACGATTTCTGCTTGTTGCTCGATCCCGTATCGCTTCAACGGCCAGCCGGGTTTGAGCGTATAGCTATACCGGCAAAAAGGATGGCGCTTTAGGATCAAGTTTAGCCCCGATTGCTGCTGCCAGACATGCGTCATTTCGTGGATGAAAAGGCCTTGGTCATCGATGTGGCCCTCGCAGAAATCGCTGCAATACAGGTTGCCCTTGGGGTGAAACCAGATGTGCCCATTGGGCGCCATCGCGACGCCGCGCGGCTGGAAGAACGCCCATTTGCGGTTGTGGATGCGCACCGAATCATAGTCGATGGCATTGCCGAAGACTGATTCCGCGAGTTTGGTTTCGGCGGGCGTCAGGAAACGTCCCGTCACTCGTCGCCCGCGCGCTTTACTTTTGCGTCGACCGAGATCCGCTCGCCGCTCGCGAATGTGAACACCATCGGCAGCGTGCGTGGCGGAACGATGCCCGGGTTCACGTTGAACATCATGACATGCTTGCCGCCCGGCTTGAACTCGACTCCACCGCCGGCCGGGATTTCAACACCGCCTTCGATGGGTTTCATCGACATCATACCGCCCGACGTCATGCTCTCGTGCATTTCGGTGCGGATGACGACGGGCGACGATACGTCCATCAATCGATCTGCTTTCGGGCCGCCGACAACCATGAAATATGCCGCCGCCGGGTTCTTCGGGGTTGCTGCAAGGCGAACGTAAGCGTCGTCGATGCGCAGCTCCGGATCAGGCGCGCATCCAATGAGGGTCAGGGCAGCAATCAAAGCCAAAGCACGCATGGTCATTGCTCCAATATCGAACATAAAATTAAGCTGGGCGTCAGCTAGTGTCCCTGAAAGGTTGCGGCAAGCGCGATGCTACCTATATCGGCCCAGAACCAAACATCGGGCAGCTCCTACGCCCAGCAAAACTACGGGGTAAATTGAAAATATGGCTAAAGTTATCGGGATCGACCTCGGGACGACCAATTCATGCGTTGCCGTTATGGAAGGCGGCAAGCCCAAGGTTATCGAAAATGCCGAAGGTGCGCGGACGACGCCGTCGATTGTCGCCTTCGCGAAGGACGGCGAGCGCCTGATCGGGCAGCCCGCCAAGAGGCAAGCGGTGACCAATTCAGACAACACGATTTTCGCGGTAAAGCGCCTTATCGGGCGGCGGTTTGATGATCCGATCACCAAGAAAGATACCGAGCTGGTGCCTTACACCATTGCCAAGGGTCCGAACGGCGATGCGTGGGTGAAGGCCAGCGGCGAGGATTATTCGCCGTCGCAGATCAGCGCCTTTATCTTGCAGAAAATGAAGGACACGGCGGAAGCCTATCTCGGCGAAACTGTGACGCAGGCTGTCATCACGGTGCCTGCCTATTTTAACGATGCCCAGCGGCAAGCGACGAAGGACGCGGGCAAGATTGCCGGCCTCGAAGTACTCCGCATCATCAACGAGCCGACAGCGGCAGCGCTTGCCTATGGACTGGAAAAGCAGGACGGCAAGACGATTGCTGTCTATGACCTTGGCGGCGGCACGTTTGACGTTTCGATTCTTGAAATCGGCGACGGCGTGTTCGAAGTGAAGTCGACCAATGGCGACACGTTTCTGGGTGGTGAGGATTTCGATTCGAAGATCGTCGAGTTTCTCGCAGCGGACTTCAAGAAGGTCGAAGGCATTGACCTGACCAAGGACAAGCTGGCGCTGCAGCGGCTGAAGGAAGCCGCCGAGAAGGCGAAGATTGAGCTTAGCTCGGCGCAGACGACCGAAGTGAACTTGCCGTTCATTACCGCCGATGCGACCGGGCCGAAGCATCTGGTCAAAGCGATCAGTCGGGCCGACCTCGAAAAACTCGTCGAAAGTCTGATCACGCGGACGCTCGAGCCGTGCAAGAAGGCGCTTGCCGATGCCGGCCTCAAAGCTGACGGCATTGATGAGGTCGTGCTCGTCGGTGGCATGACGCGGATGCCGCGTGTTCGCGAAGTTGTGAAAAACTTTTTCGGACAGGAACCGCAGACTGGCGTGAACCCTGACGAAGTTGTTGCGATGGGTGCCGCGATTCAAGCAGGCGTGTTGCAGGGCGATGTGAAGGACGTCCTGTTACTCGACGTGACGCCGCTGTCGCTCGGCATCGAGACCCTTGGCGGCGTGTTCACGCGCATGATCGACCGCAACACCACAATCCCCACCAAGAAGTCGCAGACCTATTCGACGGCGGACGACAACCAGAATGCGGTCACGATCAGGGTGTTCCAGGGCGAGCGCGAAATGGCGGCGGACAACAAGATCCTCGGCCAGTTCGACCTGATCGGCATTCCCCCAGCGCCCCGCGGTGTGCCGCAGATCGAAGTGACGTTCGACATCGATGCCAACGGCCTCGTCAACGTGTCCGCCAAGGACAAGGGCACGGGCAAGGAACAGCAGATCAAGATTCAGGCGTCGGGTGGATTGTCCGATGGCGACATTGATCAGATGGTCCGCGATGCCGAAACCTTTGCCGAAGAAGACAAGAAGCGGCGTGAAGCGGCAGAAGCCAAGAACAATGCGGAATCGCTGATCCACACGACCGAACGTCAGCTGATCGACAATGGCGACAAGATTGACGAAGCGCTGAAAGCCGAGATCGAAGCTGCCATTGTTGAAGCCAAAACAGCGGTCGAAGGCAGCGATGTTACCGCAATGACCGACAAGGCGCAGGCGCTGGCGCAGGTTGCCATGAAGATGGGGCAGGCGATTTACGAAAAGGAACAGGCGTCGGCGGCCTCGCCCGAAGCCGAAGCGGCTCCGGCGGATGACGGCGTTGTCGATGCCGAATTCTCCGAAGTGGACGACAACGCGAAGGCGTAATGAAATGCAATATCCGCCCGTGCTGACCAATGATTGCGCGGGCGGGCTTGCATCCTTCGGGGGCTCTGATGTCTGACGATTATTACGAATTGCTCGAAATCGAGCGCACCGCCGACGATGGGACGATCAAGACGTCCTATCGCAAGCTGGCGATGAAATTCCACCCGGACAAGAACCCCGGTTGCGCGGAGTCGGAGGCGAAGTTCAAATCGATTTCCGAAGCATATGACGTCCTGAAAGACCCGCAAAAGCGCGCGGCCTATGACCGGTTTGGCAAAGCCGCTTTCCAGAATGGTGGTGGTGGACAGGGTCAGGGCTTTGAGGGCTTTTCGGATATATTCGAGAATATCTTCGGCGAGTTCATGGGCGGCGGCGGACGCGGACGACAGGCCGGGCCACGGCGCGGTGCCGATCTGCGCTACGATCTCGAAATCACCCTCGAAGACGCGTTTCACGGCAAGGCGACCGAGATCAGCGTCGACGTTTCTGCGCGCTGCGATCCTTGTGACGGGACCGGGGCCAAGCCGGGCACTTCCGCCAAGCAATGCACCACCTGCGGTGGGCGCGGGCAAGTCCGGGCGCAGCAGGGCTTTTTCGTTGTCGAACGCGCCTGTCCGACGTGCCACGGCGCGGGGCAGGTGATAGCCGAGGCGTGCACATCATGCCGGGGTGAAGGCCGGATCGACAAAACCAAAACGCTGTCAGTCAACATTCCGGCAGGCGTCGATGAAGGCACGCGCATCCGTTTGTCCGGCGAAGGCGAAGCTGGCGCGCGTGGGGCCCCGGCGGGCGATCTCTATATTTTCCTCCATGTCGCGCGCCATTCGTTGTTTGAACGTGACGGCACGACATTGTTTGCGCGGGCGCCAATCAGTTTTACCAAAGCGGCGCTTGGCGGTAGCATCGAAATTCCGGGCCTCGACGGCGAACGGCATGACATCCGCATTCCGGCGGGCATCCAGTCGGGAAAGCAGCTCCGTCAACGCGGGGCGGGCATGCCGGTGCTCAACGGACGCGGGACGGGCGATCTGGTCATTCAGGTCGAGGTGGAAACACCGACCAAGCTGACGGCGAAGCAGAAGGAATTGCTTGAAGCGTTCCGCGAAACCGAAACTGGCGACGAATGCCCGAAATCGCAGGGTTTCTTTGACAAATTGCGGTCTGTGTTCGACGATATTGTCTAACCAAGGGGATTGACCATGAAGCGTGTTTTTCTGACCATCTCCGCGCTGTTGTCGACATCATGTGCGCTCGCGCAACAGCCCGAAGTGACGATAAAGGTCGAGCAGATTGCGCCGGGCGTCGCGGTGTTGTTCGGGCAGGGCGGCAATATCGGGCTTTCCTATGGCGAGGATGGCAATGTCCTGATCGACGATCAGTTCGCGCCATTGACGCCGAAAATTCTCGCGGCGGTGGCGACTGTCGATCCCGATCCGGTCAAGTTCCTGATCAACACGCATTGGCACGGGGACCACACGGGCGGGAACGAAAATCTTGGGAAAACCGGCGCGGTGATCATGGCGCATGACAATGTTCGCGTTCGCATGGCGGGCGGCGGTGTTTCCGGGGCAGGCACTTCCGGCGCACGGAAGATAGTTCCGGCGCCCGCCGTCGCGCTGCCCGTCGTCACCTATCAAGATGGCATCAAGCTTTACGTAAACGGCGACGAGATTCGCACCATTCACATGAAGGCTGCTCACACCGATGGTGACTCGGTCGTCATGTGGAAAAAGGCCAATGTTGTTCACATGGGTGATCTGTTCATGACTCAGGGTAGTTTGCCGTACGTCGATCTCACTTCGGGCGGTGATGCGCGGGGCTTCCTCGCCGCTGCCGAAGCCGTGCTGGCGATGACCGACACCAACACCAAGATCATCCCTGGCCACGGTCCGATGGCGACTCGCGCCGACCTTATCGCCCACCGTGACATGCTCAAATCGGTCATCGGCAGCGTTTCGGCTGGAATCAAGGCGAAGCGAACGCTTGCCCAGATTCAGGCGATGAAGCCTGCCGGAAAATGGGAAAGGCCGGGCACGTTTATCGGCGGTGATGCGTTTGTGAAAGCTGTCTATGAGAGCTTGAGTAAGCCCGACGCGCCGCACAAGCACCATTAAGAAATAGGCGACCTGCCCGTTCCATTGATTGGAACGGGCAGTGGCCCCGGATACTGATTAGCCAGCGAAAATCGCGGCGATGACCAGCATCTGAGCGCCAATCGCAGTGGCGGTGAAAACCGCGCCTTCGAATATCTGCATGATGTAGTCTCCTTTCTTCGTCTGTCGCATTGCTGCGATGCAGCAATACCTATTAATTTAGTGTGATTTAACAATCGCAATGATTGCGGAGGCGATTGCAGTTTTTGCAAGCGTGCTGGAAGCGGTTTCATTGCGCGCACGAAATGCTAGGCTGCGTGCTTGGACTCAGGGGTGCGTGGCTTATGACGCCGGGGCGACGGGATGTTTTACTGGGTGCAGCGGGCTTGCTGATGAGCGGTGCTGCGCGGGCGCAAGCGAGCGATCCGATCAGCGCGCTTCAAAAACTTGGCATCGGCGATGACGTGCTCGCGTTGTTGCCCGGAAAGCCAGCCGAAATCGCCCGCGTCCTCGCCGCTATCCTGAAACTCGAAGCAACCGCAGACCAGCGCAACCTGCCGCAGACGGCGTTGTCGTTCAAATCCGCAGTCGATGGTGGCATCGCGCTGCCAACGACCCAAGGAGGACTTTATTCAGCTGCAGTGCCGCGCCTGATCCGTGTTATTGATCGGTCCGAGGGCTCTGATCCCGCCCTGAGCGACGAGGCCGGGAAGCTGCTTGCTGAATTGAATGAAGCGCAGCGCAGCATCCCCGAGGCATTGCAGGCCAATCCACCGCCGCCCAGCCGCGCGACATCATTTGACGTATTGAAAAGCGAATATGCGTTGCTGTTTGGTTCGGCTGCGCTCCGGTCAGAGCGAAGCGACCTCGCTGACTGGCACAAGCGTGTGCTGCTCGAATATCGCCCGCGATACGAGGCTGTGGCCAAAGAAACCGGCGTGCCATGGTTCTTCATCGGTGCCATCCATGGACTCGAATCAAGTTATAATTTCCGGGCCCATCTGCACAATGGCGACTTTCCCTTGTCGGCTCGCACGCGGCAGGTGCCAGCCAACCGCCCGATCAATTGGGGGTCACCTTATAGCTGGGAAGCGAGCGCCAAGGATGCGCTTAGATTGATGAACTTTTCGGGCAAGACCGACTGGACGCTTGAGCGCACCCTCTATCGGCTTGAGGCCTACAATGGCTTTGGTTACCGAAGGCGCGGCGTGCCGAGCCCCTATCTCTGGTGCTTTTCCAATCATTATGAGGCCGGCAAATTCGTCAGCGATGGCAAGTGGAACCCGGTGGCACGGTCGCAGCAATGCGGCGCAGCAACCATAATCAAGATGCTCGTCGATGCGGGGACGATCAGTTTCGTCTAGCCGAAAACCCGTTGGAAAATCGTGTCGACATGCTTGAAGTGATAACCCAGGTCGAACTTGTCTTCGATTTCAGCCGCCGACAGATGCGTGGTGACGTCGACATCGGCTTTGAGCAACTCCATGAGCGACAGCACACCGTCTGAATCCCAGACCTGCATCGCATTGCGCTGCACGGCTTTGTAGGCGTCCTCGCGGCTCATGCCCGCTTGGGTAAGTGCGAGCAGGACACGCTGCGAATGGACGAGGCCGCCCATGCGGTCGAGATTCTTTTGCATCCTCGTCGGATAGATCAGCAGCTTGTCGACGACGCCAGTGAGGCGGGCGAGGGCGAAGTCGAGGGTGATCGTGGCATCGGGGCCAATCATCCGCTCGACACTTGAGTGCGAGATGTCGCGTTCATGCCATAGCGCGACATTCTCCATTGCCGGGACGACCGCGCTGCGCACCATCCGCGCGAGACCCGTTAGGTTTTCGGTCAGCACTGGATTGCGTTTGTGCGGCATCGCTGACGAACCTTTCTGGCCCGGCGCGAAAAACTCTTCGGCCTCGAGCACTTCGGTGCGCTGGAGATGGCGGATTTCGGTGGCGAGGCGTTCGATGGATCCGGCGATGACGCCTAGGGTCGCAAAGAACATGGCATGACGGTCTCGCGGGATGACCTGCGTCGAGACGGGCTCGATGCTCAGCCCCATCTTTTCGGCGACATGCGCTTCGACGCGGGGATCGATGTTGGCGAACGTGCCAACGGCCCCCGAAATCGCGCAGGTCGCGATGTCGGCGCGCGCGGCGACCAAACGCTCGCGATTGCGCGTAAACTCGGCATAGGCCTGCGCGAGCTTCAACCCGAACGTCACCGGCTCGGCATGGATGCCGTGGCTTCGGCCAATCGTTGGCGTCATTTTGTGCTCAAACGCCCGCGTCTTAATCGCCGCCATTAACGCATCGATGTCAGCGATCAGCATATCCGAAGCACGGGCAAGCTGCACCGACAAGCAGGTGTCGAGAACATCGCTGGATGTCATCCCCTGATGCAGAAAGCGCGCTTCATCACCAACTTGTCCGGCAACCCAGGTCAGGAATGCGATCACATCATGCTTGGTTACAGCTTCGATGGCGTCGATGGCCGGGACATCAATGACAGGGTTGGTCGCCCACCAGTCCCAGACCGCTTTTGCCGCGGATTTCGGCACGACGCCGAGATCGGCCATCGCGTCGAGTGCGTGCGCCTCGATTTCAAACCAGATTCGGAAGCGGGATTCGGCGGACCAGAGGGCAACCATGGCGGGGCGTGAATAGCGTTCGATCATGCGAAGCCGCCTAGCAGGGACAAACCGACGCGACAACGCGGTCGGTCGAGCAACGCACATGGTTTGGAGCCGTTTAAGAACCAGCGGCACCAATGCCGCCCCCGTGTTGCTTACCAAATTTGGAGAATATCGATGAAATCCGTTCTGATTGCCGCCAGCATCATTGTAATGGCGTCCCCAGCCCTCGCTCAATCGACGGGCCCTGCGCCCTCGAGTCCGCCCGCTTCGACATCAATGCCGCAGTCGTCGGTGCCACCGCAAGACAACGCGGCACCCGCCGCTGCGCCCGCGTCCGATCCCAAAGCGATTATCGCGTCCGAATTTCCGACCTATGACAAGGATGCCGACGGTGCTCTGAGCCGTGTCGAGTTCGATACTTGGTTGACTGCACTCAAGGAAAAATCAGGCGACACTTCGATGAAGCCCGCTGATAAAACCTCTTGGCTCAAGACAGCATTTACGACGGCTGACAAAGATAAAAGCAAGGGGGTCAGCCTCGCCGAATTGACCGATTACCTGACTGCAGCCAGTTAAGCTGCGACGGGTCGCACGGCGGGCCTCTTTCGCCTGAAGGGGGCCCGTTTTGCTAGTCGCCTCGAAGCGCCACCGCATTCGCCAGATCAATGGCATCGAGCATTTTCGCGCCCGCCATAAAAACAGCACCGCTGCATGCTGCAAACAAGAGCCATCCGCCAATGCCCGGATAGGCGCTGAGATAGGCCTTGCCGCGTTCCATTGCGCCCGTCGCCAGCGCAAAGGTGATCAAATAGGCTTCGAATTTTGTCTTTATGACGAACAAGCGACCGATTTTTTTCCACATGCAAATGTTAACGCAAGGAGCGGGCCATTGGCGAAAACGCGTTATTGCGTGTTAACGAATAAGGTAAACTGTTAGTTAATCCGACAGTTCGGTGATGTTGAGGGCGGTGAGTAGCGCCGCGCGGGCAGCGCCGATTTCAATCCATAATTTCGGGTTGGCCAAGTCAGCGGGGGCGATGGTCTCGGGCCAGTGGCGGGCTATGATGTCTGTGATCTGGTTGAGTCTAGGTTCATCGACCATGAAGCGCGGATCGACCGTTGCCAGATCGGCAACGACGCGCAGGCGCAGGCATGCCGGGCCACCACCATTTGCCATTGATTCACGGACATCAACGGGGACCAGCTGCCGGATCGGCCCATTGCCAGCGATGTGCCGGTCGAGCCAGACACGGACGCGAGGATGATCATGCGCTTCGGTGGGCAGAATGAGCGCCATCCCGCCCGAGGGAAGCGTCACGAGTTGCGCATTGAAAAGATAGCTCTGAATGGCGTCCTCAAGGGAAACGGCGCTGGTGGGGACTTCGACAATTTCGACTTCGGGCAAACGGGCGCGAAGCTCGGCGTAGATTTGGTCTTTGCCCTCAAATGCTTGTTCGTGCGTGAAAAGCACGCGCTCGTTGGCAACGGCGACGACATCGTTGTGGAATGCGCCAGCCGCGATGGCCTCGGTCGATTGCTGGACGAACAGTGCTTCTTTGATCCCGTGGTGGCGGGCCACAGCTTTAGAGGCTTCGATATGCTGGCGCGCCGGGAATGGACCACCGGCGACGCCATAAACGAAGACTTCAACCCCCGCGCTGGAATGATCGGCGCATAATCGCATGTGGTTGGCCGCACCTTCGTCGCCAAAGGGCGCGGGCACGGGCGCGTGAACATGGAATGCACCATTTGCGAAGGCAGTTTGCAACTGCCGCAAAGTGCCACGCCATTCGTGGCTACGGTGCGGCATCGTAACGAGGTTGGCCACGGTCAGATGGCACTTGCCGTCCGTTGCGTCGGGGGCGGGCGTTACTGTTGCGGCGTTGGCGGCCCACATCGACGACGCTGATAGCGAGCAGGCTAGAAGGCCTGAGTCGGCACCTTCGGGGGTGGTGGCCAATTCGTTCAGCCACGCACGATTTGGCCGATCCTGCGGCATGAAGATGCCTTGGGCGAGACCAAGGCGGACATTGGCGCGCATTTTTTCGATACCCTGCAGCGCCGCTGCGCGCGGATGCGAGGGGCCACCGGCGTTCTTTGCCGAGGCGAGATTGCCGAGACTAAGCCCGGCATAATTATGGCTTGGGCCGACGATGCCGTCGAAGTTGATTTCAACGAGGGTCATTGCGGCGCGACCTGAACGGTCTGGCCGGGTTCGACTGACAATGCCTTTGCGCCTTCGGAGTCAATGACTCCGTCATCCGAAACGCAAGCCCATGCCGCGCGGAAATCAGCGAGTTGGCCACAAGCGGCGATTGCGCGGGGTGCTTTATTATCGGCGACCTTCGTGATTTCGACGTCGCGGGACTTTGCCACTGTTTTTACATGGTCAGTGCGTGTGTGCATTGTAGGCCCGCCATCGAAAATGTCGATGTAATGGTCGTGCACGAAGCCTTCGTTCTCGAGCATCCGCATAGCAGCGCGGCCGCTGGGGTGCGGTAGGCCCATGACGGCGCGTGCGCTGTCAGGGAGCAGCGCGGTGTAAATCGGGTGCTTGGGCATCAGGTCGGCGATGAACTGGAAGCCGTTGACCGCGTTGAACGCATCGGCCTCGGGGAAAGTCATGCCGAAGAATTTGCCCGCAAGGCCATCCCAGAAGGGTGATCCGCCGCCTTCGTCGAAAACGCCTCGCAACTCGGCAAAGATGCGCTCGGCAAAGCGCGGGCGGTGCGCGCGGATGTAGAGATAGCGGCTGCGTGCGAGCAGCATGCCGAGACCGCCTGCGCGTTCGTTGGGGTGCAGGAACAGGCCGCCGACTTCGCTTGCGCCTTCAAAATCGGTCGACAGCGAGAGCATTTCGGCACGGAAGGTGCGGTTGAGTTCGGACGATGTCTGCGTCAGCGTTCCGATGCGGTAGCTGTAGAAGGGCGCGGATTGACCGATTTTGCTGTAAATTTGGCAGGTGCCGCGGACATGCGGATCGTTGATGTTTTCGAGCATCAAAACAATGAGATCATCCTCAAGTGTGTCATCGGGACGCGTAAATGTAGCCTCAGCGCGGGCGAGCTTCGCTTTCAGATTGGGCTTGTCGGGTGGCAGGTTTGTGAAGCCGCCGCCCGTTAGTTTTGCCATTTCGTAAAGCGAGCCGAGATCGGACGCACGCGCGGCGCGAAGGCGGAAGGTCATATTTGGAAAGCCCCGTTGGCAATGCGGTGTATAGTCAAGGCGGACAGCATCGCACGCTCCGCCAGCGACTCCACGATCATATATTCGTCGGACGAGTGAATGGCACCCCCGCGCACGCCCATCGTATCGACGACGGGGACACCACAGGCGGCGATATTGTTGCCGTCGCACACGCCGCCCGACGCTTTCCAGCCGATGGTCTGGCCGAGGTCTGCGCCGCAGCGCTTGACGAGCGTGAAAAGCGCTTCGGCTTTCGCGTTCATTGGTTTGGGCGGGCGACCGAAGCCGCCGTGGGGGTGGATGTGGACGTCATGCCGTGCCGCAACTTCAGCAACGATCAGGTCGATTGCTGCTTTGGATTGTGTTTCGATTTCGGGCGTTGCAGGGCGCAGGTTGACGCGGAGGACGGCATGGTCGGGCACCACATTGTTGGGGCCGCCGCCGTCGATCTTTGCAGGGTTCACCGACAGGCCGGGGGCCTTGAGCGCTGCTAAGTCAATCGCCAGCGCGGCGGCGGCGAGGAGGGCGTTGCGGCCATCCTCCGGGTTGCGACCGGCGTGGGCTGACTTGCCAGTGACGATGAAGCTGAAATTGCCGCTGCCGGGGCGGGCTCCGGCGAGGGTGCCATCGGGGAGAGCTGCTGGTTCATAGGTCAGCGCCGCAAGCTTGCCCTGCGCAAGGTCGGCGATGAGCGCGGCGGAGGATGTGGAGCCGGTTTCTTCGTCGCTGTTGATGAGCACATCATAGCCGAGCGCCGACGCTTCTGGGCTAGTTTCGAATGCCTTTAACGCGGCGAGCATGACAGCAATGCCGCCTTTCATATCCGCCGTGCCGGGGCCGTTGATGACGCCGGGTTCGATCTCGCGCAGCGTCTGAAACGGGTGATCTGGAGGGAAGACTGTGTCCATATGGCCGGTCAGGAGGATGCGGCGGTTTGCCGTCGGGCGGACGGAGATATGGAGGTGCTGGCCGCGCTCGATGGTTCTCTTGCATCCATCGGGGCTGATGCTGTCTTCGGGGGCGGGATCGACGAGGCGGAGCTTTCCGGGAAGCGGTGCGAACGCATCGGCGAGATTGGCAGCAACCTGTGCGAGCCCCTCCAGATTGCCTGTACCGCTGTTGATTGCTGCCCATAATTCGACTTGTGAAAGCATAGGCGCAGCGGCGGCATGTTCGGTTAGGGTGTGTTCGCTCACGTTCATCGGGATGCTCTAGCCGCCCGTGAAGTGCTTGTCGAAGGCCGCATTTAGCGGCATAGGCGCGTCACTCCTCCTCCCCGGGGTCCGCTGACCAATCAGGAGCTTATCATGACTGCCTATGTTAAACGTTCGGGCCTTCAGGTCGCCGATGTCCTTGCCGCGTTTGTCGAGGATGAGGTGCTGCCGGGGACAGGGATCGACGCCACGCGGTTATGGGCTGGACTGGCGGCGATCCTGACACGCTTTGTGCCAGTGAACCGGGCGTTGCTGGCCAAGCGCGACGATCTGCAAGCGCAGATTGATGCTTGGCATGAAGCCAATCCGTTCGAGCAGACCGCGTATCAGGTTTTCCTTCGCGAGATCGGCTATCTGGTGCCCGAGCCTGCGCCGTTCACGGTTGATACGGCCAATGTCGATGCGGAAGTGGCGACCATGGCGGGGCCGCAACTGGTGGTGCCCGCGCTCAATACGCGCTTTGCGTTGAATGCGGCCAATGCGCGGTGGGGTAGTCTTTATGATGCGTTGTATGGGACGGATGCGCTCGATGCGCCGCCTTCCAAGCCAGGTGTTTATGATCTCGAGCGTGGCGCTGCAGTGATCACACGTGCCAAGGCTTTTCTCGATGAGGCCGTGCCGGGATGGCGTGACAATGCGCATCTTGTTGCGCAAAATAAAAAAGCAAAATTGTTTCAAAATAATGGCTTGCATATTGAAATTCAGTTTGATCGCGATAGCGTAATCGGGCGCGATGACTCCGATGGCGTGTCCGACGTCATTCTTGAATCGGCGCTGTCGACCATCATTGATCTTGAGGATTCGGTTGCGGCCGTCGATGCCGAAGACAAGGTACAGGGGTATCGCACATGGCTCGGGCTGATGAAGGGCGACCTGACCGCGACGTTTGATAAAAGCGGTCGGACGATAACGCGCACGCTAGAGCAGGATCGTGTCTGGGGTGATTTGACGCTTCACGGGCGCAGCCTGCTGTTCGTCCGCAACGTCGGGCATTTGATGACCAATCCGGCGGTCTTGTTGCCCGATGGGTCAGAATTGCCCGAGGGGATACTTGATGCTGTCTTTACCTCACTGATCGCAATGCACGACCGGGGTGGAAACTCGCGCACGGGCAGCATCTATATCGTCAAACCCAAGATGCATGGCCCTGAAGAAGCGGCGTTCACCAATGATTTGTTCGATGCGACCGAGGACATGCTGGGGATGAAGCGCCATACGATCAAGGTCGGCGTGATGGACGAGGAACGGCGGACATCGGCCAATCTTGCGGCGACGATTCATGCAGTGCGGCACCGGCTTGCGTTTATCAACACCGGCTTCCTCGACCGGACGGGCGACGAAATCCACACCTCGATGCAGGCGGGCGCGATGGTGGCGAAGGCCGATATGAAATCGTCGACATGGATCAAGGCCTATGAAGCACGCAATGTTGCTATTGGCCTTACCTGTGGCTTGAGCGGCAAAGCGCAGATTGGCAAGGGTATGTGGGCCGCGCCGGACCGGATGGCGGACATGATGGTTCAAAAAATCGGGCATCTGATGGCCGGCGCGAACACGGCATGGGTGCCGTCACCGACGGCTGCGACGCTGCACGCGACGCATTATCATGCAGTAAACGTGTTTGCGAGGCAAAAGGAACTGACCGCCATTCCGCCGCTGTCCGACTTGCTTACAGTGCCGCTGGCGGGCGGGCATAGTTGGTTGGACGCCGAAATCGAGCGGGAATTGGACAATAACGCGCAGGGTATTCTTGGCTATGTCGTGCGCTGGATTGATCAAGGGATTGGCTGTTCAAAAGTGCCCGACATTGATGATGTCGGGCTGATGGAAGACCGGGCGACACTGCGGATTTCATCACAGCATATGGCGAACTGGTTGCTGCACGGCGTGTGCACCCCCGCACAGGCCGATGCGGCGATGGTGCGTATGGCGGCAAAAGTCGATGCGCAGAACGCTGGTGATCCGCTTTACCGGACGCTGACGCCCGACAGCATTGCGTTTCAGGCGGCGCGAGCGCTGGTGTTTGAAGGCGTGGCGCAACCCAACGGCTATACCGAACCGTTGCTGCACAAGTTCCGGCAGGCAGTGAAAGCGGCTTAACGATGCGGATTTGTGTCCTTAGTTTGTGGACACAAAGGATGAAATTATGTCCGAACGCAAAATCGGCACCCGGGAATTTCGCCTAAATATGAGCACGTACATTGCCCAAGCCAAGGCCGGCGCGCTCATCACGATTATGTCGCATGGCAAACCCGTGGCTGAGCTGCATGCGCCGTCGGACGCTATGGTGCGCCCGATGCCGCGCTATGGCGGGCTGAAAGGCAAATATGTTCTGCCAGACGGTTGGGACGCGCCCGATGAAGAACTGCTGGCTGCATTTGAAGCGCCGATTGACCCACAATATTGATGCGCATTCTCGTCGATACGCATATTTTTCTGTGGCAGTTTTTCGACGATCCAAAGCTGTCGCGACCGATGCGTGATGTCATTGATGACCAAAAAATTCAATTGCTGTTAAGCGACGTTTCGATTTGGGAAATCGCCATCAAGGTCCGTTTCGGCAAACTCCCGTTCGATATGCGCGATATCGAGGCCGAAATTAAGCGGTGCGGCTATGAGCAGCTGATAATTGAACGAGCGCACGCCGTCGCTGTCGCAACATTGAAGCACCACCATAATGATCCGTTCGATCATTTGCTGATCGCGCAAGCCATGGTCGAACGGATCCCTGTGCTCACGGCGGATGCGCAATTCGGTGTGTATCCGATCCAGCTTGCCGCGGCTTAGACGACAGGAGGCGCTGTTAATCCGATGATCCGCATGATGATCGATTGCACCACCATCGTGACGAGCCAGTAGCCGCAATCGGCAGCGAGGCTGCGCGGTTTAATTTTGCGGACTTGATAACTGCCCGCGAGCGTCGGTGCGACGAAACCCGCCCAGATGACCAGCGCACTGCCGATGGTCATGGTCCAGACGCCACCTTTTGGCGGCGCGAGAATGAGCGCACCGGCGAGGATTGCGGCGAGCCAGAGATTAGCGAGGAACAGGATGGCCAACGCTGATACGGCCAATCGCTTGCGATACCAGATCGTCGTAAAGGCAGTGCCGCCCAGCGCGGCGGCGACAATCGGCATGGCGTTGACTATGATGTAGATCATTTGACACTGTTTCGGGGAGGCAAATGCACCGCAAATTCGGCCAGCACATCTTCATAAAGTTGCCGTTTGAAAGGGACGATGAGATCGGGAAGCCGCCCGGGATCGACCCATTGGAAAGCGTTGAATTCGGGATGCTCGGTGTCGAGATTGATGTCTGCATCGGTGCCGTGAAAACGCGCGAGGAACCATGCCTGTGTTTGTCCTCCATATCTGCCGCCCCACATCCTCCCGGCAAGCTCAGGCGGGAGATCATAGAGGAGATTGCGCGACGCGCGGGCGATGATGGTCACCAGATGCTGGCCGATGCCGGTTTCTTCCTCAAGCTCGCGGAGTGCTCCGGCTTGGGCATCTTCGCCGGGATCAAGGCCGCCTTGCGGCATTTGCCACGCGTCGAGTGTCGAATCGATGCGTTGTGCGACAAAGACTTTATTGTCGCCATTCAACAGCATGACCGCAGCGGCAGGGCGATAGGGCAGGCCCGTCATGCGTATTCGGCGATCATCGCTTTTAGGACCGCCAGCGCACCGGCAATGTCGGCCTGACCCGAGGGAATGGCTTTGCGCAGGTTAATGAAACCGTGGATATTGCCGACGGCTTCGCGGTAGATTGTCGGCACACCGGCGGCGATAAGCGCGCCCGCATAAGCGCGTCCCTGATCGCGCAGCGGATCGAGGCCCGCGGTCATGATCAGTGTTGGTGGCATGCCGGCGTGATCGTGGCCGAGCGGGGCCGAGCGGATGTGCGACTCTTCGGCCGCATAGGCATTCATGAAGTAATCCATCGCCTCGACAGTCAGCAATTTGCCGACGCCGTGGTCGCGATACGATTGCCAGTCATTGTGGTCCGCAACGACCGGATAGATCGGGAATTGCGCAATGACCGGGACGGCAGCGGGCTTGTCCCGTAGGGCCATCGTCGTAACGACTGTCAAGTTGCCGCCGGCGCTGTCACCCGATGTTACGAGGCCGGTGCAGGGAATGTTTTCGGCGATCCAGCGCGTTGCGGCTTCGCAGTCGTCGGGGCCTGCAGGCCAAGGATGTTCCGGCGCAAGCCGATAATCAATGGCGATGACGGGCATGTCGAGTGCGCGGGCAGCTTCGGCGCAATAGGGTTCATGGGTTTGCAAATTGCCGATGACAAAACCGCCGCCGTGATAAAACACCATGACCGGACCGGGAGCACGGGTTTCCCGAGCATCGTAGAGGCGGGCAGGATTATTCCCTGCTGGGCCGGGAATCGACAGGTCTTTGATGACCGCGAGAGGGCCGGTTTCGGCTTCGGCGACGGGGCCCATTGCAACCATTTGTGCACGCGCGGCGACGGGATCGAGCTCATGCACCTTTGGGCCGGGGAGGTTGTTGAGAAAAGTTAGGAACATCTGGACGTCAGGGCGTTCGGCTGTGCTGATCATATGGCTTTTCCTCTCGTAAGGTTGCGATTTGCGACCTAGCTAGCGGGGATGCTGCACGTCGTCCATCACCCTGATTATGTTGTTACTGCGCAGGGTGGGGCGCATCAGTTCAGTAAATATGGTGTGGTGATGGAGGTGCTGCGCGTGGGGCCGCTGGTCGAACATGTGCCTGAAGCGATGCCAGTGCGGTGGCTCGAGGCAGCGCATGATCCGGCTTATGTGGCGGCGGTGTTGGCGGCGGCGGTAGCGCCCGAAATCGAGCGGCGGATCGGTTTTGCGGTGACGTCAGAAGTGGCGCGGCGGGCGGTGTTGTCGCCGGGAGGTACATGGATGGCGGCGAGGCTCGCGCTGAAACATGGCTTCGCGGCGAATGCAGCGGGGGGCAGCCATCACGCCTTGCCCGACACTGGTGCGGGGTATTGCGTGTTCAATGATCTGGCGGTGGCGGCGTTGCGGCTGCTGGGTGAGGGGGATGCGCAGCGGATATTGATTGTCGATTGTGATGTGCATCAGGGCGACGGAACGGCCGTCATATTGGCAGGGCGCGATGATGTTGCGACGCTTTCGATTCATGCCGAAAAGAATTTTCCTGTGCGCAAGGCGCGGTCGACGATGGATGTCGGGTTGGCGGACGGGATGGGAGACGAGGACTATCTCGCGGCACTGGGCCCCGCGTTGGACGTGATGATCGACCGCGTTCGGCCCGAGCTGATCCTGTATCAGGCAGGCGTGGACGTGCATGCTCAGGACAAATTGGGGCGCCTTGCCCTTACGGATGCCGGGATTGCAGCGCGCGATGCGTTTGTGGCGGGGCGGGCGCGGCAGCTTGGCATTCCGCTCGCCAGTGCGATGGGTGGGGGGTATGGCGATGATGTTCATGCGGTTGCTGCGCGCCACGCCGCGACGATGCGGACGCTGGCAGCGGCCTATTTAGATTGATTGCTGTGACAGATTTACTATTTTGGTATGCAAGTCGAAGCGCCGTAGAGAGCGCCACAGACTCAGCAGGATGATTTGATGGCCACCGCGCTTCAGGAAATGCCGCCGCAGGACAATGCGGCTCCCGACCCCGAGAATATTGTTGTGCGTTTTGCTGGCGACAGCGGCGACGGAATGCAGTTGACCGGCGGGCAGTTCATGCTGTCGTCGGCGCTGGCCGGGAATGACTTTGCGACTTTCCCCGATTTTCCGGCGGAAATCCGCGCGCCGCAGGGGACGTTGTTCGGGGTTTCCGCATTCCAGATCAATTTTGGGTCGTCGGCCATCGAGACGGCGGGTGATGCCCCCGACGTGCTCGTCGCGATGAACCCGGCGGCTTTGAAAACCAATGTCGGCGATTTGAAGCCGGGCGGCTTGATCATTGCCGACGAAGGGGAATTTGGCGCGCGCAATCTGGCGAAGGCTGGGTATGCCGAGTCGCCTTTGGGTGACGGAAGCCTCGCCAAATGGCAGCTGATTTCCTTCAATATCTCGCAGCTGACGATGGATGCGGTGAAGCCGTTTGGTCTCGGCAATAAGGAAGCGCTGCGTTGCAAGAACATGTGGACGCTGGGGCTCGCGCTCTGGATGTTCGGGCGGAAACGCGCGCCGATTGTCGACTGGTTGAATGCGAAGTTCAAGAAAACACCGCTGCTGGCCGAAGCGAATATCGCGGCGCTGAACGCGGGCCATGCCTATGGCGAGACGGCGGAATTGGGTGCGTCCGTCCGGCAACATGCGGTGGCACCAGCCGAAGTCGAGCCGGGGCTGTATCGCACGGTAACGGGGGCCGAAGCATTGTCGCTCGGGCTGGTCGCGGGCGCAAAACTCGCCAATCTCAAGATGTTTTTCGGTGGCTATCCGATCACGCCCGCGTCGGCGATTCTGCATCATCTGGCGCGGTTGAAGGAATTCGGCGTTACAACCTTCCAGGCGGAGGACGAAATTGCTGCCATCGGTGCCGCCATCGGCGCGTCCTATGCGGGGCAGCTTGGGGTGACGTCGTCGTCTGGGCCGGGGATTGCGCTGAAAGGCGAGTTCATGGGGCTGGCCATCATGACCGAATTGCCGCTTGTCATCGTCAATTCGCAACGCGGCGGACCATCGACCGGGCTGCCGACGAAGACCGAGCAATCGGACCTGTATCAAGCGATCTATGGCCGCAACGGGGATGCGCCGATGCCGATCATCGCCGCCCGGTCACCCGCTGACTGTTTCGATTGTGCCATCGAAGCCGTACGGATTGCGGTGCAATTTATGACGCCGGTGATGCTTTTGACCGACGGCTATATCGCCAATGCGGCCGAGCCGTGGAAAGTGCCGCACCGCGATGAGTTTGGCGCGTTTCCGGTCGAATTCATGGAAGAAGCACCGGTGGACGGGTTCAAACCCTATGCCCGCGACGAGAAACTAGCGCGGGCCTGGGTGAAGCCGGGGACGCCGGGGTTGCTCCACCGCATCGGCGGCATCGAAAAGCAAGTCGATACCGGACACATCAATTATGAAGCGGCCAACCATCAGGCGATGACCGATCTGCGCAAGGGCAAGGTTGACGGGGTCGCGGATCATATCCCCGATCAGGCGGTCGAGCTGGGCACGACGACGGGCAAGCTGGTTGTTGTGGGCTGGGGATCGACCTTCGGCCCGATCCTGCAAGCCGTGCGCCGCGCGCGGAACAAGGGGCTGGATGTTTCGCACGTTCACATCCGTCACATCTGGCCGTTGCCCAAGAATTTGGGCGAATTGCTGCGCGGTTACGACAAGATATTGGTGCCGGAGATGAACACGGGGCAATTGAAGACTGTGTTGCGCGATCAGTTTCTAGTTGATGCAAAGCCCTTGAATAAGGTGAGCGGGCAGCCGTTCCGGATTGCCGAGATTGAAGCGGCGATTGAGGGAGCTTTGAGGTGAAAGCCCTAACCCTTGTAGCTTTGGCAGTCATTTTTTTGACTGGCTGTGATAAGCTTTCGCCCTTGGAAAACCATAAGCCTGACCCACAAAAGAGCGAATCCTCTAAAGGTGAACGAAGTGGTGCAGGACAAATCAGTGTCGAGGGTAATGAATCCTCTCTTGTTCGGCCCTCATCGAACGCTGTGATGGAAGATCCCCAGTCGTCGAGGGATTTATGGGAAGCCACAACGCCGACTACGAGTAAATGTTATTCGGAAAAGACCGCCTTAGCGTGCGATGCTGCAATTGCGTCCGTCAATCAGGGGGAGACCACTTTGCATTTGATGTGCCAAGGCGGTAGCGCGAAAGCCTGCTCTGCCCGTACATCATTTGAAGCCCAGCGTAAAAATATCGAGCTGTTCAAGCGAAGGTACGTGGAGGGCATAATCGATCCGGTAGATGAGCGTACACTTAGAAGTTTTCAGAAATAAGAGACATGCGGACGAAGCCGCATCAAGGGCTGCTGGTAATGACGAGGGATATCAATCGATGAACGACATGACCCCCATTCGCCTGACGACGCCCAAGGATTGGGAGACCGATCAGGAAGTGCGCTGGTGCCCCGGCTGTGGGGATTATGCGATCCTGAAAGCGGTGCAGCGGACAATGCCCGAGCTGAACGCGCGGCCCGAAAATACCGTTTTCGTCAGCGGGATCGGCTGCTCGTCGCGGTTCCCTTATTATATGGAAACTTATGGGTTTCACACGATTCACGGTCGCGCGCCGACCGTGGCGACGGGGGTGAAGCTCGCCAATCCCGAACTTGATGTGTGGATCATCACCGGCGACGGCGATGCGCTGTCGATTGGTGGCAATCACACGATGCACTTGCTGCGCCGCAATCTGAATTGCCAGTTCCTGCTGTTCAACAACGAGATTTATGGCCTGACCAAGGGGCAATATTCGCCGACATCGCGCGAGGGGACCAAATCGCCATCGACGCCGTTTGGCTCGGTGGACCGTCCCGCGCGACCTTGCGCTTTTGCACTGGGCGCTGGCGCGCGGTTCGTGGCGCGGAGCATCGATATTCACAAGAAACTGCCCGAAGTTTTGAAGGCCGCATACCGCCACAATGGCGCGGCATTTGTCGAGATTTTCCAGAACTGCATTGTCTATAACGCGGACGTGTTCGGCGAGTTTACCGACAAGGCCAACGCGGATGACCAGCAGCTTTGGCTCGAAGATGGCAAGCCGATGCTGTTTTCGCGCGGGCTGAAGGGGATTGCGCTGAATACGACGACCCTAAACCTGACGGTCGTTGATGTCGTCGATGGCGACTGGGCGGCGGCGGGGGTGATCGTCCATGATGTCACCAATCGTGCTGTGGCGCACATGCTGGTCGAGATGATTCTGGGGCCGTTCCCGATGGCGCTGGGTGTGCTGTATGACGATCCACGCCCGACATTCGACCAGACCTTGCTAGCCGCGGACGAAGCAACCGCGGACGGGAAATCGGCGGACCTGCAAGCGCTGATGGAGCGCGCGCAGACATGGCATGTTGATAAGGATCATCACGTCATCTAGCGGGGTGCGATGAGCGCACCGTCGATCCTCTGGTTCCGCCAAGACCTTCGCCTGTCCGATAATGCTGCGTTAAATGCTGCGGCTGCAGCGGGGCCGGTTGTTGCGGTTTATGTTTTCGATCAACATGCGGGTGCGGCGCAGCACTGGTGGTCGCACCATAGTCTGACAGCGCTGTCCAACAGCTTGGCCGAGCGCGGCGCGCCATTGGTTTTGCGGCGCGGCGATGCGGTTGCCGAACTAAAATCGCTAATGGCGGAGACCGGCGCAACGCACGTCCATGCCGCGCGCGCTTATGAGCCGTGGTGGAAAGCAGAGGATGCGGCGCTGGGTGATGCATTGACATTGCATGACGGCAATTATCTGGTGCATCCGCCGACCGTGCTGACGGGGAGCGGGGGGCGATACAAGATTTTCACGCCTTACTGGCGCGCAATCCTGACGCGGATGCCGCCGCCTTTGCCGGTGAAAACGCCGGAGAAGATCGAGGGTGTGGCGGCGAAAAGCGATAAATTGGCGGATTGGAACCTGCTGCCAACAAAACCCGATTGGTCGACGGGGTTCGATGTGTGGACGCCTGGTGAGGCGGGAGCGAAGGCGGCCTTGAAACTGTGGCTCGATCATGTGGATGACTATGATCGCGCACGGAATATGCCGTCCGAAGCGGGCGTGTCGCGCCTGTCGCCGCATCTGCATTTTGGCGAGATTTCGCCCGCGACCGTGTGGCATCATGTGGCGAAGCGCGTGGGTGCCAAGGGCGAGCCCTATCTGCGCGAGATTGGTTGGCGGGACTATGCGGCGAATGTGATCGACCAGTTTCCCGACTATGGATCGGCCAATGCCCGGGCGGATTTCGACAGGCTGGCGTGGCGCGATGATGACAGTGATTTTCTGGCGTGGACGAAGGGGCAGACCGGCTACCCGATCGTCGATGCCGGAATGCGCGAACTGTGGGCGACAGGGTGGATGCACAATCGGGTTCGGATGATCGCAGCGTCGTTCCTGATCAAGCACCTCCTGATCGACTGGCGGCGCGGGGAACAGTGGTTTCGCGAGACGTTGCTCGATTATGACGCCGCCTCGAATGCGGTAAACTGGCAATGGACAGCGGGGACGGGAGTTGATTCGAATATGTTCGTGCGGATCATGGCGCCATTGTCGCAGTCGGAGAAGTTCGACGCGGCGGGGTATATTCGCAAATGGGTGCCCGAGCTCGCCAGCATGCCCGAGCCTTGGATTCACGACCCGCACGGCGCGGGGCAGGTACCCGCAGGCTATGCCAGGCCGTTGATTGGCCACCGCGAAGGGCGAGAGCGCGCGCTGGCGGCCTATGCAGCGATGAAGGGCTGAAATGGACGCTGTTGCCCAATCCGTTGGCCAAACCGACCGGGCATCGCGTTGGTCCGACGACATTTTGGCGAAGCTCTATCACCGCATTCTGGACCGGATCGATGCCGGGTTGATGACCGGCACGATGGCGATAACCTCCCCCGATGGGTCGGTCCGGCGGTTGGGTGGGCATGCGCATGGTCCGTCATGCAACGTCGCCATTTATGACTGGCGCGCGCTTTCGCGGTTGGCATGGTCAGGCTCGGTCGGGCTGTACGAAGGATGGGCGGCGGGAGAATGGTATAGCGCCGATCCCGTGCCGTTTTTTGAAATCGTGATGCGCAATCGACAGGCGCTGGGCAGTGTCGGGCGGGCCAAGGGGTGGCAACGCATTGCCAAGCTGATTGGTCATTTGCGCAAGGAGAATGATCGGGCCGGTGCACGGCGGAACATCATTGCGCATTATGATCTGGGCAATGATTTTTACGCGGCTTGGCTTGATCCGACGATGAGCTATTCGAGCGCGCTCTTTGCGGCGGGGGATGATCTTGAGGCAGCCCAGCGACGCAAGCAGGCCGCTATACTGGATCGATTGGCCCTCAAGCCCGGGATGACGATGCTCGAAATTGGTTGCGGTTGGGGGAGTCTCGCGCAGGCCGCACAGGATCGCGGCGCTGCTGTAACCGCGATCAGCCTGTCACCCAGCCAGTTGGCTTATGCCCGCGCGCATTATGCGTCGGCGATATGTTTTGAGGAAATAGACTATCGCGATGTTATGGGCGTCTTTGATGCGATTGCCAGTGTCGAGATGGTTGAGGCCGTTGGCGAGGCGTATTGGCCGACCTATCTCGACACCATATCGCACCGTTTGAAACCAGGCGGGCGAGCGGCGGTCCAATATATCAGCATTGCCGATGATGCGTTTGATGCGTATCGCGAAAATGCGGATTTCATCCAGACCTATGTTTTTCCCGGCGGGATGCTGCTGTCCGAAAGCCGGTTTCGCGCGCTCGCCGATGCGCGGGGACTCACTTGGACGGACCAGCGCGACATGGGCGTCGACTATGCCGAAACGCTGAAATGCTGGCGCGAGCGATTTGACAGTGCGACGCTGCCACCGCAATTTGACGGGCAATTTCACGATTTATGGCGGTTTTACCTAATGTATTGCGAAGGCGGGTTTCGCGGGGGCGGGATCAATGTGGCGCAAGTGACGCTCGTGAAAAAAGGGTGAGAATGCGCTTTTTTGTTGTCGTTGCGCTGGTTGCGCTGTCCGCTTGTGACGCCGTCAAACTTTATGCCAATTTGCCGAAGGACGAGAATGTGCTGTTTTGGACGCAGGATCAGCGCGATGGCGCGTTTCGCCAGATGGAAAAGCTGACCAAGACCAATGCGATCGAGGCGGGCGAAGACGTTCATCAGTTCGGCAAGGGCGTGCCATTGACGCTAAGTCTCGATCTGGATGCCTTTATGACGAACCAGCGAACAGCGGGGCTGATCATCATTCAGGACAACAAGATACGGCTCGAAAAATATGGGCTGGGCTATGATGCTTCGGGGCGCTGGACGAGCTTTTCGGTGGCGAAGTCGTTGACATCGACGCTTGTCGGCGCGGCGGTGCGTGACGGCTATATCAAGAGTTTGGATGACAAGGTGACGACCTATATCGCTGATTTGAAAGGGTCGGCCTATGATGATGTGACGGTCCGCCAGTTACTCACGATGACATCTGGCGTCCGCTGGACCGAGGATTATACCGATCCGAAATCGGACGTTGCCTTGTTCACCAAGCACAAGCCCGAACCTGGTGTTGACGCGACTGTCAGCTATATGCGCAAATTGCCCCGCGAGGCCCCGGCGGGGACGAAATGGGTTTATAAAACCGGCGAAACCAATTTGATCGGGGTGCTGGTTTCAAGCGCGACGAAAAAGACCCTGTCGGCTTATCTGTCCGAGAAGGTCTGGAAACCTTATGGCATGGCGCAGGATGCCGTCTGGATTACGGGATCGACGGGGCACGAGATCAGCGGATGCTGTTTTTCGGCGGCATTGCAGGATTATGCGCGGTTCGGGCAATTCATTCTTGATGGCGGGGTGGCTGGCGGCAAGCGCGTTGTCCCTGACGATTGGCTGACTGCGGCGACGACCAAGCAAGCTGACATCGCCAATCCGGGGCGTGGCTATGGCTATCAATGGTGGACCAATGACGACGGCAGTTTTGCCGCGCAGGGCATTTTCGGTCAGGGGATTTTCATCGACCCCAAACGCCGCCTCATCATTGCGACCAACGGCAACTGGAAAGTTGCCAATGATGATGCCGGCGTGGGGGCCGAGCGTGAACGCTTCTACAAAGCGGTTCAGGCTGCGGTCGATCAACCGTAGCGGGCGACGACCGTTTCGAAGACAGCGGGGTTGAGCAGGTTGGCAAAGGCACAACCGACCATGCCGCCATGGTTCCAGATCACTTCAGCCTGAAGCGCGGTTAGCCCGGGCAGTGTCAGCCAGGCAAGCGCACCTGGACGCATCCGCGACATCGCTTCGCAGGAGAAACCGCCGAGCGAGAGATCATGGACTGTGGTCGCAAACCCCTTGTCGCCCGACGGGCGGAGCGACGCCGGAATGCTCAGCTTTGTGCGCGGCGCACAACGGTCTTCCTGTGCGGCAACAAGGTAACGGTCTTGAATTTCTGTGGTCGTCATTTGGTCGCCTCCGAATGGTTCGTTTCCGAACGGTGGTTTCCCCCGGCGATCGGTTTAGCAATTTCGGGTTAATGACGCTTCGCCGAAATTAGTTAACGCGTTCGCGATGTCCGGTTTCAAATCCCTCGATGGCGAGGGCGGCAATGCGTGCGCCGACGGTTTCAGGGGACTTCACGTCGGCAGGGTCTTCGCCGGGAAACGCGCGGGCACGCATCGCCGTGCGGGTTGCGCCGGGATCAACGATAGCGACTTTGACGCGGCCGATGTTGCGGGTTTCTTCGGCATAGCTACCGAGCAATGTTTCGAACCCGGCCTTCGATGCGCCGTAAGCACCCCAATAAGCGCGCGGGGTCGCGCCGACACTTGAGGTGAGCCCGACGACGCGGGCGCTGGCGGCGGCGCGGAGCATGCTGTCGAATGCGCCGATGATTGATGCTTGTGCCGTCAGGTTCAGAGCTATGACCCGCGCGAACTCCTTGGAGTCGATGTGCGGCACCGGCGTGAGCGTGCCGAGCGTTGCGGCATTGAGGATCAGCACATCAAGTGCTTTCCACCGCCCCGAGATGGCTTCGGCAAGGCGGGTGATGGCGTCGACGTCGGATAAGTCGAGCGGTGCGATTGTCGCGCTGCCCCCCGCTTCGTGAATGCGTTCCTCGACGGTTTCGAGACCGGCCACTGTGCGCGCGGTGAGGACGACATGGGCACCGGCGGCGGCAAGTGCTTCGGCCGTGGTGGCACCGATGCCGCGCGATGCACCAGTAACAAGAGCGAGTTGCCCTTCGAGCCTCTTACTCAAACCACACGCTCCGCAAGCATTTCGAACTGATCCTCGACCGCGGTCTCGTCCTGATCGGTCAGACGCGTGGGATAGTCGCCGGTGAAACAGGCGTCGCAATATTGCGGGCGGATGTCGGCACGGCGCGCTTCGCCGAGGGCTTTGTACAGCCCATCAATGCTGACAAAGGCGAGGCTATCGGCGTGCATGAAATCCTGCATACCGCCGATGTCGAGCTTGTGCGCGAGCAGTTTGGTGCGTTCGGGCGTATCTACGCCGTAAAAGCAGCTGTGCCGCGTTGGTGGGCTCGCGATGCGCATGTGAACTTCGGTGGCCCCGGCATCGCGCATCATCTGGACAATTTTCAGACTGGTGGTGCCGCGCACAACGCTGTCGTCGACGAGGATGATGCGTTTGCCCGCGATCAGCGCGCGGTTGGCGTTGTGTTTCAGCTTCACGCCCAAATGGCGGACCTGATCACCGGGCTGGATGAAAGTGCGCCCGACATAGTGCGAACGGATGATACCGAGTTCGAACGGGATACCCGATTCCTGAGCATAGCCAATGGCGGCGGGCGTCCCCGAATCAGGCACTGGAATGATATAGTCGGCGTCGACCGGACTTTCGATGGCGAGCTGCGCGCCGATGGCTTTGCGCACTGAATAAATGCTTGAGCCGTCGACGATGGAGTCGGGGCGGCTGAAATAGACATGTTCGAAAATGCAGGGGCGGGGGGCCACAGCACCGAACGGGTTGAGCGAGCGGATGCCGCTTTCGGTCACGATGATGATTTCGCCGGGTTCGACCGAGCGTTCATAAGTGGCACCGACGACATCGAGCGCGACCGTTTCCGACGCGAAGATTGTAGCATCGCCGAGCTTGCCCATGACCAGCGGACGAATCCCGAGCGGGTCGCGACAGGCAATCATGCCCTCGGGCGTCATGCAGATCAGCGAATAGGCCCCTTCGACTTGCTTCAACGCGTCGATGAACTTGTCGAGCAGCGTGCGGTAGGTGCTCGTTGCGACGAGGTGGATGATGACTTCGGTATCGCTGGTCGACTGGAAGATCGAGCCGCGACGAACGAGTTCGCGCTTGACGGCCATTGCGTTCGAGATATTGCCATTGTGCGCCACGGCGAACCCGCCCGACGCGAGATCGGCATAGAGCGGCTGGACATTGCGCAGCGCGGTCTCGCCCGTTGTCGAGTAGCGGACATGCCCGCAGGCGACCGAGCCGGGCAGGCCACGGATAATCTCATCGCGGTCGAAATTGCCGGCAACATGGCCCATCGCACGATGCGAATGGAAATGCGCGCCGTCCCAGCTGGTGATGCCGGCGGCTTCCTGCCCGCGATGCTGGAGCGCGTGGAGGCCGAGCGCGACAATGGCCGAGGCGGTGTCGGCACCCCAAATGCCAAAGACGCCGCATTCCTCGCGGAGTTTGTCGTCGTCAAACGGATGAGTGGTCAACATGATTCGGGCGATCTGCGTTGCGCGGATGTCGCCCTATAGGCAGAGAGAAATCGATTGTCTTCACTTTGTAACGGAAATCGGAATGACAGACCGCGAGACAGGGACCGTGCTGGATCCCAAATGGGATGCAAGCGGGCTGATTACCGGCGTCGTGACTGATGCGACGACAGGCGAGTTGCTGATGGTTGCGCATTTGAATGCCGAAGCGCTCGCACTGACGCAGGCGACCGGCGAAGCGCATTTCTGGTCACGCAGCCGGGAGCGGATATGGCGCAAGGGCGAGGAATCGGGGAACGTCTTGCGCATTGTCGAAATGCGCATCGATTGCGATCAGGACGCGCTGTGGATGAAAGTCGAGGCGGCCGGGCCGGCGTGTCATACCGGCGAGCGGAGTTGTTTCTATCGCGTGGTTGACGGCGAAACCTTGGTTAGATCCTAATCAAGACCCAATACAGGGAACAGTAATCTACAGTGACCTGTCAATAGTGTATTGACTTGGTACTGAATCCTGTTCAACTTCTCAAATGAACAGAATCGCGACGCTGTTAGTGCCGGTCTTACTGGCAGGCTGCGTATCGCTGCCGACCGACGGTGCGGGTAAGACGCATTATTATTTTGGCCTCGTTCGTGTTGCGTACCCGGTGTCGCGTGGAAAGCTGACTGCAATTGACGTCAAGTCGTTGGGGATCGGTTTTGATGGTGCTGCATTTCTTGGCTGGCGGGACAGTAAGTTTGTCTACGCGGAGCCCGAGGATTGTCGCACTGTCATTATCTTACGTGACCGGATCGAGAAAGATCATGTCATGCAAATGGTGAAGTCTTTGGGAGACAAGGCATGCGTCGCGGATTTTGCAGGATCGCTTTCACCGCCTTGATGCTCGCGGGCGGCTTGTCGGGATGCGTCCAGATGACGCGGCATTCGAATACACTCATTTTTGGGACCAATACGAGTTTTGGGATTAAAGTCGGTCAGGATGCGACCGCATCACCCGGGATTACGGTGGGTTATAGTCGGCAGGAAGTAGTCGTGATGCCGCTCGTTGCCAATACCAACGATGATGGGACTGTTCAGAAGCCATGCCCGAGTCCCATTACGCCGACGGGGGCGTCGCCGTTGCTCGATGCATCATGCATTTTGGTCGGGCGAAGCGGCGACAAAGTCTTGGATTCCTATTCGGTGATGGCGAGTTTCGGCGCAAAATTTGGTGCGACTGGCAAGCCTAGCGAGGTCGGCGCGAACGGACAGATCGCGCAATATTTCGCGACAGGGTTGGCAGCGCGTGAGTTGGCCGTGCGGGCTGGAGCTGCGGCGGTATCGACTGGAGAGGCTGCTATTGTGGCGAACGCGGGCCGAACGGAACGCTTCACCGCCATGGGTAATTCCCGCAAATCGGTCGCTACCAATGTTCGGGCGGCACCAGATTTGGTGGGATATTTGAAGAAGTTGGACGGTGCCGTTGGATCTGTTTCGGATTTTCAGGAGGCCTGTAGCGGAACGGCTGATAAGGACGCTTGCGCGACAATGATTGAGCGGGGCGGGCTTCCTGTTGGTTTGTCGGTCAAAGATTGGGCAATCGCTGCTTCCACAATGCCATAACCAGAAAGGTGGATCATGGACTTGCTAATTAAAGTATTTGAAACGCGAACAGAAGCTGACGATTTTGCAGAAGATAACAATGGCACTGTTATGGAAGCCAATCGCGTTAAACTGCGGCCACTTGAGAAGGATGGCGTGGGTGTGAACCGGCCTGTGGATAATGACGGAAAGGTAAGGTTCATCGTTGTCGCAACGTTGGACAGTTGAGACTGCTCAGTTTGACCGCATGCGCGCTTTTGGAGTTACGGCACAATGGGCGATCTCACCACAAACTTCTCCCTGAAGGAGTTTCTTGTCTCCTCGAAGGCGGATCAGCTGGGCATAGCCAACACGCCGACCGACGAGCATCTGGCCCGGATAAGGACAGTGACGGCGCCGTCGCTTCAGAAAATTCGCGACATGATCGGCGCGTCGATTGTGATCACCAGCGCTTATCGCAATCCGCGTGTCAACAAAGCAGTACGCGGGGTGGCGAACAGTGATCATCCTCAGGCTTGGGCCGTCGATTGTCATGCGGCGGGGATGAGTGTGCTCGGCTTTGCGCGCTTTATCCGCAACGCAATGCAAGCTGGTCAGCCGCTGCACGGGATGATCGATCAGCTGATCTATGAATCGGGACGGGGGATTGTTCACATTAGCTTTGCGCCGCGTCGTCGGGCCCAAGTGCTGACCCAGCGCGGCGGCCCGGGATCGCCGT
Source organism: Sphingomonas sp. (assembly GCA_031362355.1). GTDB lineage: Bacteria > Pseudomonadota > Alphaproteobacteria > Sphingomonadales > Sphingomonadaceae > Sphingomonas_O. The sequence goes on from JANLSJ010000034.1 coordinate 42,073, forward strand.
TTGAAATCGGAATACAGCCTTAATCGTTCTGGAACGGGCCACGCACGAAAACGGGTGACGCCGATCCGACGCCACCCGCATTCATTGTTGAACCATCAGGCGTAGCTGATCGACGTCCGCATCCGCCGACGCATCGCGCCGCCAACAATGCCAAAGCCCGCCATCATCATCATCCACGTGCCGGGTTCGGGTATCGCTCCCACTGACCGGACGTTGACCCGTTGCGAAAGCAGGAAAGGCTGGTTTGAGCCACCATCGATCAACCCGTATTGCACCGTGAACAGTGGCGCACCCGAAGCCACGCCAGCGCCGCCGAGGAAGTCGATGAAATCGCGTGCATCGGTATTTTCATCAACGACAACCGTCGGAAACGCCGACGATACGCGTGGAATGGAACCACCCTGGTCAAAGCTGAGCCCATCGGTGTCGTCCGATGTGCTCCACCCAATAGGAACAAAGCCAGGTTGTGGCCGAGGATCGAGCGGATCAAGACCCGGATCAAGTAATTCATTGGCAATCGAGGTCCAAGCGAATCCCGAATTGTTGATGATCCGCTTGATGACCGTATAGCTCGTGCCCTGCGTAAGCCCCTCGAACCGGAGGAACACATTGTTGGTGTTGGTCCACGTTTCGTTGATCGTGATCACGTTGGTGACAAGATTAACGCTAAAGCTGAACGCGCCGAGGTTCGTTCCAGGATGTTGAACGATTGTGATCGCCGCATTTGCGGCGGTCGGTAGGCTGGCCGCAGCGGCGGCAAGTAGCATATATTTAACGAGTTTCATTGTCTGCCCTCTCTGTTGGAAACAAAGTCGAGCGACCCCAGAATTTTCGATTATGAACGGTCTGTTAACCCGAGTCGTGGCGGATTGATTGGACAAATACGACAGGGTGCCCGGAATTGACCTTTACGTTCACGTCAACTAAGTGATGTGGATGGCTGATATTGGTGCTCATGCGACTCTCGAAACGCCGGATTTCCGGGACCGGCATCTTTATTCGATTTCCGATTTGTCCGAAGAATTCGGCGTCACCGCGCGCGCTTTGCGTTTTTATGAGGACGAAGGGCTGATCGCACCCGTTCGTCGCGGGACGACGCGGATTTACACAAAGCGCGATCGTGCGCGGCTCGCCTGGATATTGCGGGCAAAGCGCGTCGGGTTCTCGCTGGCCGATATTCGCGAAATGATCGACCTCTATGACGTTGGCGATGACCGCGCGACGCAGCGGCATGTCACGGTCGAAAAATGCCTCGCGCGCATCGACCTTTTGAAAGCGCAACGTGCTGATATTGACGCGCACGTCGACGAACTGGCGCGCTTTGTAAAAATGGTTCAGGCTGCCGAAGGCGGCAGTCATTAAATTCTGTTCGGAGTAGAAAATGCCCCAATATACGCCACCGATCCGTGATACACGCTTCGTCATCGACGCGGTGATCGGCCTTGACCGCTATGCCAATTTGCCGGGATTCGAGAATGCGACGCCAGATATGATCGAGGCAGTCCTGACCGAGGGCGGCAAGTTCGTGTCCGAAGTGCTGTTTCCGCTCAATCAGTCGGGCGATCTGGAAGGGTGCACGCGGCATGCTGACGGTTCGGTAACGACGCCCAAAGGTTTCAAGGAAGCCTACACAGCATTTATCGAGGCCGGCTGGACGACGCTCGGCATGCCCATTGAATATGGTGGGCAAGGGTTGCCGCATGTTATTTCGTCGGCGTTTGAGGAATATCTGATCAGCTCGAACATGGCATTCGGCATGTATCAGGGGCTGACGATGGGCGCAGTGTCCTCGATCATGGTCAAGGGCTCCGAAGAACAGAAAGCAACATATTTGCCCAAAATGGTGTCGGGGCATTGGGGCGGGACCATGAACCTGACCGAGCCGCAGTGCGGGACTGATCTGGGGCTGATCAAGACCAAAGCCGTGCCGCAAGCGGATGGATCGTTCGCGATTACAGGGACCAAGATTTTCATTTCGTCGGGCGAGCACGACTTGACCGAAAATATCATTCACCTTGTGCTGGCGAAAACGCCGGACGCGCCGGATAGCGTCAAGGGCATTTCGCTGTTTATCGTGCCCAAGTTCATGGTCAACGATGATGGCTCGCTCGGCGCGCGCAACGGTGTGACGTGCGGGTCGATCGAGCACAAAATGGGCATTCACGCCAATTCGACCTGTGTGATGAATTATGACGGCGCGACCGGTTTCCTCGTCGGCGAGGAAATGAAAGGGCTTGCGGCGATGTTCATCATGATGAACACGGCGCGGCTGGGCGTGGGGTTGCAGGGATTGGCACAGGGCGAAGTCGCACACCAGAATGCCGTTCAATACGCTAAGGACCGTAGGCAAGGCCGGGCGCTGACCGGTGCTGCCGAACCGGGCGAGAAAGCCGATACCTTGTTCGTCCACCCCGACGTCCGCCGCATGCTGATGGAAGGCAAGGCGATTACCGAGGGGCTGCGGGCTCTATGTCTGTGGGGCGCGCTGCAAGGCGACCTGACGCACAAGGCGCAAACCGAAGAAGAGCGCCAGCGCGCCGACGATCTGCTCAGCCTGTTGACGCCCGTTATCAAGGGTTATGGCACGGACAAGGGCTATGAAATCGCGACAAACAGCCAGCAGGTTTATGGCGGGCATGGCTACATCGCCGAATGGGGGATGGAGCAATATGTCCGCGATGCCCGGATCGCTATGATTTATGAAGGCACGAACGGGATTCAGGCGCTCGATCTGGTTGGACGAAAGCTGGCCAAAGATGGCGGGCGCGCGGTGCAGCTGCTGTTTGCCCTGTTGGCCGAGGAAACGGGTGCGGCAAAGCTGAAGCCTGAACTGGCTGACTTTGCGGGACGGCTGGAAAAGGCGACGGGCGACCTTCAGTCATCGACGATGTGGTTCATGCAGAATGGCATGACGAATCCGAACAATGCTGGCGCCGGTGCGGTTTCTTACATGCACTTGATGGGCATTGTGACGCTCGGCCTGATGTGGCTACGCATGGCGAGCACGGCGCAAACGATGCTCGCCGCGGGTGAGGGGGACGCTGTTGTTGATCGGGCATTCCTCGAAGCCAAGCTGGTGACGGCACGCTTCTTCGCCGAACGCATCATGCCCGATACGGGCGCTCTTCGACGCAAGATCGAGGGCGGCGCGGAAAGCATCATGGCCTTGCCCGTCGAGATGTTTGAAGCGGCGTAAGGCACTTCGATCCAGTTCAAGCGTTGTTCACGACGATTGGCCGACTTGTGCGGCGCATTGGCCAAGGCTAGTCACCGAATCGAAGAGCGGTCCCCCGAACCGCGACAGGAGGATTAAAGTCATGAAACTGGTATCGTCATTGGCGCTGGGCGCCGCTTTTATGCTGGGTGCCGCGCCGTCCGTTGCGATGGCTGCAAAGGCAAAGCCTGTCGAAGCGCCCAAGATGACGCTGAGCAAGGAATTCCGTGCAGCAGCGGGTCCGGCACAGGCGGCGATCAAGGCCAATCCAGCGGGTGCAGATGCCGCTGTAACGGCGGCCGAAGCGGCAGCGATCACCGGCGATGACAAGTTCGTCGCGGCGCAATTGCGGCTTCAGGTTGGTGGTGCGCTGAAAGATCAAGTCATGCAGCAGAAAGCGGTGCTCGCGATGATCAACAGTGGCAGCGCCATGGGCACTGCCGAGCTTCCCCGCCTCAACTTTTACGCCGGGCAATTCGCGTATTCGGCCAATGATTTTCCGAAAGCGATCCTCTATCTGACCGAAGCTGAACGGCTCGGCTATAAATCATCGGGCAATCAGGACACGCTGCTGCTGCTCGCCGAAGCAAACTTCAAGTCGAACAATGTCCCAGCTGGACTGGCACATGTTGAAAAGGCCATCGCGGCGAGCAAAGCCGCTGGCACCAAGCCGCCGGAAACTTGGTATGCCCGCGCCTCATCGGTCGCGTATAAAGCCAAGCTCAATTCGGAATCGGCGAAGTGGACTCGGGCGCAGGTCCGCGAATACCCCACCAAGGATAACTGGCGCAGTGCGCTCGTCGTCTATCGCGACGGCGCGACACGCGACGGCAATCTCAATCTCGACATCTTCCGCCTGATGCGCCTGACCAAGAGCCTTGCCGGCGAGCGCGATTATTATGAATTCGCATCGCTTGCGACCGAGCGCGGCCTTCCCGGCGAAGCGAAATCGATCATCGATGAAGGCATGGCGACCAGTGCCGTGCCGACGAGCAGCCGGGCGTTGAACGAATTGCGCGGCATGGCATCAGCCAAGATCGCGGGTGATCAGGCGTCGCTTGCCGCCGCTGAACGCCAAGCGGGCGCCGCCGCGACGGGTCGTGTCGCGTCGGCAACGGCCGATGCCTATTTGGGCTATGGACAAGATGCCAAGGCGATTGCGCTCTACAAGACGGCCTTGACCAAGGGCGGTGTCGATGTCGATGCGGTGAATACACGCATGGGCATTGCCCTTATGCGCTCGGGCGACAAGGCGGGTGCGCGGACCGCGTTTACGTCGGTCAAGGGTGCGCGGGCGGACATCGCGGCGTTCTGGCTGCTGTGGCTTGATCAGGCGGTATAGCTTTCCGTAGCGTTCATGGTTGCAAGCGAGGTTCGGCGGTGCTTATAGCGATGGCGTGTTCAAGCCGTCGTTCGAAAGGCACTGCTCCTTGGCTAAAGCTGCCGTAAAGTCTGCCCCGTCCGCTGCCCGCCCGCCCGAGCCGGTGCGCTACAAGGCTTCCAAAGAGCAGATGCTCGAATTTTACCGGCAGATGCTGCTCATCCGCCGTTTCGAGGAAAAGGCGGGGCAGCTGTACGGTCTGGGGCTGATCGGCGGATTCTGTCATTTGTATATCGGACAGGAAGCAGTCGCGGTTGGGTTGCAGTCAGTGCTGAATATCGGGCTTGATTCGGTGATCACGGGTTACCGCGACCACGGGCATATGCTTCTGTGCAATATTCCGCCCAAAGTCGTGATGGCCGAACTGACGGGGCGTGCTGCGGGCATTTCAAAGGGTAAGGGCGGTTCGATGCACATGTTCAGCGTCGAACATGGTTTTTACGGCGGACACGGGATCGTCGGCGCTCAGGTTTCGCTCGGCACGGGATTGGCGTTCGGGCATAAATACAAAGAGGATGGTGGCGTTTGTCTCGCCTATTTTGGCGATGGCGCGTCGAACCAGGGGCAGGTGTACGAGAGCTTTAATATGGCCGAGCTGTGGAAGCTCCCCGCCATTTATGCCATTGAGAATAACCAATATGCGATGGGAACGAGCGTCGCCCGATCGAGCGCCGAGACACAGCTTCACCGGCGCGGCGACAGCTTTCGCATTCCCGGTATTCAAGTCGATGGCATGGATGTGCTGGCGGTGCGTGGCGCTGCCGAAGTTGCCTTCGAATGGACGCGCGGCGGCAACGGGCCAATCATTCTCGAGCTCAAGACCTATCGTTATCGCGGGCATTCGATGTCTGACCCGGCGAAGTATCGTTCGCGTGACGAAGTGCAGGCGATGCGCGACAAGTCGGATCCGATCGAGGGCTTGAAGAAGGAACTCGAAGCGTTGGGCGTAACCGAGGATGATCTGAAAGCGATCGACAAGGACATTCGCGGGATCGTGGTCGAGGCGGCGGATTTTGCCGAGCAGTCGCCCGAGCCGGAACCGGCTGAACTTTATACCGAAGTGCTGGTGGGGCAATATTGATGGCCATCGAGATTAAAATGCCCGCCCTGTCGCCGACGATGGAAGAGGGGACGCTGGCGAAGTGGCTCGTGAAGGCGGGCGATAGTGTGAAATCGGGAGACATCCTCGCCGAGATCGAAACCGATAAGGCGACGATGGAATTCGAAGCGGTCGATGAGGGTGTCGTTGGCGAAATCCTTGTGGCCGAGGGCACTGATGGGGTGAAGGTCGGGACAGTTATTGCGACGATGGTGGGTGAGGGGGGAGCGGTTGTTGCAAGCCCCTCTCTCCCTGCGGGAGAGGGCGACTCAGCGAAAGCTGAGCGGGGTGAGGGGGATAAGGGAAAACCTTCGATGCCTTCCCTCAAACCCCTCACCCCGCTCGCCGTTGGCGAGTCGCCCTCTCCCGCAGGTGGAGAGGGGAAGAGCGTAACCCTCCGCGAAGCGCTCCGCGATGCGATGGCTGAGGAAATGCGGACCGACGACCGCGTGTTCGTGATGGGCGAGGAAGTCGCAGAATATCAGGGTGCTTATAAAGTCACACAGGGACTGCTCGACGAATTTGGCGCCAAGCGTGTGATCGATACGCCGATCACCGAGCATGGTTTTGCGGGGATCGGTGCGGGCGCGGCGATGGGCGGGTTGCGCCCGGTCATCGAGTTCATGACATTTAACTTTGCCATGCAAGCGATTGATCATATTATCAATTCGGCAGCGAAGACAAATTACATGTCGGGTGGGCAGATGCGTTGTCCGGTCGTGTTTCGCGGACCTAACGGTGCTGCGTCACGCGTCGGTGCACAGCACAGCCAGAATTATGGGCCTTGGTATGCAAGCGTCCCCGGCCTGATCGTCATTGCGCCTTATGATGCGGCGGATGCGAAGGGTTTGCTGAAATCGGCGATCCGCTGCGAGGATCCGGTCGTGTTCCTTGAAAACGAACTGCTCTATGGGCGGACGTTCGAGGTGCCGGAAGGCGAGCATATCGTTCCCATCGGCCAAGCGCGGACGATGCGCCCGGGCAAGGACGTCACGATAGTCAGCTATTCGATCGGTGTCGGTCTTGCGCTCGAAGCCGCGGAAACGCTGACGGGCGAGGGCATTGACTGTGAAGTCATCGACTTGCGCACGCTGCGCCCGCTGGATGGCGCGGCAGTGCTGGCAAGTCTCAAGAAAACCAACCGTGTGGTTGTCGTCGAGGAAGGCTGGCCCGCCTGCTCGATCGCATCCGAAATCGCGGCGATCTGCATGGAGCAGGGGTTCGACGATCTCGACGCCCCTGTGCTTCGTGTGACCAACGAAGACGTGCCGATGCCTTATGCGGCGAACCTCGAAAAGGTGATGCTCGTCAACACTGCCAAGGTGATCGAGGCAGTGAAGCGGGTTTGCTATCGGTAACGCAACGACCGTCGAAGCGCTGCCCCGACGGTTTGATCGATTATTGGACTAAGCGCACTCTTGAGGTTGCAGCATTGAACAGCCGCGTCAGCGCTTCCGAAATATCCTCGTTCGGGCGCACGGTATACATGAGGTTGGGCGACGCGCAGGCAGTCAACTTAGGCGCGACAAATGGCAGGCGTGCCGTCACGTCAATGCCTTGCTGCCCATCATTGGCGATCGATTCGGGTGTATATTCGGTATAGAGAATAGCGATCGTAATGCCGCGCGCCTTGATTGCGCTACACAAGTCGATGTGAGTTGAATGCATTTCGGTGCGCGTGCGCCAGATACCGGCTGAAGCTATGCCCTCGTCGCTCACGCCGTCGGTCACCATGAACAGAATTTTCTTGGGTACGTCGCCGGGCAAATTTGTGCCATTGCCAGGATTCGAGATGGCAGAATTCGAACCTTCCAAGGCGCCGGTAAAGCTGGTTTCGCGGAAGTCGTTGCAGAACAACGGGTTTGCGGTTGGGCTTGGGCAGCCCCAGCTTGCGCCCCATTTGTTGATCTTCAAAAGCTGAATGCCCTGAGCATTTGTCGCGACGGTGCTCAAATTCCCGCTGAGCGTTGCGATGGTCTTGAAGTTTTCCTTATAGTCAAAGGTATGCACTGCCGCGCGGTATGTCGCGCCGTTGATGGCAGCCTGTGCTTGCGCGATTGCCATCAAGTCGACGACAGCATCCCGCTCGGCATCGATGCGCAGCTTGATCCCTTTGTTCAAGGCGAGCCAATAGGAGTCAGCATAGCTGTTGTCCCCCCTGAAGACCCGTCCGTTTTTGACATAGGTCCCGTCGGGATGGATCTGTCTTTTGCCGTTACCGATATCGACATCCATCGCTTTCACGATGTTGGTGGTGTTGTTGTCGTAAACGCGGACTGAATGTTCTTCGGCGGCATTAGTGTGGCACGCAAACTGACAGCCGACCATCGTCGACATCTGCGTTGCCCCCGCGTCGGTCGTCGGCAAAGCCATCGACGGCGATGTGTCGAGCACGAGATGGAAATCCATGTTCGGCGATTTTGAAACTTTGCTCTTGATGGTGCCGCCGACTTGAAGCGTGTTGAGGCCGAGGATCGATCCAAAATTGTTTCGCGATTGTCCGGAGAAACTTATCTCCACGCGCCGATTGGTGTGTTCAATGCCATCATGGGCAATAGTGACGACAAGATCGGCAGGGTTGTAGATCAGATCGGGGATCGTCGCTGCCTGCTGGTTGAAGATATTCCGTGCATAAGTCTCGGCCTGAGCGTCGGTCATCGCCAGCAAATTGGTTTCGGACACAGCAGCGAGTGCAGCAGCGTCAGCAGCGGCGCTAAGCTTTGTATCCATCCGCGATGCGCGCGCATAATCGACGCCCATGCCCGTCGCGCCAACCAAAGGAATGATCGCGAAGCCGGTCATCATGAAGACGTTGCCGCGCTTTTCGCGCAGCAGGCGCTGGAACAGTGTGGCAATTTTTTTCATAATATCTCTCAAATAAAACTGTGATTTAGGCTATTGTTCCATCGCAACGGTCGACCCGTTACGAGGGATCATGAAAATCTGATCGCGAAACGGTATATCGCCCATCAAGGAAAAGAACGCGATTGGTCGATAGGTGTAAACAACATCGCAAACGATAATATCGAGATTATTTTTTTTGATATTTGCAGGTAAACTATAGGCATCACCCGGATTTAGTTCGCTGGTCCCGCTCTTTGACTGACTCCACTCCACTGTCGCCACACCCGCGTTGTCCACGTCGATCAATGATATCCGATATGTTCCGCCCGACGCGGCATAAGGCGCCATGATCTGGGCACTGGCATCAAGCACAGTCTGCACCGATGCCTCGTTCACATTCGCCATCTGTGTGGACAGATCAGCAAGACTGCGCGTAGTCGTCGTCACCTTGCGATAGACCGAAACTGCATCCATGAGCTGGAACCCACCCAGATAAAGGGTGACCAGAATCGGGAATACCATAGCGAATTCGATCAACGCGACGCCACTGGCATCCTTGCGCAGGCGGTGAATCGCCCGCCGCACATTCGCGACACGGATTTTTGTTCCATGGGTCATTGTGAATATGGCTCCGTCCGGGTCAATATTGTCGACATCAGCAAAAACTGGCCATTTTGCATCGAGGCCATGTTGAGGCCCGGCGCCCCGACGACGTTCCACGGATACGTGAGGCGAATCATGATGATGTCGCCCCGGTCGCCTGTCTCGTAATTGCTGCGCATCGTCGGCGTTCCACCAACATATGTGACTGTCGGCGCGGCCATGTCTGCTGTGGCAAAAGAAGCGTTGTTCGAACCAACTCTTGTCACGTCGACCGTCAGTTGATCGCAATCGAAGAATTTTGCGCCTTCGCGCAGCCGGTTGCAGGCTTGGGTCTTAAACTGTGCTTTTGTCAGTCCTGCGACGTTCTGACCATTTTGCTGGGCCTGACCCGTCAAAACGAGCCGCGAAACCGACTGCGTCGCTGTGTCGAGCAGCTGATTGGCAAAAAAGATCATTGCGGTTTGCAGGATCGCGAGAATGAGGGCGATAAACGGGCCGGCGACGAACGCGAACTCGATGATCGTGCTCCCGCTGCGATCATGCCGCAGGCGCGACAAGATGCCAAGACGGCTCACGCTTCCCCGCGTCTGATTGACGATGCCCACTATCAAACCCCCAAAAACTCGTCGATTGCGGGCTAATGCGCGAAGGTTGGCTAACAGGCGTTGAAGCGATGCAGTTAACGGATGGTTTGCCCTGTTTTGTTGCTGAGCCGGTATGAACGAGGGACAGCGGATTGCGCTGGCTTATGCCCCATCGCGTTGCCGCGTGGCATTGACGGCACTGTGGGATTATGACGTCGCCCTGGGCCGCGTGGTCGCGAGTACGACCGAACCGATGATTGGGCAGATGCGCCTGACTTGGTGGTATGAGCAGATGACCGGGCTTGATGCGGACGAGGTTGCAGTGGAGCCAGTGATCGCGGCCTTGCATGACGTCGTGCGGGACCATGACGTCACCGGTGCGATGCTGGCAGCGCTGGTCGAGGGGTGGGAACTGTTGCTTGAGCCGCTGCCGTTGGGGGATGATATTCTGCGTGAATATGCAACGAACCGGGGCGACCGGTTGTTTGACTTGTCAGCGCGAATATTGGGTTCTTCGGTTGGCGACGGTCTGGGCGCAAGCTGGGCGTTGATCGATTTCGCGACCCATTGTTCGGATCTGACGACTTGCGAAAGGGCACTCGGACTATTCGCGCCAGTTCCGATCAAGGGGCCAAAGCCTTTGCGGATATTGGCACAGATCGCGAAAGCCAAAGCAATGCGGCCAATTGACCAGATCAATCAACCCGTGTCCCGATGGACAATGCTGCGCGCAGTCTTGTCGTGACTTGATCTGATGCTATCTTCGATCGTCTTTGATTGGGGGACTCGGCGATGTGGCGATTTCTGGCAGGGGTGGGTTCGGCGTCTTTGTTGATGCTGGCGGGATTGCTGGTCTGGCAGGCCCGGGCCGATAAGCCTTCACCGATCCCGCCTGTGCCCGGGAGCACCGCTGATGCACCGCTCGGCATGGTCGATCTTGCCCCGCCGCCCGAAGCGAGCGAGCGGACGCGCGAGGAAAAGCGGTTCGCGCGGTATGACAAGGACAAGAACGGCGCGGTGGGCCGGGCTGAATATCTGCTCTCGCGGCAAAAGGGGTTTGCGAAGCTTGACGTCAACGGCGACGGGCGGGTTTCGTTCGAGGAATATGCGGTGAAGACCGTCACCAAATTCGCTGCCGCCGACAAGGACCGCAACAACGCCCTGAACGCGACCGAGTTTGCGGCGACGCGGGTGGTGCGCAAGGCCAAGGCGAAACCGAAATGCCCCCCTAATCTGCGGGCTCCAGCGCCGGTTGAGGATGAGGCTGACGGGTAGCGAGCCAATCGTTCAACGCCTCTCGGGCACGGGCCGTGTAGAGCCGTTTGCGGTCGGCTTTTTTTGATTTGCCTTCGAGGTCAAGCGGCGGGAAGAGGCCGAAATTGACGTTCATCGGCTGATAGGTGCTGGCATCCGCGCCGCCGGTGATGTGGGCTAGGAGCGCGCCAAGCGCTGTCGTTGGCGGGGGCGGCGCAAGGTATGGGTTCGCCGCGAATCGGCCCGCGAGCATGCCGATGGCGGCCGATTCGAGATAGCCTTCGCAGCCGGTGATCTGTCCGGCAAAGCGGACATGTGGTGCTGACTTAAGGCACAGCGTTTCGTCGAGCAGCACCGGTGACTTGATAAAGGTATTGCGGTGCAACCCGCCCAGTCGCGCGAACTCAGCGTTTTGCAGGCCGGGGATCATACGGAACACCCGCACTTGTTCGGCGTGTTTCAGTTTGGTCTGGAAGCCGACGATATTCCAAAGCGTCCCCAGCGCATTGTCCTGCCGCAGTTGGACAACGGCCCAGGGCCAATGCCCGGTCTTGGGATTGTCGAGCCCGACCGGCTTCATCGGGCCATAGCGCAAGGTGTCGAGGCCGCGTTCGGCCATGACTTCAATGGGCATGCAGCCGTCAAAATAGGGCGTGTCGGCTTCCCATTCCTTGAATACCGATTTTTCGCCCGCGATCAGGGCAGCATGGAAAGCGAGGTATTCCGCTTTTGTCATCGGGCAGTTGATATAGTCTGCGCCCCCCTTGTCCCATCTGGCCGCGCGCCAGCAAATGTCCATATCGATGCTATCATGATGGACGATGGGAGCGAGCGCGTCGAAGAACGCCAGCGCGTCTTCGCCCGTTTGGGCACCGATAGCTGAGGCAAGGGCAGGGGCAGTCAGAGGGCCGGTGGCGATGATCGTGGGGCCATCTGGCAGCGTGTCAATCCGTTCGCGGACGAGGGTGATGTTTGGATGCGTGGCAATTGCCTGCGTCACACCCGTCGAAAAGCCGTCGCGATCAACGGCGAGCGCGGAGCCAGCCGGGACACGGTGTTTGTCGGCCTGCGCCATGATCAGCGACCCCAGCGCGCGCATTTCCTGATGCAACAGGCCAACGGCGTTTGAATCTGGGTCATCCGAGCGAAAACTATTTGAACAGACCAGTTCGGCAAGGTCGGTCGTCCGGTGCGCGGCTGTCTCTTCCCCGCCGCCACGCATTTCGGACAAGCGCACTTTGTAGCCGGCTTCGGCGAGCTGCCAAGCCGCTTCGGACCCGGCGAGCCCGCCGCCGATGATGTGAATGTCGTGCGCCATGACAATTCACTAGCGCCGCAAATAGGGTCTAGCCAAGTGTTTCAGCCCGCGCTTTGATAATGGCGAGAACATTATTCTCGACATCGCCAAGAAACAGCTGGCCCCAAAGTTCGGAATAGGCGTTGACGGGTGTCTGGATGACATATTCGGTGTGAAGCGTCACCCGCGTCTTGCCGCCACTAAGCGGCTCCATTCGATAGCCGCCCGTGGTGATCGTGAAATAGGGATTGTTGGGCATCAGATGCCGGTCGGTATATTCCCAGCCTTTTGTATCGTCGAAGATGAAGCGCCAGCCGATCCGACGACCGGGTTCCCAAGCTGTCACCTGCTCGCGGAATTTAATGCCGTCGGTCCATCGGACGTGCCGGTCAGCCCCAATGCCGTTCCCGTCGAGCCGTGCGCCAATCGGGCGGGGCAAGCCAATGATCTGCTGCGAAATATTCCAATTTCCTTCTTCGGGGCGAACATCGGGAATGCCGCGCAGCAAGGGCCAGATATTGTCTGGCGTGGCATTGACGATGACAGATCGTGTCACGCTACTTTGCGAAACTGGCATCGGGATTGTCGCTTCGATTTGCATGGCCAGAAGCGGCGCCAGCAGCAGTGCACTGCAATAAGTCGTGCTGTTTCCGTTTTTGGTGCGGAATCGATAGGTTAACGCAGCACCGACAAGGCCGCTTGTCATCCACAGAGGGGCAAGGAGGATGATGCACACGACTCCTTCGCGGAGGATGAAAATCGATGCGATCACAACGGCTAGCAACAACCAGACGGGTACCATCAAATAGAATTTGCGCGAACGCTCTGCCCAAGGGTCAGCCACATAGGCTACAAAAGCAGAAATTGCGGCGGGCAGGATCAGCAAAAACGTGAAGGTGACCAATCCGTTTTCGGGTTGAACGGCCTCAAGGAGCAGATACATGCCCATTGCGAAGGCCAATGCGGTCGCAAACGCTGCCGCAATTCGGACGATGGCCGTGCTTTGATAACGCGGCGTCGGTTTCATCTCGGTCATTGAGCACCTCAATAAATTGCGGTTCAGCCCGCGCCCTACAAAGGCGCGAGCCATAGAACCTTGATGTTAACCAAAAGCCTTGCGATCCATCAGCCAGCCGTTCACTTTTCGCCCGAAGTGCGCAATCGCGCCCATGTTGAAAAAGTGCATGCCGCCGCAGACAATGACGGCAAGGCCAACTTTACCGCTGAGGAAACGGATTGCGTCAGTGATCGTCACGGGTTCGGCACCCAGGCTGAGCGTCAGCGTGATGAAGCCGATGTTGACGAGATAGAAGCCGACCACGAGCAGATGGTTGGTGGACTTCGCCACCTGGGCATTGTGGCCAAAGCATTCGACGAGGAACACTTCGCCGTTTTTGGAGAGGGTGCGCGCGACCCAGATGGTGATGCCAATCGTGATGGTCAGATAAAGCGCATATGCAATCTCGGTCATTTTGATGCCTTTCTATTCGGGAGTTTCTGTATTTAGAGAAATCAGCGGATATGGTTTGACGAACATGACATGACGGCCTCCTGCGCTTATTCGGTTGGTTTCTTGCCGCGCCCGGTGAGGGGTGCAACGAACTTGGCCACCCGCCCGCCGAGTTTCATCAGCGTCACGAGCGTGGGTTTGGGAAGCACGCGAACCTGTTCATACCAGGTCGACAGCGTGTCCATGAATTCGTGCATGCGACCCAGCCGCTCGCGGACATGGACGGGCAGGGTATCGTTATCACCCGCCTTGGCCACGATCTCGCGGAGAAGGGTTATGGTCGGATCGATCTCGCGCTTCTTGCGCTCGGCAACGATCCGCATTGTCATATCCCACAGGTCGGTTTCCGCCGTGAAATGATCGCGGCGATCGCCCGCAACATGCGTGCGGCGGACGATGCCGTAGCCTTGCAGTTCCTTGAGCGCCGTCGAGACGTTCGAGCGCGCGAGCTTCAGCGTATCGACAATCTCGTCTGCGGGCAGGGGCCGGTCGCTGAGATAAAGCAGCGCATGAATCTGGCTGACCGAGCGGTTGACGCCCCAGGCCGTGCCCATTTCCCCCCAATGGAGGATGAATGCTTCGACTTCGGGATAACGCTCAATCTGCACGACTCAGTGGTTCCGTTTGTTTCTGTAATAACAGAAATGTCAGGCAAAACAAGGTATGTCAAGCGGTTTAGGAAATTGGAAATGAGAATGTGGATGAGCGCGACGATCCCGTCCGGTCAATAGTGTTGTGCGCCGTTTTGGATTTCAAAATATGCTGAAATGCGATTGGGACAGGAAGCCTTTCATTCGGAGTAGCGGAATGACGACACATTTTCCCCATCATAACGACGATAATGCCCATGATCATGACCGTGGCCTCGCATTCGATCTTGAAACCATCGACACGAGAATGATGGGCCGACGTCGCGCCCTAGCGCTGTTTGCGTCGGCGGGGACGGTTGGCTTTCTTGCGAGCTGTGGCGGTGATGGGGCGACCGCCAGTGGCGGCACGGCGTCCAGCTCGTCGGCTTCTTCGACATCCTCGACGTCCTCGACGACATCAAGCTCGGGCGGGACGACGACATCATCGACCACGTCATCGACGTCGAGTGGTGGTACTGCGACCTGCATCGCCGACCCTGCTGAAACTGGGGGTCCTTTTCCTGGTGACGGCACCAACACCGCGGCGGGCGGGGTGTCGCCGAACGTGCTGCCCGTGTCGGGTGTGGTGCGCAGCGACATTCGTTCGAGCTTCATCGGGTCGAACACGGTGGCGACGGGGGTGCACCTGGCACTCACGCTGACGGTGGTTAACGTCAATGCCGCCTGTGCCCCGCTGGTCGGCTATGCGGTTTATCTGTGGCACTGTAACCGGCTCGGGCAATACTCGCTTTATGATGTCCCCGCCGAAAGCTATCTGCGCGGCGTGCAGGTGACCAACGCGAGTGGGCAAGTGACGTTCACGACGATTATTCCCGGATGCTATGCGGGCCGCTATCAGCATATGCATTTCGAGGTTTTTTCGAGCCTGACCAACGCGACGAGCGGGCGCTTTGCCGTGCTGACGTCACAACTCGCGATGCCGGTCGCCGCTTGCAATGCGGTTTATGCCGACACCACGCTCTATCCCAACAGCGCCAACCGCTTTGCCAGCACGACCACAGCCAATGATAATGTTTTCGGCGACAACACGGCAGCACAGATTGCAGTGATGACGCCGATGCTGACGGGAAGCCCGGCGGTGGGTTATACCGGAACGGCGACCATCGGCATCGCGACCTAGCGCCGCTTTAGTTTGACGAGCGCCTCGTCCAGCGCCGCCAAAAAACGCGACCTGTCGGTTTTCGCGAACGGCGCAGGGCCGCCGATCACATCACCCCCGGCGCGCAAATCGGCCATGATCGCGCGGGTGGCGATGGCTGTGCCGATGCTGTTTGTGGTGAAGGGCTTTCCGGTGGGGGACAGCACAGTCGCCCCAGCCTTCAATGCGCGGTCGGCGAGGAGGATGTCGGCAGTGATGACAATGGCATTCGCGTTGGCGCGGTCGGCGATCCAGTCGTCGGCTTCGTTGAAACCGCTGCCCACGACGACACGCTCGACCAGCGGGTGGGCAAAGACGCGGAACGCCGAGTTGCTAACGATCTTGACGGCGACGTCGTGGCGCAGGGCGACTTTGTAGATTTCGTCCTTTACCGGGCAGGCATCGGCGTCGACGAGGATTTGGATCGTCACCGCGGCGCGCGGGTCGGCTTTGCGCGATAGGGGGGCTTGCCGCTGGGACCGCCTGCACCACGCGGCGGGCCATCGCGGCGCGGTGCCGAGGGGCCGTCGCGACGAGACAATGGCGGGCGTCCGGTCGGCGGGCCATCGCGACGCGGGCCTTTATGATGTTCAGGCGCGGGTCCGGCATGTTGCTCGATGCGGATGCCGTCTTCGCCGTCGGGATCGCCGCCTTCGGTGCGTTTGAGCGCATCCTTGAACTTGGCGGCGGCGGCACGGGGCACCTGAAAGAAGGTTTCGGTCTGGCCAATACGGATCGCGCCGATTTCGGATTTCGTGATATGGCCGCGGCGGCAGAGCAGCGGGAGGATCCAGCGCGGGTCCGCGTTCTGTTTCCGCCCGCAGTCCATGCGGAACCAGACCGTGTCTTCGAACCCGGCGCGCGGGGCACCCGTGTCACGGCTTTCGCGCGGGGCACGGACGCTGACGTCGAGCATTTCCTCCGACGACGGCATTTTGGCGCGGTGCATGCGGACAAGGGCAGCGGCAATGTCTTCAGGCGAGCGCTCGGACAGGAGGCGCGCGGCAAGCGCCTTGTCCTCATCGTCCGTCTCGACGGGTTCGAGGAGATTGATCAGCAACCGTTCGCGGTCGTTGGCGCGGATTTGATCCGCCGTGGGAACGCCGATCCACTCGGCGGTGACGCGGGCATCGCGGAGCATCGCTTCGACACGACGGCGGCGCGGATGCGGGACGATAAGGATCGCGGTGCCCTTTTTTCCTGCGCGTCCGGTGCGGCCAGAGCGGTGCTGCAGCGCGTCGGGATCACGCGGCAGTTCGACATGGATGACAAGCGTCAGCGTCGGCAGATCGATCCCGCGCGCGGCAACGTCTGTGGCGACGCAAACCCGCGCGCGTTTGTCGCGGAGTGCCTGTAGTGCAGCGTTGCGTTCGTTCTGGCTATGCTCGCCCGACAGCGCCACGGCGTGGAACCCGCGTTCGATCAGGCTGGCGTGGAGATGACGGACGTTGTCGCGCGTGGCACAGAACAGCATTGCCGATTCCGCCTCGTGAAAGCGCAGCAGATTGACAACGGCATTCTCGATGTCCGACGGTGCAACAGTGACGGCCTGATAGGCAATGTCACCGTGCCCGCGATCCGCCGTCACCGTCGAAATGCGCAAGGCATCTTTCTGATACCGCTTGGCAAGCGCGACGATGGTCTTTGGCATGGTCGCCGAAAACATCAGCGTGCGGCGTTCGGACGGGCTGGCGTCGAGGATATTTTCGAGGTCTTCGCGAAAGCCCATGTCGAGCATTTCATCGGCTTCATCGAGTACGGCGACTCGAAGCGCGCGAAGATCGCGCGCGCCGCGATTGAGGTGATCGCAGAGGCGCCCCGGTGTGCCGACAACGATGTGTGCGCCTTGGCTCAGCATCTTGCGCTCTTTCGACGCGTCCATGCCGCCCACACAAGTGGCGATCCGCGCGCCGGCCTTGCCATAAAGCCAGATCAGTTCGCGGCTGACTTGCAATGCCAGTTCGCGCGTCGGGGCGATGACAAGCGCTTGCGGTTCGCGGATGAAGCGCACTTTGCCGTCGTCGCCGAGCAGTTGCTCTGCCATCGCAAGCCCGAACGCGACGGTCTTGCCCGAACCCGTCTGCGCCGACACGATCAGATCGCGGTCATGCGCTTCGGGTTCGAGGACAGCGGCCTGAACGGGGGTGAGGGCTTCATAGCCACGGGTGGTCAGAGCTTCGGCGAGAAGCGACGGGAGCGTTTCAAATGGGGACATCGCGGGCGCTTAGCGGAAGTTTACGCACTTGTCGCCTGTTGCGTTCCGGCGGGCTTTGTTTTGATGACTGCCGCCATCGGCAGCACCCCATAATAATGCGGAAACAACGCCCCGCCGCGTGAGATTTCCCATTTGAGCGCGTCGCCGAGTACGGCTAGGTCGATGGTCGCGATGACGAGGCCGCTCTGCCCGGCAAAGTGCTTTGCCAGCGTTTCGTCGAGCTGATCGGCGGTCGACATGTGGATGTAACCGTCGGCAAGATCGACCGGCGCGCCAGTGAAGATGCCTTCGGACTGGAATTTTGACCACTGGTCGGCAGTCAGGATTTTGTAGGCGAAGGTCATTTCGCTACAGGATCAATGAACGTCGTAGTGTGGCGATAAGATCGCGTTTGAAGGCTTCGGGATCATCGGCGTCCCACTGAACTGTTGTAGAATGGTTCGTGTCGAAATGCGTTTTGACCGAGCCGAACTTTGATTTTTCGCAGATATACAGAACGGGTTTGCCGAGGCCCTCTGCGTATCCAGCTTCCCAGTATGAACCAGCGTTGTCGTGGGTGAGGTCGGCAATAACAAACGCCGCATCGCGAATGTCGATTCGTATAAGATTGTCTATCACGCCTGCGCGCGCGCCATCGCGCATATCACGCAATTCAAGCCCTAACTCTGCGACAGCCGGTTTGATGTGCGATTGAACGAAAGGATCGAGAATCTCATCGCCGAATTTCAATGCTAGGAAGCCATATGACCCTGACGTTTTACCGGAAGCTTCTGCATCATAATCGGCCCATCCTTTCAGAGTTAAGCGGATTTGAATTCCATCGATGCTGTCGAATGAAGACGCAGGCACGAAATCCATTAATCCATTAGATTTCAATTCTTTTGCAGCATCAAAGGCAAATTGACGTGTTATCGAGCCAACTGCCGCATGGAACGAAAGTGGGAAATTGTCCAACGGCAATCCCGTGTCGCGGGTATTGTCACCGACAAATTTGATGATGTTGGTAGCTTGCTGTCCCGGCGAGGGCAAGGTCAGTTTGGCAAGTCCTTGCTGTTCAATCCAGTCGCTCATCACCATAGGTGTTTCGCCACCTGCATCAGTAGCTCGCCTCAATCTGTGGGATAGCCCGGCTCGCTTCGCAACCGTCAGGCCAGCATTCTCTGGCCCAATCATAGCTCCTGCGGTTGATGACACCATGAAGTGACCACACACTTCACAAGTGTATCCTTTGGCTAGCTTATCTGTCAGCCAAGTCTCAACCGAGCCGCCAGCAACACTTTGGCAAACGGGACAAACCATCAAAGAGATCAAACTTCGGGCGTCGATGCATTGTCGTCGACTTCGCCGTCCCCCTCATCCTCCGCTTCAATCCGTGCGGCACCGACGACATGCTCGGCCTTGCCGACGTCGAACAGTTTCACGCCCGCGCTGTTGCGGCCGATCACGCGCATGTCGCTGATGTTCATGCGGATGAGTTTGGCCTGGTCGGTGACGAGCATCAGTTGCTGACCGTCGGCCGCGGGGAACGAGGCAACCACCGGGCCGTTGCGTTCGATATTGTCGATGTTGCCGATGCCCTGTCCGCCGCGGTTGGTGCGGCGATACTCGAAAGCGGACGATCGCTTCCCATAACCGTTCGCGCAAACGGTCAAGATGAACTGTTCGGCGGCGGCCATCTCGAGAACGCGCTCGGGGGGCAGGGTGCTGATGTTTTCGTTGTCCTTCCACGGCGCGGCGCGGAGATAGGCTTCGCGTTCCTCGGTGCTCGCACCCGAACGGTGGAGGATCGAGAGCGAGATGACTTCGTCATCGCCTTTCAATGTCATGCCGCGCACCCCAGTTGCCGTGCGGCTCTGGAACTCGCGCACGTCATCGCCCTTGAATCGGATCGCCTTGCCCTGTCGCGTGGCGAGCAACACATCGTCTTCCTCGGTCAGGAGCGCGACGCCAATCAGGCGGTCTTCGCTGTCCTCGTCGAAGCGCATCGCGATCTTGCCATTGTTCGGAATGTTGGCGAACGCATCCATGCTGTTGCGGCGGACGCCGCCCTTTGCGGTGGCGAACATGACGTGGAGTTTGCCCCATTCGTCCTCGTTTTCTGGGAGGGTCAGGACGGTTGAGATGGTTTCGCCCTCGGCCAACGGAAGCAGGTTGACCATCGGACGACCGCGCGTATTCGGCCCGCCTTCGGGCAAGCGCCAGACTTTCTTGCGGTAAACCTTGCCTGCGGTCGAGAAGAACAGCACCGGCGTGTGCGTGCTCGTCACGAACAATTCGGTGATGACGTCCTCGTCCTTGGTAGACATGCCCGCGCGACCCTTGCCGCCGCGCCGTTGCGCGCGGAACGTGTCGAGCGTGGTGCGTTTGATATAACCGTCCATCGTGACGGTCACGACCATGTCTTCGCGCTCGATCAGCGATTCATCGTCGATGCCGTCAAACGACGGCGACATGATCGAGCGGCGCGGCGTGGCGAATTCGTCGCGGATCGCGGTGAGTTCCTCGCGCATGACTTCATACAGGCGGACGCGGTTGGCGAGGATTTCGAGCAGTTCGACGATGCTGCCCGCAAGTTTCTTGAGCTCGTCGCCGATTTCTTCCCGACCAAGCGCGGTCAGGCGGTTGAGGCGCAGTTCGAGGATCGCGCGCGCCTGGATCTCGGACAGCTGATAAGTGTCGCTGTCGGCTTGTGGCTCGATGGCTTCGACCAGCATGATATAGGGGCGAATTTCCTCGATCGGCCAGACGCGCGCCATCAGCTTGTCGCGCGCTTCGGCGGGGCTGGCCGAGGCACGGATGATGCGGACGACTTCGTCGAGATTGGTCACGGCAATGACGAGGCCGAGCAAGATGTGCGCCCGGTCGCGCGCTTTCTGCAGCTCGAACTTCGAGCGGCGTGTGATGACTTCTTCGCGGAACTTGATGAAGGCTTCGATGATGTCGCGCAGGTTGAGCGTTTCGGGCCGACCGCCGCGGATCGCGAGCATGTTCGCCGGAAAGCTCGATTGTGCAGGGGTGTGCCGCCAGAGCTGGTTGAGGACCACATCAGCCGTTGCATCGCGTTTCAGGTCGATGACGATGCGGACGCCGAGGCGGCTTGATTCGTCGCGTATGTCGCTGACGCCTTCGATGCGCTTGTCCTTGGCAGCTTCGGCGATTTTCTCGACGAGCGCGTTCTTGCCCTGCTGATAGGGGATTTCGGTGAGGACGATGCTGCGCCGGTCGCCGCGCCCTTCCTCGACTTCATGCTTGGATCGTACGATGATCGACCCGCGTCCGGTGTGATAGGCCGACTTCGCGCCATGCTGGCCGAGGATCAGGCCGCCGGTCGGGAAATCGGGCCCGGGGATGATCTCAATCAGCTCGTCGATGGTGATGCCGCCATTGTCCATATAGGCAAGGCAGGCATTGATGACTTCGCCCAGATTGTGCGGCGGGATGTTGGTTGCCATGCCGACCGCGATGCCACCTGCGCCGTTGACGAGGAGGTTAGGAAAGCGCGCAGGAAGAACCTGCGGCTCATGTTCGGACGCGTCATAGTTCGGGCTGAAATCGACAGTATCCTTGTCAAGATCGTCGAGCAGGGCGTTGGTGACTTTGGCCAGCCGCGCTTCGGTATAGCGCATCGCGGCAGGCTCGTCGGGGTCCATCGACCCGAAATTGCCCTGACCGTCGATGAGCATGACGCGCATCGACCAGTCCTGCGCAAGGCGGGCGAGCGCGCCATAAATCGCGCTGTCGCCGTGCGGGTGATATTTGCCCATGACGTCGCCGACGATGCGGCTGCATTTGCGATAGGCTTTGCCCGCGACATAGCCCGCCTCGTGGCAGGCATAGAGAATCCGGCGGTGAACGGGCTTCAGCCCGTCGCGGACATCGGGCAGTGCGCGGCTGACGATCACCGACATCGCATAGTCGAGATAGGATGTTTTCATCTCGTCAACGATGTTGATCGGCGTGATGTCGGAAGGGTCGGCGAGAATTAGCTCGTCGCTCATTTCAGGGGATTCTTTCGATGACGATTAAGTGACAATCGCTCTAGCGCGGCACAGCGAAAGATACCAGCTTTTCAGTCGGGAATTCGGGTGCCGTCCCACGCAAAATGGCCGCCGCTGTGGGCGGGGGTCAGGCCGTCGATGACTTTGAGCAATTGTTCGGCGGCGAGGGCGGGCGCGAACAGTTTTTCGGGGGCGACGTTGCCTTGGAAGGGTTTGCTCATGCCGGTGTCCACCGTGCCGGGGTGGAGCGTGACGATGATCGCGTTCGGGCGGCTGCGCGCGGTTTCGATGGCGATGGTTTTCATCAGCATGACGAGTGCCGCTTTCGACGCACGATAGCCGTGCCAACCGCCAGTGCGGTTGTCGCCGATGCTGCCCACCCGCGCGCCGAGAACTGCAAAGATGGCGCGCCGGTCGCGCGGCATTTTGGGGATCAGGTGCTTGGCGACGATGGCGGGCGCGATCGTGTTGATCGCGAAACTGCGCGCGAGGGTTGCGGGGTCAAGTTCCTTGAGCGCGCGTTCCGGGCGTTGTTGGGCGTCGTGCAGCATGCCCGTTGTGACAATGGCAAGGTCGAGAGTTTCGATGCTTGCGGCGGCGCGGGCAATGCTGTCCTCGTCGGTTGGATCAACCTCGGGTCGCGACCAGCGCACTGCGCCTTCGATCTGGTCGGCCAGTGCAATGCCGATGCCGCCTTGGCCGACGACGATGGAACTCATTCGGGCAGGAAATCGGGCACAGACAGATAGCGCTCGCCCGTATCATAGTTGAACCCGATGACCCGCGCACCCGCGCCCAAATCAGGCAATTTCTGCGCAATCGCCGCGAGCGTTGCACCCGATGAAATACCGACCAGCATCCCTTCTTCGGCGGCCGCGCGCTTCGCCATCGTTTTGGCATCGGCGGGATCAACCTTGATCACTCCGTCGAGCATCTGGGTATGAAGGTTCGCAGGGACGAAACCAGCGCCAATCCCCTGAATGGGATGCGGTCCCGGCTGGCCACCCGAAATGACGGGCGACAGGGTTGGTTCGACCGCGAACACCTTGAAGTTCGGCCAGACTTTCTTCAGCGCTTCAGCACAGCCAGTGATATGCCCACCGGTGCCGACGCCGGTGATCATCGCATCGAGACCATCGGGGAAATCGGCCAGAATTTCCTGTGCCGTCGTACGGACATGGACCGCGATATTGGCGGGGTTTTCAAACTGCGCGGGCATCCACGAATTGGGTGTTGCCGCGACAAGTTCGATAGCGCGCTCGATAGCCCCCTTCATGCCCTTTTCACGCGGCGTCAGGTCAAACGTCGCGCCATAAGCGAGCATTAGGCGCCGCCGCTCAAGCGACATGCTTTCGGGCATGACCAGCACGAGTTTGTAACCCTTGACCGCAGCCACCATCGCGAGACCGATGCCGGTATTGCCCGACGTCGGTTCGACAATCGTGCCGCCGGGTTTGCGCGCACCCGACGCCTCGGCATCCTCGATCATCGCCAGCGCAATGCGGTCCTTGATCGAGCCACCGGGATTGGTCCGTTCGGATTTGATCCAGACTTCGTTGTTCGGGAACAGCTTGCTGACGCGAATGTGCGGTGTGTTGCCGATGGTCTCTAAGATGTTGGCGGCTTTCATGCTGGTTTCTCCTGCAAGATAGAGTCGGGCGGGGCAAAAGTTCGTGCGCGGCGTAATTCAGGAAAGAGATAGGCCCATCCGAGCGTAATGCCTATGGCCGCGATGCCACCGAACACAACCGCACCGACAGGGCCAAGCGCCGCAGCAGCGATGCCCGACTGGACTTCGCCAAGTTCGTTCGAACTCGAAATCGCGAGCCCTGATACAGCCGAGACGCGCCCCCGCATGTCATCGGGCGTGTAGAGTTGGACAAGCGAAGAGCGAACATAAACCGACAGCATGTCGAAAGCGCCCAGAGCAACCAGCGCCCCGAGCGAGAGCATCATGGATTTTGACAGGCCGAATACGATTGTCGCTAAACCAAAGCCAACGACGGCACCGAGCATCTTGATGCCGACATTGTTTTGCAACGGGCGAAACGCGAACCACAGCGCCACAACAGCCGCTCCGACGGCGGGGGCCGCACGAAGCTGGCCGAGGCCTTCGGGTCCGACGTTCAATATATCGCGCGCATAGACGGGCAACAGCGCCGTCGCCCCGCCGAGCAGAACGGCAAACAAATCGAGCGTCAGAGCTCCGAGGAGAAAGCGATTGTCACGAACATAGCTGAGCCCATCGATCATTTGCCGCACTGGATGGACATTGGCGTCCATCGGCGGCGGCACGATCCGGCGGATCGGCGTTAACGCAAGAATAGCAATACCCAATGCCCCTGCTGCGAACCAATAAGGTGCGGCAGGATCAGCGGCATAAAGAAAACCGCCCAAAGCTGGCCCTGCGACCGACGCGGTCTGCCACGCAATCGAACTCATCGCGATCCCCTTTGGCAACAGTGCTGGCGGGAGCAGGTTGGGCGCAATCGCTGACATCGCGGGGCCAACGAAGACGCGGGCAACGCCGTGAAGCGCAGCAAACAAAAACAGGATCGGCAGTGTAATTGCATCCTGTGACGTCAAGACACCAAGGCCCAGCGCGATGCTCAGATCAATGCCGTTGGCAATCCGAGCGACAAGTCTACGCTCGAACCGGTCGGCCACCCACCCCGCCACCGGCGTGAGGAGCAGCACGGGGATAAACTGGAACAGCCCGACCAGGCCAAGCTGCAACGACGCCTCGCGGATCGACATGCCGTAATCGACGCGGGCGACATCATAGACTTGATAGCCAATAATAACGACCATCCCCATCGTCGCGATCACTGCCGAAAATCGCGCAATCCAGTAAAGCCGGAAATCTGGAATTTGTAAGGGGGAGGTCGGTTCGCTCACGCGGCTCCTTTGGCGCGTTCAGGCGCGCGCCGCAACGGCTGTTCCCCTAGGCTTGCTGAAAGTCAGGCTTTTGGTGCCGTCGCGACGACATCGCCCGGTTTCAGGTTTTTGGCCTTTGTCACGACAATCCGGTCACCCAGTTCCACCACGCCGAACAACCGTTTCGCAAAGCCATTGGGAATGCCAATGCAGCCATTGGTCGCGTAAATCGGCTGGACCTTGTCCGCGCCGTGCACCGAAATGCCGTCGCCGGTCATCCGCAGCATATAGGGCATCGGCGCATTCGTGAAGATATTCGAGCGGTGCTTCTCGCTCTTCTGGGTAATCGGGAACACGCCGATGGGCGTCGGCTTGTCATCGTCGCCATAGATCATCCGCGTCATGCCAATCTGATGCCCGCCGCGAAAGACCGACAGCGTTTCGGACGCTATGTCGACGGTGACAAGGACGGGGCCGGTGAGGGGGGCCTTCGTCTCGTTCCACGCCCAGTCGCTGAATTTGATCGGGGACGCGAATTTCATTGTCTTGGTTACGGTGTATTTGGTGGGGTAAGCGTCGGGCGTGGCGAGCATCGGCAGTGGCTTGATAATCGGCGGCGGCGGATTGGTTGCCGCGCGCACCATCGGCGCAATCTGGAGCAGGCCAAGTCCCGCCACAAACGCCGCCAGCGACGGCGCAACAATCCGCATCGACGAGATGGCGTCGTAAAATGATGATTTACGGACTGCGCGGCGTTTCATGAAGATGGTTTAGCGCAGAGTAACCATCCACGAAAAGAGGTAGTTTCGCGCTGTGCCGCGATGGGGCGTTAAGGGTGTTGGGTAAGGGGTGATGCAGACACAAAACTATCCAGCACCCGCTTCCTTCCGGCACTTTCGAAGTCGATCTCCAGCTTGTTGCCCTCGATCTCGGCAATCAACCCGTATCCGAACTTGGTGTGGAACACGCGCTGGCCGAGCGTCAAATCATCGCGCCCCTTGTTGCCCAAACTCACCGCCGATGCGCGCGCCTCCACAATACGTTGCGGCTGCGCCGAGAAACCACTCGTCGCCCGCTGCCAGCCCGGCCCGCGTCCCGTGCCGCGCGCCACATAAGCGAACGGATCGGCGCGGTCGGACCAGTTGGCTTGCCACAAGCTTGCGCCGCCGCTCATCGTCGTTTCGCTGTCCACATTCTCGGGCGGGAGTTCGCCGACGAAGCGGCTCGGGATACTCGATGTCCACTGGCCATAGATGCGGCGGTTGGCGGCGTGGAGGATCGTTGCGGACTGTTTCGCGCGGGTGATGGCGACGTAAGCGAGGCGGCGTTCTTCCTCGAGCGACGCCATGCCGCCTTCGTCAAGTGCACGTTGCGAGGGGAAAACGCCTTCTTCCCAGCCGACAAGGAAAACCTTGTCATATTCCAGCCCTTTGGCGGCGTGGATCGTCATGATCGTGACTTTTTCGGTGTCGCGCTGCGCGTCATTGTCCATGACAAGGCTGACATGCTCGAGGAACGCGCCGAGGTTTTCGTAATCCTCCATCGCGCGGGCGAGTTCGGTCAGGTTTTCGAGGCGACCGGCTGCTTCGGCGCTGCGGTCGGCCTGGAGCATGGCGGTGTAGCCAGACTCGTCGAGGATTTGGCGCGCGAGATCGGGATGGCTCATGCTGCCCGCCATGACGCGCCAGCGCGCGATGTCGCCGACCAGATTGCCGAGCGCGCGGCGCGCCTGCGGGGTGAGTTCGTCGGTGTCGAGGATGAGGGCGGCGGCGGTGCTGAGTGGCGCGTTACTCGCGCGCGCGAGTTGCTGCACTTTCGCCACGGCTTTGTCGCCGAGGCCACGTTTGGGCACGTTGACTATCCGTTCGAGCGCGAGGTCGTCGCTTGGTTGGTTCACCAAACGGAGATAGGCCAGCGCATCGCGGATTTCGGCCCGCTCGTAAAAGCGAAATCCTCCAACAATTTTATAGGGCATGCCGATGGAAATGAAACGGTCTTCGAATTCGCGGCTTTGATATTGTGCGCGGATCAGGATCGCCACGCTGTCGAGCGACTTGCCCTTGCGCTGCCAATCCTCGATTTCCTCGCCGACGCGGCGGGCTTCTTCGGGGCCATCCCACACGCCGATGACTTTGACCTTGTCGCCCTGCGGCAGGTCAGTGAACAGTGTCTTGCCAAGGCGGCCACTGTTGTTGGCAATCACGCCCGATGCCGCCGCAAGGATATGCGGCGTGGATCGATAGTTTTGTTCGAGGCGGATGACTTTCGCGCCGGGGAAGTCCTTTTCGAACTTCAGGATATTTTCGACCTGCGCGCCGCGCCACGAGTAAATCGACTGGTCATCATCACCGACGCAACAGATGTTCTTGCGTTGTTGCGCCAGCAGGCGGAGCCAGAGATATTGCGACGAATTGGTGTCCTGATATTCGTCGACCATGATGTAACGGAAACGCGTCTGGTATTGCTCGAGAACGTCGCGATGCGTTTTTAGTATCGTGAGAACGTGCAGCAGCAAGTCCCCAAAATCACAGGCATTCAGCGCAAGCAACCGCGCCTGATACCGCGCGTAAATTTCCTGTCCCTTGCCATTAGCGAAACGTTCGCTTTCCCCTGAATCAATGTCTTTAGGTACCAGCCCCTTGTTCTTCCACTGGTCGATCAACCCGCCGAGCGCACGCGATGTGAACCGCTTTTCGTCGATCTCGGCGGCCTGAATCAGCTGTTTCATCACCCGCAACTGATCGTCGGTATCGAGGATCGTGAAATTCGGCTGCAATCCAACGAGTTCGGCGTGGCGGCGCAACATCTTAGCGCCAATCGCGTGAAACGTCCCCAGCCACGGCATCCCTTCGACAGCATCGCCGACAATTCGCCCGACGCGCTCGCGCATCTCGCGCGCAGCTTTGTTGGTGAACGTGACGCTCAAAATCTCGCTCGGATAGGCTTTGCGCGTGTAAAGCAGATGCGCAAGCCGCGCGGTCAGCGCTGCTGTCTTGCCGGTGCCCGCACCCGCCAGCACGAGGACAGGGCCGTCAGTGGTGAGCACAGCGTCACGCTGCGGCGCATTGAGGCCACGGATATAGGGCGGATCATTTTCAGTCGGAAGAGTCACGCGCGAACGATTAGGGAACAGCGCGCCTCGAAGCAACCGCTTGCAGCCTGCCAATAGGACGTCCGTCGATTGCGGCGAGTCCAAGGGCGATCAGCGCCATCCCCAACAAATGTTTCGGCAAAAGCGTTTCACCAAGGGCAAACACGCCAAGCAGGATTGCGGTGACCGGAATCAGAAAGGTCACAAGCAACGTATTGCTCGCGCCAGCCGTCTCAATCAGGCGAAAGAACAGCACATAGGCAAAAGTCGTCGACAGCGTCACAAGACCAACCATACCCCAGATCACCGATACCGCCGGTGTCGGCAACGTCCACGGTTGTTCGAAACCAAGCGCGAGCGGCAGGACAAGCAGTGCCGCAGCGGTAAGCTGCCCGGTCGAGACGGCAAGCGGTGTGATGCCCATGCCCTTGAATCGTCGCGAATAAACGCCTGCGATTGCATAGGCCAATGTTGCGACCAGGCACGCTGCCTGCCCTAGCACGTTGCCGCCCAGTCCGGCGAGTGCGTCGCTTCCGGTCATCACGACAACGCCGCCGATGCCCAACATGACACCCGCGACCTTGCCCGGCGTCGCACGTTCGTCGCTGGTAAAGAAATGCGCGACAAGCACACCCCAAAGTGGCGTCGTGGCGTTGAGGATCGACGCAAGGCCGCTGTTGATGCTCTGTTGGCCATAGGCAAACATCACGAACGGAAGTGCGTTGGCAAAAAAGGCGACAATGAAAAAAGACGTCCAGACTTTGCGCCCCGTTGGTAGCTTTTGCCCGACGATACGCATGTAAAAATACAAAAGCATTGCTGCGAAGCCAACACGGCCGAGCACAATCGTGAATGGCGGCAGCCCTTTTAGCGCGAGGGCGAGGAAGTAGAATGACCCACCCCAAAGCAGCGAAAGTATGCCAAGAATTGACCAGTCAGAAGTCGACATGCGGCGATTTGCGGAAGCGGTCATCGTGCCGCCGATAGCAGATAGGATCGGCAAAACGTCCCGTTAATTGCTTTCAAATTGATGTTTTTGCGAGGCGGCCATTATCCGCCATAAACGATACAAATTACCTCCCATTGGCGCTCGCCACCCGGTAACACGACGCGCCGGACATCGCCGACCGCGCTCCCGCGCAACGCCCGCGCCATCGGTGAACTCCATCCGATCCGTCCCGCACTGGCGTCGCTTTCGTCATCGCCGACCAGCGTAACGATGCGCTGATTATCGTCCTCGTCGGCAATCGTCACGGTCGCGCCAAACCAGACGCGCGAATGGTCTGTCTGCAAAGCGGGATCAATCACCCGCGACGCTTTCATCCGTCGCGCCAGAAAACCGGCGCGCCGGTCGATCTGGCGCAAGCGCTGGCGACCATAAATATAGTCGCCATTTTCTGACCGGTCGCCATTGCCTGCGGCCCAACTGACGGTCTCGACCACTGCCGGACGTTCAACCGTCATAAGTTGCTCATATTCCGCCCGCATTGCCGCATAGCCAGCGGGCGTAATCGGATTGTCGTTCAACCGGCCGGACTCAGCCCGGAGCCGACTTGCCGAGGTAGGCCGACAATGGGTTGCGTTTCGGCGCTGCACCACGCGGATTGAGCAGATCATAGACCACCGCATTCTCCAGCACCCGCTGAACATAACCGCGCGTCTCGGTGAGCGGAATAGCCTCGATCCAGCCGAGAATATCCCCACTCGCGCGCGGATCTCCGTTGGCGGCGAGCCATTTGTTCACATTGCCGGGCCCCGCATTATAAGCCGCGACGGCGAGCGGATAGCTCCCCTGATAGCGGTCCATCAGCCGTCCGAAATACCAGCTGCCCAGCTGAATATTATAGGCGGGATCGTCGAGGCTCGACGGTGAATAACCGACCCCGATAAATCCCGCGGTCTCGCGCGCCGTGCCCGGCATCAGCTGCATCGTCCCGCGCGCGCCCGCCCGCGATACGATCTTGCGGTCGAACTGGCTCTCCTGCCGCGAAATGGCGTGAATCATCGTCCAGTTCGATGTGACTTCACCGGCTAGGGGAAGTGTCGGGAAACCCGCCCGGATATAATCGCGATATCCGTTGATCCCTGCGCTCCGCCCGATCATCACGGCCAGGTCAGGGCGCGATATGCGCCGCGACAGGTCAAGCGCGAGGGCATGGTCGGCGTCGGTCGTTGCGGCCATCGAAATGGTGCGGACGAACAGGCTCTGGTTGGCCCAGTCTCCCTGTTGCCCGAGCATTTCGACGACGCGAACGATTTCGCGCTTGTTAAACGCATCGCGTTCGTTGCCTGAAATCTCGACGGTGCTTGTTGAAGACGGGATCGCAATCGCCGCACCAAGGCGTTCAGTGGCAAGCTGACCATAGAATTGGTCGAAATAACCAGCCGCGCGCTGATAAAATGCCGTCGATTCATCGCGGCGACCAGCAGCCTGCGCGGCACGGCCCGCCCAATAAAGCCCCTTTGAAATCGTCTGCGGTGATCGCGCCGCGCGGGCATAGCGATCAAACATGCCGATGGCATCGGCGGGGCGGTTCAGGCGATTGAGCGCCATCGTGCCCGCCAGCCACGTCAGATTGGTGTAGGTGTCGCGCTCGCCGATGGGCCGGTCGCGCACCGCTGTTCCCGCAGGATAGGCATCATCGACTTGGCGCGCAATGTCATAGGCTTGCTGCGATTGTCCCTGCGCTGACGCCCCTTTGGCGGTGGCATAGAGCATCTCGAGCCACTTGGCGGGATCGAGCGGCGCGACCGACAACTGGCGCGGCGCGGACAGCAGCATCCGCGCCGTCCCTTCCTGTCCGGTCATGCGCAGCCATGTGATACGATCAGCAAACAGCCCGGTATCGCCGCGCGCCCGATCCGCTGCCATCGCCAGCTTCGACGCGGCATCGGGGGCTTTAGTCAGCAGCGCCAGTCGCGTGCCATATACCGGTTGTCGTACCGGCGATGTCATCGGCAAGTGCCGCGCCGCGATCGTCGTGGCGCGCTGCCACAGCAGGCGATCCATCCGGATGTCATGGTCATCAGCGCCCAGCACCGATCCAAAACGCGTCATCAGTCGTGCTTCATCTTCGCTCGACAATGCCCCACCGGCCCACGCCCGCCGCGCCGCTGCACTTGCGGCATCGCGCTGACCCGTCGCTGCATAGGCTTCGGCCAGACGCAGCGAACTGCCTGCCGAGACCGGTGGATAGCGCGTGAAAAAGGCGATAACGGTCGTCGGTGAAGCAACATCGGGCTGCAATGCACGCTCGGCGCTTTTGCGCAACGCCGCTTCGTTCGGCCAGCCGGGATGGGCAATCAGGAAATTGGCGTATGAGGAAAAGGGCAGGGCATCGCTCTGCCGAAGTGCGTTCCATTCTGCGACCGCTGAGGACAATCCGGCGCTGTTCGAAACGACCGAGGAACGGGTCGGCGGCGCGGACAAAAGGTCTTGCGCGGCGGCAGGCGCAGCAACGGTCAGGGCAAGTCCGGCAAGCAATCGTGCTGTCATGCTGGACTTTATGGGGCGGGCGTCCTTATCAGGCGCTGAACAAATGCTTCGCATGACTGCTCTCTAGAGCGGGTTTTCGGCGAGGTGAAGGAGCAACCGCATGTTTTCCGGCTCGATTCCGGCACTGGTCACACCGTTTCGGGACGGTAACGTCGATGAAGCCGCGTTTCGACGCCTTGTCGACTGGCAGATCGAACAGGGATCGTCGGCGCTCGTGCCGTGCGGCACGACCGGCGAAAGTGCCACGCTTTCCTATGAAGAGCATTACCGGGTCATCGAATTGTGCATCGAAGTAGCCGATGGACGGGTGCCCGTGATCGCCGGATGTGGATCGAATGACACCGCTACGGCGGTGCGCCACATGGCGTTTTCGAAAGCAGCCGGGGCAGCAGCAGCTTTGGTCGTCGCGCCTTATTACAATCGCCCCAATCAGGACGGCATTTACGCGCATTACGCGCATCTCGCCGACACGAGCGATTTGCCTATCATCGTCTACAATGTCCCCGCACGGACCGTGACCGACATTCAACCCGACACTTTGGCAAAGCTCGCTCAAATCCCGAGCATCATCGGCATCAAAGACGCCAGCGGGATCGTCGCCCGCGTGACGGCGCATCGCCTCGGCTGCGGCCCCGATTTCCTGCAACTGTCGGGCAATGACGAAATGGCCCTCGCCTTCAATGCCGGCGGCGGACAGGGCTGTATCTCGGTAACAGCAAACGTCGCACCAAAACTCTGCGCTGCATTTCAGGCCGCGTCACTGGCTGAAGATACTGCCAAAGCTCACACCCTCAATGAAAAACTCTTCCCGCTGCACCTAGCGCTCTTCACAGACGCATCGCCCGGTCCCGTCAAATATGCCATGTCGCGCGTCGTCGACTGGATGACCCCCGACCTCCGCCTGCCGATGACGCCGCCGAGCGAAGCTTCGCGCAACGCGGTTGATGCCGCGTTGGAGGTCGCCGGTCTCCGCTGATGGCCCGCCCCGTCCCCCTTGCTTTTGATAAAGTCAAAACCGTCGCCGAAAACCGGCGCGCGCGTTATGATTTTGCCATCGACCAAACCTTTGAGGCCGGCATTGCGCTGACCGGCACCGAAGTGAAATCGCTGCGTTTCGGCGAGGGGACAATTGCCGAAAGCTATGCCGAAGTGAAGGACCATCAGGTCTGGCTGGTGAACTCCAACATCCCCGAATACAGCCACGGTAACCGCGAGAACCATGAGCCCAAACGCCCGCGCAAGCTCCTCCTCAAAGAGCGCGAAATCAACAAGATGCAGGCCGCCGTCATGCGTCAGGGGATGACCCTTGTGCCGCTTGCGATCTATTTCAACAGTCGCGGTCGTGCCAAGGTCGAGCTCGCCATCGCCAAGGGCCGCAAGCATCAGGACAAGCGCGAGTACGAGAAGGAAAAGGACTGGAAGCGCGAAGCCGGTCGCTTGTTGAGGGAAAAGGGCTGATGCCCGAAGCGACGCGCCTCCTTAAAGTCCGCGATACTGATCGGTTGATCGGGATCGCTGTCGTCGGCAGCGCGGTGCTATCGTCGCTCCTGATCCTGCGCGTGACCGACAAGCCTGTTATTGCCGCGGCGTTCGCAGCCGCAGGATTGATCGGCGCGGCACTCCTGCTTGCATTTCGTCATCTGTATCCGCGCGAAGCGAAAGTCGATCGCGGCATCGACTGGTCGCTTGTTCGCACTGCTGCCGACCAGAATGATGTTGCCATCGCCATTACCGACCGTGGTGGTCGCATCGTCTGCGCCAATCCGGCGCATGAGCTTATGTTCGGGGGCACGGCAACGCCGCCCGGCCTCCCCGTCGATGCTGGCGACGTCAATCGCCTCACAGCTGCCGGGCGCGCAGCGTGGCGCGATGGCCATGCCAACGCGCTGGGCATTACCCGCGATGGCCGCCGTCTCGATGCCGAAGTCCTCCGCGCGGGTGCGGCCGAAGACTGCCTGATCTGGCGCTTCAAACCCTCGGGCGGCATTGATCGCACGACTCAGGCGCTCGGCGCAGTCGAGGGCGATTGGGGGGATCGCCTTGCCGAAGCCGGTATCATGGTCGCGTTGATCGGTCCCGAAGGGCGCATCCGTGCTGCCAACCGCCCGCTTATCATCCGTGCACTGGGCCGCTTCGAAGCGCCGGTGGTGGGGCGCGAATTCGTGACGCTGCTGTCATCGGATGCCAAAGGTGTCGTCCGTTTTGCCAGCGAGGGACCAGCGGGGCTTCCGCTGCGCCTCCTGCAAATTCCCGTCGAGGCCAACCAGAATGAAGGCGCGCGCGTCATTGTTCTCCTCGATGAAGACGGCGTCCACATCGGACAAGGCGCAGACGTCAGCCTCCAGACCTTGCTCGCCATGCTCCCGCTCGGCCTAGCGCTGGCCGACCGCGACGGGCGCTTTCTTTATCTCAACCAGGCGTTCATCCGTGCTGCGGGCATTCCCGCAGGCTCGACGCCCGTTTACCCCGGCGATCTGGTGATCCGCGAAGACAAGACCGCCGTTGCCGACGCCGTCCGACGTTTCGCCACGGGGCAGGCGGTTTCGGGCGACATGGCCGTCCGCTTGCGCGACCGTCCCGAGGAACCCGTGGCACTAACCATTGCCGGCGCGCGCGGGCTTGGCGAAGCGGCCGTCCTGCTGAGCCTGAAAGATAATAGCGAAGAGTCCCGCCTCAAACGCGAAATTGCGCAAGCCACCAAGATGCAGGCCGTCGGCCAGCTTGCCGGCGGCGTCGCGCATGATTTCAACAACATATTGACCGGCATCATCGGCCACTGCGACCTCATGCTGATGCGCCATACGCCCGGTGACAGCGATTATGACGACATCCAGCAGATTCGCATCAACTCGAACCGCGCCGCAGGATTGACCCGCCAGCTGCTCGCTTTCTCGCGGCAACAGACGCTGCGCCCGCAAATCCTGCAACTGCCCGACGTGGTCAGCGAAGTCTCGAACCTGCTCCAACGCCTGCTCGGTGCCACGGTCACACTGGTGATCAAACATGGCCGTGGTCTGGGCACGGTGCGCGCCGACCCCGGACAGCTCGAACAAGTCATAGTCAACCTCGCCGTCAATGCCCGCGACGCGATGGCCGGGCGCGGCCCCGGCGGCACGCTCACCCTGCAAACCTACAGCCTGACCAGTGCCGAAGTCCGCAAAATGGGCTCTGACATCATGCCCGTCGCCGATTACACCGCGCTGAAAGTCAGCGACACCGGTAGCGGCATCCCCCCCGAAAACCTCGCCAAAATCTTCGAACCGTTCTTCACGACCAAAGAAGTCGGCAAAGGCACCGGCCTCGGCCTTTCCACCGTCTACGGCATCGTCAAACAGTCGAACGGCTTCATCTTCGCTGAGTCCGAAGTGGGCAAGGGCACCAGCTTCGTCATCTACCTGCCCGTCAACGCCGACGTCGGCACGACTATCGTTGACGTGCCAAAGGTCGAAAAGCCCGCCGAGCTGTGGGGTACCGGCACGATCCTGCTGGTCGAGGACGAAGACATGGTCCGCGCCGTCGCCGAACGCGCCCTAACGCGGCATGGCTATAAAGTGCTGACCGCCAGCAATGGCGAGGAAGGCCTAGAGATACTCGGCCTCGGCGATACGGAATTCGACCTGATCATTTCAGACGTCGTCATGCCCGTTATGGATGGCCCCAGTATGGTCCGCGCGGCCCGCGAAAAACTCCCCGACATGCCGATCCTGTTCATGTCAGGCTATGCCGAGGAGCAACTCCGCAAATCCATCGATCTCGACCGGGTGCATTTTTTGCCGAAGCCGTTTTCGGTGAAGCAACTGGCGGAGGCCGCGCAGATGGCTTTGGGAGAGGGTAAGGGGTGAGTAAAACGGTAAGCGCTTCTACACTCTGGATTGTAGCATGACGCGGCGGGATGTGATCGGTGTACTGGCGGGCGGCGTGGCAGCAAGTGCGCTGGGCGGGTGCGCTGGGTCACGGCGCCATACGTTCCGATTTCGCGAGACGGTCGAGGTCGAGACGCCACAGGGGCTGAAGACCGGATCGAGCGTAATGGAAGTGTCGGTGACTAAAGGGGCGTTTAAGTTCCCCGGTACAACGGGATTTGGCATTCAGTTCAAGGGCGAGGCTGTGGCGGTCGATCTGTCCGGCGGACACATATTGTTCGCGCTCGTCGTCGATGGGTTTACTTACAAAGACTTTAACGGAGGTCTTACCGGCGCAAGTATGCTAGACACCGCGTTCCGCAGTTTTAGTCCTGGCACGCTCGTGGACGAGGTGCTTTTTGCCCGGTTCGCGGATCTGGAACAGCGTTCGTCGATCGGGCGGACAGTCGAAGTTGCTGCCAAATATTTGCCCCCGCTCGTGCGCTTTCGCGACATTCGCGATCCGAAGACGGTCGAGCTGGTCGAACCCAACGATCTCGCTAAGAGCTTTGGAGCGGGTATGACGCTGAAGCGCATCTTGCTGACAGTGACGGATGAGCCGGTTACTCTGGGGATTGAGAAAAGGTTGGCGCAAATTGGTTTTGGCCCGAATCGTCCTCTCGATCCCACGAAATATCCAAGCGGAGTTTCAACTTGGCCAAAAAATCCAACTGTGGCGCAGAAACTACAGTACATCGATTTTGTGAGAGGTTTTTGAGGTTACGGTGAAACCTTAATTAACCCCAAATTCAATCAGATGGGGTCCCATCACACATCTCTTCGTGCCTTCGTGCCGTCGTGTGAATGTGCAAAATCACACGAAGGCGCGAAGGCACGAAGGCGAAATCAAAATATTTTCGTTCCACTCTTGTTCCAACAGAACAAACCCGATACAAGCCTAATCACGGCGTTGACGACAGCGCGCGAACGGCTACGAGGGAGTGAACAATGGCAGCTCAATTGAAGGTCATCCAGTCAGACATGGCATCCGCAACCACAGACCGCGCCCGCGCGCTCGAAGCCGCACTCGCACAGATCGATCGCGCTTTCGGCAAGGGCTCCGCCATGAAGCTCGGCAGCCGCGAAAAGATGGAAATCGAAGCGGTCTCAACCGGTTCGCTCGGGCTCGACATTGCGCTCGGCATCGGGGGCCTGCCGCGCGGCCGCATCATCGAGATTTTCGGCCCCGAATCGTCGGGCAAGACGACCTTAGCCCTCCATGCGATTGCCGAAGCCCAGAAAATTGGCGGTACCGCGGCATTTATCGACGCCGAACACGCGCTTGATCCCGCCTATGCCAAGAAACTCGGCGTCGACATCGACAACCTCATCGTCTCGCAGCCCGATACCGGCGAGCAGGCCTTGGAAATCTGCGACACATTGGTGCGCTCGAACGCGGTCGACGTGCTGGTCATCGACTCAGTCGCGGCCTTGGTCCCGCGCGCCGAAATCGAAGGCGAAATGGGCGACAGTCATGTCGGCCTGCAAGCCCGTCTAATGTCGCAGGCGCTGCGCAAGATCACCGGTTCGATCAGCCGCTCGCGCTGCACCGTCATTTTCATCAACCAGATCCGCATGAAAATCGGCGTGATGTATGGCTCGCCCGAAACCACGACCGGCGGCAATGCGCTCAAATTCTACGCCTCGGTCCGTCTCGACATCCGTCGCACTGGCCAGATCAAGAGTGGCGAAGACATTGTCGGCAACACCACCCGTGTCAAAGTCGTGAAGAACAAAGTCGCGCCGCCTTTCAAGCAAGTCGAATTCGACATCATGTATGGCGAAGGCATTTCGAAAACCGGCGAAATCCTCGATCTCGGTGTGAAAGCGGGCATCGTCGAAAAGTCAGGCGCATGGTTCAGCTACGACTCGGTTCGCGTGGGGCAGGGGCGTGAGAATTCAAAGGTCTTCCTCACCGAAAATCCCGAAATCGCCGCCCGTATCGAAGCCGCTGTCCGTGCCCGCACTGACAAAGTCGCCGAAGAACTGATGGTCGGCCCCTCGGCGGAGGATGATGCTGAATAACGGGAAAATCCTTGGACTAACTTTTGACTAACCTTTGGCGGAAATCCGTCGTTGGTTGAGGTGCCCCGTATCGCCCTGATCGGGGCACCGACCGACGTCCATTCGTCATTCTTGCGCGGCCCTGCGGCTGCACCTGCTGCCATCCGCGCCGCGCTCGCCAGCGATCACGCCAACAGCTTTGCCGAAGACGGCACCGAGATCGGCACCGACGTGCATGTGGATGATGTTGGTGATCTTCCGCTCACCGAATCGGCCAGTGACGACGGCCTGATCGAAGCTGCCGTCGCCAAAGCGGCGCAATCCGGTGCCATGCCCTTGGTCCTTGGCGGCGACCACGCGATCAGCCTCCCCATCGTCGCCGCGCTCGCCGCCATCCACGGCCCGCTCAACATCCTCCACTTCGACGCGCATCCTGACATCTACGACGATTTCGAAGGCGATCCGCGCAGCCATGCCTCGCCCTTCGCGCGGATCATGGAAGGCGGTTATGCCAAGCGCCTCGTGCAAGTCGGCATTCGCACCATGAACCGCCACTGCCGCGAGCAAGTAGACCGCTTCGGCGTCGAAGTCATCGAAATGCGCCACTTCACGCCCGATGCCGTACTGATCCTCGATGGTCCGCTTTACATCAGCATCGACATGGACGGCTTCGACCCCAGCGTCGCACCCGGCGTGTCGCACATCGAACCCGGCGGGCTCAGTACCCGCGATGTCTTGAGCGTTCTCGACCGCCAAGTTGCCCCACTTGCGGGCGCAGACATTGTCGAACTCAACCCATTGCGCGATATCAATGGCATGACCGCAACCCTTGCCGCCAAACTCATTCGCGAATTGGCGGCGCTCAGGATGCGCAACGGGGGAGCCACAAAATGATCGACCGCCGCACTTTGATGGCTTCAACGATCGCTGTGGGCGCATCGGCATTGCTCCCGCGCTTTGCCTTCGCGGCGGCATCGGATCTAAAATCGCTGACGACGAATATCGTCCCCAATGGTCGCGCCGAACGCGCCGCGCGCATTGCCAAGGCACAACGCCTGATGCGCGCCAACGGCATTGGCGCGATCCTGATCGAGCCGGGATCGAGTCTCGATTATTTCACGGGCGTAAAATGGTGGCGCAGCGAGCGACTGACCTGTGCGATTCTCCCGGTCGAGGGTGATCCGTGCATTGTCACGCCGTTTTTCGAGGAACCCTCGGTCCGCGAGTCGCTCGGCCTGCCCGCAGAAATCCGTGTCTGGCAGGAGGAGGAAAGCCCGATCTCACAAATCGTGGGCTTTCTCAAAAGCCGAAAGCTGGACAAGCTCCCGATTGGTATCGAGGAAACTGTACGTTTCTTTGCGAGCGACGGTCTGCGCCAAGCGTTCCCGGCAACAAGAATTGTTACTGCCAATTCGGTTGTCCGCGGATGCCGGATGATCAAGACGCCAGCCGAAATCGCGCTGATGCAGACCGCGACCGACATCACTGTTGCCGCGATCAAACATACCATCCCGCGCATCGAACCCGGCATGACGCCTGCGCAGATCAGCGCGATGATCAATGCCGCGACGACCGCGATGGGTGGCACGCCCGAGTTTGCACTGGTCCTGCTCGGGGAGGCGAGTGCTTATCCGCATGGAACGGGCAAGCCGCAGCGTGTCGCCCTGCGCGAACCGATCCTGATCGATTGCGGCTGCAATGTCGGCGGCTATCAGTCCGACGTCTCACGCACGATTGTGCTCGGCGGCGCGACCGACGAGCAACGCCGTGTATTCGGCCATATGCGCGAAGGGCAGCGCATCGCTTTTGCTGCCGCCCAGATCGGGAGGACGGCAGGCTCGGTCGATGATGCCGTCCGCAGCGCTTACGAAAAACTCGGCTACGGCCCGCGTTACAAACTTCCCGGCCTGTCGCATCGCACCGGCCACGGCATCGGCATGGACGGCCACGAACCTGTCAACCTCGTACGCGGCGAAATGACGCGGCTTGCACCCGGCATGTGCTTTTCGAACGAACCTGGCCTATATCTTCCCGGCAAATTCGGCGTCCGCATCGAGGATTGTTTTCACATGACCGACAACGGCCCGGTGTGGTTTTCAAAGCCGCAGGCCAGCATCGAATATCCGGCGGATTGATATGATTGACGACGATACGCCAATGGCCGATCCCGAAATTCGTGCAGATTATGAGGCTGCGCTTGGGGCGTTTATCCTGATATTTAACGAGGCTGATTTCTATTTGAGCCAGATAATAGGGTGGGAATTAGAACGCTCTGGGTTGGGTTCGAAACTTAGCAAGCTGACGGAAGGAAATATTGCTTCAAGAATCGACGTCGCAGAAGCGCTTGCCGCAAGATCGCGAGAGCCATCAACGTTAGCTCTTGAGTTTGATCAGCTGCGCCGTATCAACGGTGTGAGAAATAAGCTCGCACACGGACATTTCGACCAAAACCCATTTCAGGGCAGCTATCAAATTGTTGTAAAAAAGAAAAACATCGAGTTTCCAGCAATCCAAGTTCGCAACATCGCGGCTGAATTGGACAAGGCCGTGGATACCTTACGCGGCGCTTACTATTCGTATTTTTTTGAAGATATTGATTTCAACGAAGCGACAGATGCCCCCCCGCTTGAGCATCCCCCGCGTCTCCCCTAAGCGCACCCCATGACATCGACAAACGACATCCGCCGCAGTTTCCTCGATTATTTTGAAGGGCAGGGCCACGCGCGTGTCCAATCCGCGCCGCTGGTGCCGCATAATGATCCGACGCTGATGTTCGTGAACGCGGGGATGGTGCCGTTCAAAAATGTCTTCACCGGCCTCGAAACGCGGCCCTACAAGACCGCCGCATCGAGCCAGAAGTGCGTGCGCGCGGGCGGAAAGCATAATGATCTCGATAATGTCGGCTATACCGCGCGGCATCATACTTTCTTCGAAATGCTCGGGAATTTCTCGTTCGGCGACTATTTCAAAGAGCAGGCGATCCACCATGCATGGACTCTGCTGACGCGCGAATGGGGGCTGCCCGCCGACAAGTTGACCGTGACCGCCTATCATACCGATGATGAGGCGCATGCGCTGTGGCGCAAGATTGCGGGCCTGCCCGACAGCCGCATCATCCGCATCGCGACGTCGGACAATTTCTGGTCGATGGGCGACACCGGGCCGTGCGGGCCGTGTTCGGAGATTTTCTACGATCACGGCGATCATATCCCCGGTGGGCCACCCGGCAGCCCCGATGAAGATGGTGACCGATTCGTCGAAATCTGGAATCTGGTCTTCATGCAATATGACCAGCGCGGGCCGGACGACCGGATTTCGCTGCCCAAACCTAGCATCGACACCGGCATGGGGCTGGAGCGGATCGCCGCGGTGATGCAGGGGGTGCACGACAATTATGACACCGACACGTTCAAGGCATTGATCCTTGAAAGCGGCGAGCTGACCAAGACTGCGACCACCGGCGACAATCAGGCGTCGCACCGTGTGATTGCGGACCATCTGCGAACGTCGGGCTTCCTGATTGCCGACGGCGTGCTGCCGTCGAACGAAGGGCGGGGATATGTGCTCCGCCGGATCATGCGGCGTGCGATGCGGCATGCGCATATATTGGGTGCCAAGGATCCGTTGATGCACCGGCTCGTGCCGTCGCTGGTCGCCGAAATGGGTGGGGCGTTTCCCGAACTGGTGCGCGCGCAGGCAGCGGTCGAGGCGACGTTGTTGCAGGAGGAAACGCAATTCCGGCGGACGTTGCAGAACGGGCTGAAGCTGCTTGATGAAGCGACATCAGGGATGGCGGCGGGGGCGACACTGCCCGGCGATGTCGCGTTCAAGCTCTATGACACCTACGGTTTCCCCTACGACTTGACCGAGGATGCGTTGCGCACGCAGGGCCTCGGCATTGACCGCGCCGGTTTTGACGAAGGCATGGCCAAGCAGAAAGCGATGGCGCGTGCGGCATGGAAGGGATCGGGCGCGAAGGCATCCGATGACGTGTGGTTCGACATATCCGAGCGCGTGGGGTCAACTGAGTTTACCGGCTACACATCGACCGAAGGTGTTGGCGAAGTGCTGGCGATCCTCGTCGATGGGGTTGAAGTTCAGCAGGTTGAAGCCCCTGCCAGCGCCGTCATCATCACCAATCAGACGCCCTTTTATGGTGAAAGCGGTGGGCAGATGGGCGATGCCGGTTTGATTAGGAATGACAATGGTTTAAGCGCCATAGTTGATGATACGTCGAAGCCGCTGGGCCGCCTTCATGCTCATCAGGCAAA
Source organism: Sphingomonas sp. (assembly GCA_031362355.1). GTDB lineage: Bacteria > Pseudomonadota > Alphaproteobacteria > Sphingomonadales > Sphingomonadaceae > Sphingomonas_O. The sequence continues at coordinate 83,501 of JANLSJ010000034.1, forward strand.
GATTGAAACGGGCAAAATAAGTGTCGGCGATAGCGTGAGCCTCTTGATCGACCCGGGGCGGCGCGACCAGATTCGCGCTAATCATAGTTCAACGCATTTGCTGCACGCTGCGCTACGAAACCGTCTTGGCACGCATGTTACGCAGAAGGGGAGCCTCGTTGCGCCTGACCGTTTGCGTTTCGACTTTTCGCACGGGGCCGCGCTGTCTCCCGCAGACATTGCCGCCATCGAAACTGAAGTGAATGCCGAAATCCGCGGCAATCAGGCGGTCACAACGCGCCTGATGACGCCCGACGACGCCGTTGCAGCGGGCGCGCTCGCGCTGTTCGGTGAGAAATATGGCGACGAAGTCCGCGTGCTGAGCATGGGGCCAAAGGTCGATGCGGGGCATTATTCGGTCGAGCTATGCGGCGGGACGCATGTGAATGCGTTGGGCGATATAGCCTTGTTCAAAGTGATTTCGGAAGGTGCCGTCGCGAGTGGCATCCGCCGCGTTGAAGCGATGACAGGTGAGGCGGCGCGGCTGTGGCTGACCGATCGCGAGGACAAGCTGAAGGGCATTGCGGCGTCGCTGAAGGCCAACCCCGACGAAGCGCCTGCGCGCGTTTCGGCATTGGCGGACTCGGTCAAGCGCCTCGAGAAGGAGCTGGCCGACGCGAAAAAGGCGGCGGCGCTCGGTGGCGGTGGCGCGGCGGCCGCTGAGCCTGAAGATGTGGGCGGTGTGATGTTCCTTGGCCAGAGCTACGACGGGCTCGATCCTAAAGACCTGCGCGGTCTTGCCAACGATGCAAAGGCGCGGATCGGGTCGGGCGTTGTCGCGCTGGTCACCGTCAATGACGCGAAGGCATCGATCCTGATTGCGGTTACCGACGACCTGACAGCGCGCTTTTCCGCTGTTGAACTTGTGCGGGCGGGCGTAAGCGCGCTGGGCGGGCAGGGCGGTGGCGGCAAGCCCAACATGGCGCAGGGCGGTGGTCCCGACGGCAGCAAGGCCGCCGACGCTATCGCCGCTGTGAAGGCGGCATTGTCAGCTTGATTTGAGTTTGGGCAATGTGTCGAGCATGCCCGCATTCTTGATCTCCGCCCGCAATTCGTCGCGCTTTTCGTGGATCGATGCGATGACCGGGCCCATGGCAACACCCAGATCAACCAGCACGGCCTCGGACAGTTGGAGCGACGACTCGAGCGTTTCCGGAACCGCGTCGCTGACCCCCGCACGATAGAGCGCCGCCGCGTGGTCGGTATCGCGCGCGCGGGCGATAATCGTCAATTCGGGAAACCGGACACGCAACTTGCGGGTCAGCCGCAGTATTTGCACCGGATCGTCCATCGTAAAAACGACCGCTGATGCCGTCTCCACACCAAGATGTTCAAGCGTCTCCATCCGTCCCGCATCACCGAACTGCACCGGTCGCCCGTGCCGCCGCGCCGCCGTCACTGCATCGACATTCGCTTCAACCGCGATCCACGGGCGGCCATGCACATCGAGCATGTCCGCCACCATGACGCCAACACGGCCAAAGCCGACGATAATCGTGCGCGGTGTTCCGGTGTCGGGATCATCGGCGGCGCGCACTTCACGCATCTCGATCCGCCGTGCAAAGTCATGTCCGATGCGCGCTAGCAAGGGCGTAATCGTAAGGCCGATGGCGGTCACCACTTGCCAGAAGGCCGCATCGGTCGCGCCAATCAGCCCTGCTGTTGCCCCCGCCGCCAGCACGATCAAGGTGGTCTCCGAAGGGCTGGCCATCAGCACCCCGGTTTCGGCGGCAACCCCGGTACGCACGCCGCCCATTCGCAACAGCGCGGTGGTCACGACGGCTTTGATCACGACGACACCGACGACAGCGGCAATCAACGCCTGCCAGTTCGCGGCGATCATCGCGAGGTCGAGGCTCATCCCGACGCTGATCAGAAAGACGCCAAGCGCCAACCCTTTGAGCGGCGCGATGACGGCTTCGACTTCGTCGGCATAATCGGTTTCGGCGATCAACAGTCCAGCGACAAGTGCGCCGACAATCGGTGAAAGTCCCACCGCCGTGGTCGCGACGCTGGCAAGGATCACAACAAGCAGGCTGGCCGACAGGAAAAGTTCGGGGCTCTTGGTGCGCGCAGCCTGGGCAAAAAGCAGCGGCAACGCGAACCAGCCCACAACCAGCATGGCGGTGACGGTGGCGACCCCCAATGCAGCGATACTGACAAAGGATGCGAAATCGCCGCCGCCACCCACTGCGCCAAGGACGAAGATGATCGGAACAAGGGCCAGATCCTCGAACAGAAGCATAGCGAACGCCAGTCGCCCGACCGCGCTCGTCGTGCCCGCAATCGGGAGCACCAAAGCCGTGGACGACAAGGCAAGTGCTATGCCCAGTCCGAATGCGGGTTCAGGGGACCGGCCAAAGAGATAGAGCGCCACCGCAATCAGGAGGCCCGAGACGAAGAGTTCGGCGGCTCCAAAACCAACCACGCGGCTCCGCATCCCCCACAGGCGACGGAAAGACAGCTCAAGGCCAATCGAAAACAGCAGCAGAATAATACCGAGTTCGGCAAACGGGCCAATCGCTTCCGGATCAGTGATCGACACATAATAGAGCCACGGCATTTGCGGCACGAGCGCGCCGAGGCCGTGCGGACCAACCAAAATGCCCACGAGGATAAATCCGATAACCGGCGTAATCCGCGCGCGGGCAAACGCGGGGATGACGAGACCTGCCGCGCCGAGGATGACAATCGCATCGGAAAAGCCAGTCGAATCGAGGGTTAGAGCCATGTTGGCACTTAACCAGAATGCGCGGCATAAGTCAGGTTATGGACGATGCCGACTCGCCACAGGTCGTGATCATCGGCGGCGGACCTGCCGGGATGATGGCGGGATTGCTGTTCGCCCGCGCCGGCGTGCACGTCATGGTCCTTGAAAAGCATGCCGATTTCCTGCGCGATTTCCGGGGCGATACGGTTCACCCGTCGACGATGGAAATCCTCGATCAGCTGGGGATGCTCGAACGGTTTCTGATGCGGCCGCATAGCAGGATTGCGCAGGCCCGGCTGACCGTTGCGGGACAAAGTGTGACCGTTGGTGACCTGAGCCATTTGAACACGCCAGCGCCCTTCATCGCGATGATGCCGCAGTGGGAGTTTCTCGACTTTCTAAAGGCCGAAGCAGCGGCGTTTCCGGGGTTTCAACTTGTGATGGAAAGTGCGGTTTCCCGCATCGAAGAATGCGAGCGCCGGATCAGCGGCGTGACCTTGACCGATGGTCGCAAAATTGTGGCTAAATCGCTCGTTATAGCGGCGGATGGACGCAGCTCGATCGTGCGTCGCGATAACCTATTACAGGCCACTGAATTCGGTGCGCCGATGGACGTGTTCTGGTTCAGCGTACCGAAGGTCGATGATGGCGGTGATGTGCTGCGCGGGATCGTCAAGACCGGTAGTATGATCGTTTTGATCGACCGCAATGACTACTGGCAGTGCGCCTTTATCTTTCCCAAAGGGTTGTCAGATCGGTTCCGCGCCGAGGGCATCGCGGCGATGCGTGCACGGATCGAGGCGGCGGCCCCTGATCTGGGGCCGCTCGAGGGGGTGCTCGCCAGTTTCGACCAGTTGCACTTGCTGTCGGTCACGCTTGACCGGCTTGACTGCTGGCACCGGCCCGGTCTGCTGGCAATCGGCGATGCCGCGCATGCAATGTCGCCCATCGGCGGGATCGGGATCAATCTTGCGATTCAGGATGCGGTTGCAGCGGCGAATATATTGGCGGGGCCGCTGGCTGCGGACGCGAACGTCGATGATTTGCTCCGTCATGTTCAAGCGCGCCGTTTATGGCCGACCAAGGTCATTCAGGCTGGGCAGAAGACAGCGCAGGATCGCTTCATAAGCGGCGTGTTCGCTGCGAATGTGCGGATCGAGCGACCGGCATGGCCGCTGCGAATGCTTGACCGTTTTCCGCTGCTGCGCCGCATTCCGGGCCGGATCATCGGCCTCGGCGTTCGCCGCGAGCGGGTGCGGTCGCCTACTTCCAGTCGTTCATTGCCGTTTCGAGATTGAGGCGCACGGCTTCAAAGAATTGTTCGGTCGTCATCCATGCTTGATCGGGACCGATGAGGATTGCGAGATCCTTGGTCATGCCGCCCTGTTCGACGGTATAGACGCACGCGCGCTCGAGCGTTTCGGCGAAGCGGATGACATCGGGCGTTTCGTCGAACTTGCCGCGATACTTCAGGCCGCCTGTCCACGCGAAGATCGAGGCGATGGGGTTGGTCGAAGTCGCCTTGCCCGCCTGATACTGGCGATAGTGGCGCGTCACCGTGCCGTGGGCGGCTTCGGCTTCGACGGTTTTGCCGTCGGGTGTGAGCAGCACGGAGGTCATCAGGCCGAGCGAGCCAAAGCCCTGTGCCACCTGATCCGACTGCACGTCGCCGTCATAATTCTTGCATGCCCAGACGAATTTACCCGACCATTTGAGCGCCGAGGCGACCATGTCGTCGATCAGGCGATGTTCATAAGTGATCTTGGCTTCGGCAAACTTGTCCTTGAACTCGTTTTCGAAAATCTCCGCGAACAAGTCTTTGAACTGGCCGTCATAGGCTTTGAGGATCGTGTTCTTCGTCGACAGATAGAGTGGCCAGCCGCGACCGAGCGCATAGTTCATGCTGGCGCGGGCGAAATCGCGGATTGATTCATCGAGGTTGTACATGCCCATCGCGATGCCGCTGCTGGGGAACTGGAACACTTCTTCGTCGATGACTTTGCCGTCGTCGCCTTCGAAAATCATGCGCAATTTGCCGGGGCCGGGGACGCGGAAGTCGGTGGCGCGATACTGATCTCCAAATGCATGGCGACCAACGACAATCGGATCAGTCCAGCCGGGGATAAGGCGGGGCACGTTTTTGATGACAATCGGTTCGCGAAAAACAACGCCACCGAGGATGTTGCGGATCGTGCCGTTTGGCGATTTCCACATGCGCTTGAGCTTGAATTCCTCGACGCGGTCCTCGTCGGGCGTGATCGTCGCGCATTTTACGCCGACGCCGTATTTGGCGATGGCATTTGCCGAATCGACTGTGATCTTGTCGTTGGTCTGGTCGCGGACTTCGACGGCGAGGTCATAATAATGCAGGTCGATGTCGAGATAGGGCAAGATCAGCCGGTCGCGAATCCACTGCCAGATGATCCGGGTCATCTCGTCGCCATCAATTTCGACGACGGGATTTTTTACCTTGATCTTGGACATGCGTGGGTGCTCCCGGGGAGAAGATTTGAGGCGTCGTTAGAGGGGTGAGGCGCGGCAATCAACCGTCGACACAGTCCATCTCTGCATTGTAACGGCGCGCCGACGCTCTTACACTCTCACTATGGTATCAAATTCAAATATCCCGACCGCCCCCGGTGGCGTTAAATGGCGCGTTCCGGCAGTGCATCCCGAAGGACGCAAGTTCGTCGCGATTGCCGGCGCGATAACGGTAGTCGCGTGGTTGTGGGTCACATGGTTGACGTGGCCGCTGATCGGCCTGACGCTTTGGGTCGCGCTGTTTTTTCGTGATCCACACCGTGCCGTGCCGCAGGATGACCGCGCGATTGTGGCTCCTGCCGATGGTCTGATTACGCTGATCGAAAGCGTGCCGCCACCGCGCGAAATGGCCGGGCCGGAAGGGCTGGGTGATGCACCCCTGACGCGAGTGTCGATTTTCATGAGTGTGTTCGATGTCCACATCAACCGGACGCCAATTACCGGTGTGATCAAGAATGTCGTTTATATCGCAGGCAAGTTTTTGAATGCCGACCTCGACAAAGCGAGTGAGGAAAATGAGCGGCAGCATTTCCTTGTCGAGCGTAATGACGGCGTACGGATCGGGTTTACCCAGATTGCGGGCCTGATCGCACGCCGGATTGTGCCTTTTGTGAAAACTGGCGATTCGGTGACGGTCGGCCAGCGGGTCGGCCTGATCCGCTTTGGCAGTCGCGTCGATGTCTATCTGCCTGCGGGCACGGCGTCGAAAGTGGCGCTGGGCCAGCGTAGTGTCGCGGGTGAGACGATCCTCGGGCTGATCGGTGACAACCACAGTGCCATGGGAATTAGTCAATGAAGCCAGCCATGCGCGGCATTCCGCTGCGCACGGTGGCGCCGAATGCGATTACGGCGCTCGCGTTATGTTTCGGCTTAACCGGGATCCGTTTCGCCATATCGGCTTCGGGCGCAAATGGTGTTCCCGATGATTGGCTGAAAGCGATCGGTTCGATTATCATTGCTGCTATTCTTGATGGCGTCGATGGGCGTGTTGCGCGGATGTTTCGCGGCGAGAGCCGGTTTGGCGCAGAGCTTGATTCGCTTTCGGATGTGATTGCATTCGGTGTGTCACCCGCGTTGATCATATATCTTTGGTCACTTCAGCATTTTCCGCGCTTCGGCTGGTTCTGCGCATTGGCTTTTGCAGTTTGTCAGGCACTGCGCCTGGCGCGTTTCAACGCACGGATCGATGTCGAGGATCAGCCGCATAAATCTGCGGGGTTTCTGACCGGCATTCCCGCACCCGCAGGGGCAGGGCTTGCTTTCCTGCCGCTGTATCTCTGGATCGTGACAGACAATGCGTTGTTCCGCGAACCGTATATTGTCGCGCCGTGGCTCGCTTTCATTGCGATGCTCATGATCTCGAATGTTGCGACCTATAGCTGGGGTTCGATCCGTTTGCGTCGGACGATCCGGCTCGAAGCGATTTTGCTTCTGGCGCTCGTCGGCACGGCGTTGTTCGCCGAACCGTTGTGGACGCTCATCATCGTATCAATCGGCTATGTCGCGATGATCCCGTTCAGCATCCGCAGCTATTCGAAGGTCAAGCGGCGGCGCGCAGTGGAGCATAATTCGGCCGTATAGGGACCGATTGCCTGATCCGACGGGGACCGAAGTTCACGAAGTTCTCACGACGGAGCGTATCCCCGCGAAGCGCGCCACAGATCGTTTCCGATGCATTGCGAATCGTCACAATGATCAATCCGACCGTCGCTGACAACATCGTCAGCACCACGACAAATGACAAAAATCCAAGCATTTCAGAGACTCCTAATTGGCGGGTGAACCAGCGTTAAATGACTTGGTTCCGTGTGTTCATGATTTGTTCTTAACAACATCCTTGCATCGTGCGCAAGCGCTAAGTAAGGGGGCGATCCATTCCACATGGGAAGCACCATACCGGTGCCGCGCCGCGAGGTGGGGTCATCGCTTCCCAGAGGTTCAACCGGGTTAGGAGAAACGATTATGGCGGCACCTGTCGTCACGATGCACCAGCTGCTTGATGCTGGCGCACATTTTGGACACCAGACGCACCGCTGGAACCCAAAGATGAAACCATACATCTTTGGCGACCGCAACGGCGTTCACATTCTTGATCTGTCGCAGACCGTGCCCTTAATGGCGCGTGCGCTCGACTTTGTGTCGTCAACCGTTGCGGCGGGCGGCAAGGTCTTGTTCGTCGGCACCAAGCGTCAGGCGCAAGAGCCGATTGCCGATGCCGCGCGCATGGCGGGCCAGCATTTCGTCAATCACCGCTGGCTGGGCGGCATGCTCACCAACTGGAAGACGATCTCGGGGTCGATCAAGCGCTTCAAGGCGCTCGAAGAGCAGCTTTCGGGTGACACCGCCGGTCTGACCAAGAAGGAAGTCCTTCAGCTGACGCGCGAAAAGGACAAGTTCGAACTGTCGCTCGGCGGCATCCGTGACATGGGCGGCATTCCCGATGTCATGTTCGTGATCGACGCAAACAAGGAAGAGCTGGCGATCAAGGAAGCCAATGTTCTGGGCATCCCGGTCGTTGCGATTCTCGATTCGAACGTCTCGCCCGATGGCATCGCGTTCCCGATTCCGGCGAATGACGATGCGGCGCGCGCGATTCGACTGTATTGCGAAGCCATTGGCGCTGCCGCCACGCGCGGTGGTCAGTCGGGGGCTTCGGCACGCGGCGTAGACATTGGCGCGATGGTCGAGCCGCCGGTTGAAACGGCTTTGGTTGAAGAGCCTGTCGCCGAGCCCGTCGTAGAAGACGTCGCGGAAGTGGCTGTTCCTGTCGCAGAAACACCCGTGGCAGAAGCCGTCGAAGCTGAAGCGCCGTCGGAAGACGCTGCAACCGCCTGAACCGTCACATTTTAATCATGAAGACGGGGCAGGGCGCGTAACGAAGCGTGCCCGCCCCGTTAGCATATCAACTTTAGAAGGAATTTGGACATGGCCGAGATCACTGCCGCAATGGTCAAGGAACTGCGCGAAGTTTCGGGCGCGGGCATGATGGATTGCAAGAAAGCCCTCGGCGAAACCGACGGCAACATGGATGCAGCGGTTGATTGGCTGCGCACCAAGGGGCTGGCGACCGCTGCGAAAAAAGCCGGACGCACGGCATCCGAAGGTCTCGTCAGCGTTGTCGTCAGTGGCACCATCGGTGCTGCGGTCGAAGTGAACAGCGAAACCGATTTCGTTGCCAAGAACGACCAGTTTCAGGGTTTTGTTCGCGGCGTGACCGAACTGGCGCTGACGCATAACAGCAGTATCGAAGCGCTCGCTGCTGCGCCGATGGGCGATGCGACAGTGCAGGACGTGCTGACCGCCAACATTGCGACGATTGGCGAAAACCAGTCGCTGCGCCGTGTTGCCACGGTGTCGGTCAACGAAGGCGCGGTCGTGTCCTATGTGCACAACGCTGCCGCGCCCGGCCTCGGCAAAATCGGCGTGCTTGTCGCACTCGAAGGCAATGCCGACAAAGCGGCGATAGAGACGCTCGGCAAACAATTGGCTATGCATATTGCCGCCGCCAGCCCGCTGGCGTTGCACGGTGCCGAACTCGATGCGGCGCTCGTCGAGCGTGAGCGTGCGATTGCGATGGAAAAGGCTGCGGAAAGCGGCAAGCCTGCCGAAATCATCGGCAAGATGGTCGACGGCGCGATGGCAAAGTTCCGCAAGGAAAACGCGCTGATGTCGCAACTGTTCGTGATGGACAACAAAACCGTCATTGCCGATGTCGTCGCAGCGGCCGCAAAGGCAGCGGGTGGCACCATTGCGCTGACCAATTACGTCCGGTTCCAGCTGGGCGAAGGCATCGAAAAGGCGGTCAACGATTTTGCTGCTGAAGTGGCCGCAACGTCGGGCATTCCCCAGAGCTAAGCCATACTTGGCAAGCGCGCGCACGCTGACTAGGGTGCGCGTCGCTTCCTGCCCTTCAACGAAAGTAAGCCCCCGCGCGATGAGCCGCCCCCGCTACAAACGCATCCTGCTGAAACTGTCGGGCGAAGTGCTGATGGGGCCGTCGGGCCTGAGCATAGATCCCGAAGAAACCGCGCGCGTCGCGGGTGAAATCGCCAATGCCAAGGCAATGGGTTTCGAACTGTGTGTCGTTGTCGGCGGCGGGAATATCTTTCGTGGGATGGCAGCGGCAGCGAAGGGCATCGAACGCGCGACTGCCGATTATATGGGCATGCTCGCGACCGTGATGAATGCGCTTGCGGTACAGAACGCGCTCGAAGCGATTGGCGTTGATACTCGCGTGCAGTCGGCGATTCCGATGTCGAGCGTGTGCGAACCTTATATCCGGCGTCGAGCGGAACGGCATCTTGAGAAGGGTCGTATCGTTATTTTTGCGGCGGGGACAGGGAGCCCGTTCTTCACGACCGACACAGGGGCCGCACTGCGCGCTGCCGAAATGAAGTGTGAGGCGCTTTTCAAAGGCACGTCGGTCGACGGTGTCTATGATAGCGACCCGAAGAAGAACGCATCCGCCAAGCGTTATGATACAGTGAGTTATAAGCGTGTTCTTTCAGATAATCTGAAGGTTATGGACGCGTCCGCCGTGGCGATGTGCCGCGACAATAATATTCCGATCGTCGTCTTCAACATCCGCGAACAGGGCAATCTTGCCACTGTTCTGGGTGGTGGCGGCGTTGCAACGGTCGTGGGGAATGAGGAAGCCTGAAACATGCCAGCTTATGACAAATCCGATCTCGAACGCCGGATGCACGGTGCGGTTGAATCGCTGAAGGGCGATCTGTCCGGCCTGCGCACGGGGCGTGCGTCGGTCAATCTCCTCGATCCGGTGACCGTTGAGGTTTACGGCGCGCATATGCCGCTCAACCAGGTCGCAACGGTCTCAGCGCCTGAACCGCGGATGTTGTCCGTTCAGGTTTGGGACAAGGGCAATGTTGGACCGGTGGACAAGGCGATCCGCTCGGCGGGGTTGGGATTGAACCCGATTGTCGATGGCACAACGATCCGCCTGCCGATCCCCGACCTGACCGAGGAGCGCCGCAAGGAACTCGCGAAGCTCGCCGGGCAATATGCCGAAAAAGCTCGGATTGCCGCACGTAACGTCCGCCGCGACGGGATGGACGCGCTCAAAATCGACGAGAAAAAGGGCGACATGAGCGAAGACGAGCGCAAGCGGCATGAAACCGAAGTGCAGAAGCTGACCGACAGCACGATTTCCGAACTCGACGCTGCGGCGAGCGCGAAGGAAAAGGAAATTCTCGGCAAGTGAGCACGGCTCCGGCCCGCGAAAAACTCGTGTCCGGATCGCCCGCTCCGGTGCCGCGCCATGTCGCCATCATCATGGATGGCAACGGTCGCTGGGCGAAAAAGCGCCATTTGCCGCGAATTGCCGGGCATCGCAAAGGCATTGAAGCTGTGCGCTCGGCGTCGCGGGCGGCGCGCGAGCTCGGGATCGAAGTCCTTACGCTTTACGCATTTTCGTCGGAAAACTGGCGGCGACCGGCAGAAGAAGTCAGTGATTTGATGGGGTTGCTTAGGCATTTCATCAAATCGGACCTTGATGAGCTGGCGTCCGAGAACGTGAAGCTCCGTGTCATCGGCGATTATCGTGTGTTTACGCCCGATCTGGTCGAAATGATCGACGGCGCACTGGCACGGACGGCGACGAACACCGGCGCGACCCTCGTGATCGCGCTCAATTACGGATCACAGGACGAAATCGTTCGCGCCATCCGCCGTTTGGTCGCGGACGACCCTGCGACAATTGACGCGAGCAAGGTTCAGGCGGCACTCGACACGGGCGATTTACCGCCGGTTGACTTGCTCATCCGCACGTCGGGCGAACAGCGTCTGTCGAATTTCATGCTGTGGCAGGCTGCTTATGCCGAATTGCTGTTCGTCGATACCCTGTGGCCCGATTTCGGGAAGGCCGAACTGGCGGACGCGGTTGCCGCCTACGGCCTGCGTGAGCGGAGGTTTGGTGGGCTTTGAACGCGAACCCTGCCGCTAAATCTTCCGATCTGAAATTGCGTGCGCTGTCAGCAACGGTGATGGTTGCAATTGCTGCCCTGTCTTTTGTGGCAGGTGGGCTGCCGTTTTCGATCTTTGTCGGATTGGTTGGCCTGTGGGCCGTCTGGGAATGGTGGGAGTTGGCCACAAAGATCGCTCAAAGCTGGTGGGGCCGGGCGATTTGGTTGGCAATCGGCGCTGCTTATGTTGGTGGCGCAGTTATTCTGTTGATCGTGATGCGCAACAACCAAGACACCGAGATACTTGTGCTGGGACTGATCGGCGTTGTCATTGCAACCGATGTCGGCGCGTATTTCGCGGGGAGGACCATTGGCGGTCCGAAAATTGCGCCGTCAATCAGCCCGTCAAAAACCTGGGCAGGTCTGGCGGGCGGGATGGCGGCTGCTGGTCTGTTCACAGCGGCGCTCGCGATCTGGTTATCGAGGGTGTTTTCGATGAAGGAAGTCGTTCTTGCGGTCGCTTTCGGTGCCGTTCTTGCCATCGTTGCTCAGATGGGAGACTTTTTCGAAAGCTGGATGAAGCGGAAAGCGGGCGTGAAAGATTCGGGGTCAATGATTCCGGGACATGGCGGCGTTCTTGATCGTATTGATGGGCTGATCCCGGTTGTGATCGTAGGGACGGGATTGTTTCTTATGATGACGCTTTGGAGCATTGGCCGGTGATGGCGCGGCGCTCTGTCTCCATCCTTGGCGCGACCGGATCGGTGGGATCGTCGACTCTCGACCTCATCCTCAATGCGCCCGACCAGTTCGATGTGGTTGCGCTGACCGCACAGCGCGACGTGGCGGGTTTGGCGCGAGTGGTGCGCGCGACGGGGGCGAAGCTCGCGGTGATTGGGGATGCGTCGTTATACGCTGACCTGAAGGCGGCGCTGGATGGCGTTATTGTCGAGATCACGGCCGGTCCCGACGCCATCATCGATGCGGCGCGTCGTCCGGTTGACTGGACGATGGCGTCGATTGTCGGGTGCGCAGGCCTCAAGTCGACGATGGCAGCGCTTGAAGGCGGGTTGACCGTAGCGCTCGCCAACAAGGAATCTCTGGTGTCGGCGGGCGCGTTGATGACAAAAGCCGCCACCGCATCGGGCGCGTTGCTGCTCCCGGTCGATTCCGAGCATAATGCCATCTTCCAGTGCCTTGCCGGCAATCCCCTGAAACGCGTTCGTCGCATTGTCTTGACCGCGAGTGGCGGTCCGTTCCGCACATGGACCCCAGCCGAAATGGCCGATGTGACGCCCGAACGCGCAGTCAAGCACCCCAACTGGTCGATGGGAGCAAAAATTTCGGTCGATTCGGCGACGCTGATGAACAAGGGTCTCGAGGTGATCGAGGCGCACTACCTTTTTGGCGTCGAAAGCGCGCGGCTCGATATACTCGTGCATCCGCAGTCGGTCATCCATTCGATGGTCGATTATGTCGATGGATCAACGCTGGCGCAGCTCGGGTCGCCGGACATGCGCATCCCGATTGCCTCGACGCTGGCATGGCCCGACCGGATGGAAACGACCGCAAAGCCGCTCGATTTGACCACCATTGGCCGTCTAGATTTTGAAGCGCCTGATCCTGAACGCTTCCCCTGCCTGAAACTGGCGCGCGATGCGCTGGAGGCCGAGGGTTCGCGCCCTGCTGTGCTGAACGCGGCAAATGAGATCGCCGTTGCCGCGTTTCTGGGGCATCGCATCGGCTTTCTCGCGATCGCCGACGTTGTGAAAGCCGTGCTCGACCGCTATGACCCTTCCGCGCCACGAACGATAGAGGATGTTCTCGCTGTCGATACCGAAGCGCGTGCGGTCGCCGCACAGGTCATGAAAGAAGTCGCCGCTTGATCGAATCCCCCAACTTCCTCTGGACGATCCTGTTCTTTGTGCTGGCGATTTCGCCGCTCGTGTTCATTCATGAGATGGGCCATTATCTCGTCGGGCGCTGGTGCGGGGTGAAGGCAGAGGCATTCTCGATTGGCTTTGGGCGCGCGATTGCAAAATGGACCGACAAGCGCGGGACGGTGTGGCAGGTGGGCTGGCTGCCGCTGGGTGGCTACGTGCGGTTCGCTGGCGACATGGGTGTGTCGAGCCAGTCGGACCCGAACTGGCTGAAACTGCCGCCCGAGGAACGCAACCGGACGTTTCAGTCAAAGGCTTTGTGGCAACGCGCGTTGATTGTTCTCGCAGGGCCGCTGGTCAATTTCCTGTTCGCAATCATTGTTTTCATCGCGTTGTTTGGCACCATCGGCGAGCCGCGCACGCCGCCGGTGATTGCGGTGATCGAGCGCGGATCGGCTGCGGATGCGGCGGGACTGAAACTGGGCGACACGATAACCTCGGTTGATAGTCAGGGTGTTGAGAGCTTCGAGGACGTCGCCCGCATTGTTTCGATCCACCCCAACGAGAAAATGACGATCGGCGTCCAGCGCGCCGGAAAGGGGTTGACTCTCGCCGCCACGCCGCGCGTCAATATCTTCAAGGATCGGTTCGGCAATGAAATGCGGCGCGGTTTGCTGGGGATTGGCCCGGCAAAGCGCATCAACGTAAAGCATCCGATTGCCGAACTTCCGGGCGCTGCCGTGCGCTTTACGATCAATTCGGTGCAGACGATGGCGACGACTTTGTGGCAAGTCGTTTCGGGTATGCGCTCGATCAAGGAATTGGGTGGCCCGGTAAAAATCGCGCAAATCTCCGGCCAACAGGCAACACTGGGGCCAATCGACTTCCTGTGGCTGATGACAATGATCTCGATTAACTTGGGGTTCATCAACTTGTTGCCAATTCCGATGCTCGATGGTGGCCATTTGCTCTTTTACGCCATCGAGGCAGTCCGGCGGAAACCGGTTCCGGTGGCCGCACAGGAATGGGCCTACCGATCCGGATTGTTTGCGCTGTTGCTGTTCATGGTTGTTGTGACTGTGAACGATCTTTCCGGATTGGGCCTGTGGCGTGGTATCGCCGGGTTGATCGGATGAGCCGCATCGGGCAGGGCGGCGCGCAATCATTGTTAATTTTCGAAGGGCGGTTTCCGCGTGACAGTTAAAAAGCCGACGAACAGCCCGCAACGCCATCTTTCCGTGTTGATGATCGGGACGATGCTCGCGGGCGTGCCGTCGCTCGTCATGGCGCAAACGGTGCGACCGACGTTGATGGCCCCCGCAGCACCGGCCCCTGCGCCAGAAACCGATGGCGGCACGATCAAATCGATTGCCGTTTCGGGGTCACAGCGCATTGAGGGCGAGACAGTCCGTTCCTATGTCAAATTGCGTGCGGGCGCGGCGTACACGCGCGAAACACTCGATCAGGCGTTGCAGGATTTGTTTGCGACCGAATTGTTCGCCGACGTACAGATCCGCGACGATCAGGGCGCGTTGACGATTATCGTCAAGGAAAACCCGGTCATCAACCGCATCGTTTTCGAAGGCAACAAGCGCGTCAAGGAAGACAAGCTCGGCAAAGAGCTGAAACTCGCGCCGCGCACCATCTTTACCCGCTCGAAAGTTCGCGCCGACATTGCCCGCATTATCGAGCTGTACCGCCGTCAGGGCCGCTTTGCCGCGACAGTAGAGCCCAAGATGGTCATGCTCGACCAGAACCGTGTCGATATTGTCTATGAGATCAGCGAAGGGCCGAAATCGAAGGTTCGCCAGATCAACATCATCGGCAACGAAGTGTTCGGTGATGGCAAACTGCGCGGTGAAATGGTCACCAAGCGATCGCGTTTCTATCGCTTCTTCTCGTCGAATGACAGCTATGATCCCGACCGGCTTGCCTATGACCAAGGCAAGCTTCGCCAGTTTTATCTGACCAATGGCTACGCCGATTTCCGCGTTGTCTCGGCGGTGGCCGAACTGACGCCGGATAAGCGCGATTTTATCGTCACCTATGTCGTCGAAGAAGGCGACCGGTATAAGTTCGGCGACGTGAACGTCGAAAGTGACATTCGCGACTTTACCGCCGATTTCATCAAGCCATTGCTGCCCATGGAAAAAGGGCAATGGTATAACGCGAAACAGGTCGAAGACACCGTCGAGAGCGTCACACAGACTGCGGGCTTGCTGGGTTATGCCTTTGCGCAGATCGATCCGCAGTTCGAGCGCGACAAAGACGCCAAGACAATGAACATCACGTTCCGTGTTGCCGACGCGCCGCGCGTATATGTCGAGCGGATCGACATCAACGGCAACACGCTGACGCAGGACAAGGTTGTTCGTCGCGAATTCCGCGTAGCAGAGGGTGATGCGTTCAACGGTATCGCGATCAAACGGTCGCAGGAACGCATCCAGAGCCTTGGTTTCTTTCAGGAAAAGCTGGAAATCTCGCAGAAGCAGGGATCGGCGCCAGACCGCGTTGTTCTCGAAGCCAACGTCGAAGAAAAATCGACCGGCGAGCTTCAGTTGTCGGCGGGCTTCTCGTCGCTCGAGCGCTTCATCGTCAATGCCTCGATCCGCCAGCGCAACTTCCGTGGCAAGGGACAGGAACTTCGCGCTTCGGTCAATTACTCGACCTACTCGAAATCGGTCGAACTTGGGTTCACCGAGCTTTATTTCCTCGACAAAAATATTGCGCTTGGTGGCGACCTTTTCCGGCGCGATTTGAATAGCTTCAACTTTACGCAAAACGGCGACCGTAACCGCACATATCAACAGGTGACGACCGGGTTCCAGCTGCGCATGGGCGTGCCGATCACCGAATATTGGTCGTTCGCTGCCCGTTATGGAATCAGCTATGATCAAGTGTCGCTTGACCGGAACCTTTATTATTTCGACAGCGACGGCAACGGGACGCTCGATACCTGCGATCCCTTCGTCGCGGGGCGCTATCTCTGCGATTCTATCGGCAATCGAACGACATCCTCGCTTGGTTACAGCGTCGTGTTTTCCAATCTGAACAACAACATCCGCCCGTCACGCGGTCAGCGGTTCGTGTTCAGCCAAGATTTTGCGGGCCTCGGCGGCGATGTAAAATATTTGAAATCACGTTTCGATGCCGCGAAATACTGGGATTTGGGCAGCCGCTTCATTTTCTCGCTCAGCGCAGAGGGCGGTTATGTCCTGCCGCTTGGCAAATCGCTTGGACCGGGGGTCGACAAAGTCCGACTAACGGACCGCTTCTTCTTGGGCGAACCGCAGATGCGTGGATTTGACATTCGGGGCGTTGGCCCACGTGTCCTGCGCCAGCGATATGACGTGACAACCGGGACGTTGATCACCGACAAGGACCAGACAATTGACGACGCGGTGGGCGGTCGCGCTTATTATCAGGGACGTGCCGAGGTCGAAATTCCGCTGGGTTCGGGCGCAAAAGAACTTGGCCTGCGCCCGTCGGTGTTCCTTGATGTCGGATCGGTGTTCAGTGTGACGTCACCCAATTTGCAGACACTGGCAAACACATTCACCAACCCGGTTGATGGCAAAATCGCGTCCTTGTGCCGCGTCGCAGCGACGGGTGTTCGCCGTTTTGAAACCGCGGCCGCACCGTGCGATCTGACAACTGAAAGCACGATTACGCCGTTCAACGAATCCTTCTTCGGCAACAGCGCAAAACCGCGCGTTTCAATCGGCGTTGGCGTTAACTGGAACTCGCCGTTCGGGCCGTTCCGCATCGACGTCGCCAAGGTTCTGCTCAAGGAACCCGGCGATCAAACCAAAACATTCACTTTCAACGTAGGAACACAATTCTGATGAAGACCATTTTCAAAGCCGCCATGCTCGCTGCGGCCCCCGTTCTCGCCATGCCCGCCATCGGCCATGCGCAAGCTGTCGAAGGTATTGCGGTTGCCGATATTCAGGGCGCTGTGCAGAAGTCAGCGGCGTTCATAACGGCGATGAACCAGATGAAGACGACGCTGGCACCGCAGATTACGGCATTCGAAACGCGGTCAAAAGCGCTGCAGGCCGAAATCGCACCGATGGTCACGGCTTTTCAGGCGGCGCAGAAGGCCAACACGGCGCAAGCCACCCTGCAACAACAATATACCGCGATTCAGGCCAAGCAACAGACGGCGCAGACCGAGCTTCAGCGCCTGTCGGCCCCAATCGCGCGGGCGCAGGGTTATGTCGAAGAACAGATTGGTGCCAAGCTCGACGGTGCGATCAAGGCGGCTATGGTCGCCCGTAAGGTCAACCTCGTCCTCTCGCCACAGGCAACGATTTCATATCAACCCTCGGTCGATATTACTGATGCCGTGGTTGCCGAACTGAACCGCACTGTGCCGACGGTCGGCATCACGCCACCCGCTGGGTGGCAGCCGGGCGGGCAGGGGGCAGCACCAGCGGCTCCTGCGCCAACCGCGCCAAAGCCAGCCACGCCAGCACCTACGGGTCGTTAAGTGGAGCTCGACATCCGGGGGGTGATGGCGGCATTGCCGCATCGCTTCCCGATGTTGCTTGTTGATCGCGTCGAGGAACTGGTCGTCGACCAGCGCATCGTCGCGATTAAAGCGGTTACGATCAACGAGCCGTTTTTTGCAGGGCATTTTCCCGGACGACCGATCATGCCGGGTGTGCTGATCGTCGAAGCACTGGCGCAGGCAGCGGGCGTGCTTGCGGTGGAATCGCTCGGCCTCGCGGGATCGGGGAAGCTCGTCTATTTCATGGCGATCGACGGCGCGAAGTTCCGCACGCCGGTTGAACCGGGTTGCCTCCTTCGCCTCGAAGTCGAATTTGTCCAGAAACGCAGCAGCGTGTGCAAGTTCGCGGGCCGCGCGCTGGTTGACGGCAAATTGGCCGCAGAAGCCAATTTTACGGCGATGATCGCTGATCCGCCCGCCTGACTTGCTCCGGCGGCATCAAGTCGCTATGCGCGCGCTTCCCCTTCAGGCTGGTCGGAACCAGCCAAATTTTAGGAATACATCATGAAGCCTGCAATCCACCCCGAATACCACATGATAAACATCAAGATGACCGACGGAACCGAGTTCCAGACGCGGTCGACATGGGGCAAAGTAGGCGACACGATGACGCTCGAAATCGACCCGACGTCGCACCCGGCGTGGACCGGTGGCACGGGCAAGATGCTTGATGCCGGTGGTCAGGTTGCCCGCTTCAACAAGCGGTTCGGCGGACTGACGCTCAAGAAATAAACGGTCACCGGGGGGTGTCCGACATGAAAGACGGACATCCCGAACGGTTGTATGAGATTGACGCCTTGCGCGGCATTGCGGCGCTGGGCGTTGTCATCTTCCATCTCAAAGTTATGACCGCGCATCCCGGCGGCCTGATCGGGCTCGACACGGTGCTTGGCCGCTGGGGCAATGGCTACCTGTGGACTGCCGTTGACCTATTTTTTGTCATCTCGGGCTTCATCTTTGCGCATGTTTATCTGCGCGATGGCCGGCTGAACCCAAAGACAACGCTGACCGGCTATACCGTGGCACGCGTGGCGCGGATATATCCGCTTCATTTGGCTACGCTTTTCATCGTCGCCGGAATCGTCTGGGCAGGCGCGCCACTCGCACCGTCATTCGATCAAACTGCGGTCAACTATGACGTGTATCATTTCATCCTGAACCTGCTGATGGTGCAGGCATCGGGCCTTGAGCACGGCTTTAGTTTCAACTCGCCGGCATGGTCGCTCACCAGCGAATTTGTTTGCTACGGGCTTTTCTATCTGTTTGCGCGTGCAGGGGCCCGCGCGCTTTTCATCGGAGCGCTGATCGCAATTTCGGCGGGCATCATTGCTGATATTTATCCCGGATACTTACCCATTCCCAGCCGCATCGCGCGCGGGCTGGTTGGCTTTTTTGTCGGCCTCATCCTCTATCGCTATCGAACGCAGCTTCAGCGCGTCCCACTACCCGCGCTTGGCGTGCTCGCCGCTGCGGGGATCGGGATAACCCCTTATATCGAATCAAACGGTGTCAATGCCGGGATCGTGATGGCATTTGCCGTCTGGCCATGGCTCATTCTGCTCTGCCTGCATCCGGTCAGCAGCCGGTTTTTGCAAACGCGCCCGATGCAATTTGTTGGCGACTTGTCCTATTCAACCTATTTGCTGCACATCCCGTTAGCGCTGGTTTTTCTCACTTTGAACGGCGGCCATTATTTTGCATTCGGGGACTTCATTTGGCTTGCTCCGCTCTATCTCGCGACACTGTTGGTCGTGGCATGGCTTAGTTTCTCGTGCTTTGAAGAGCCGATGCGCCGGAAAATCCGTAGGATCGGCACGGCAAACGCGACAACCTAGCTTTTGGCGCGGCGCTAACACTGGTATTTAAGTGGTATTGCGTGCTGACGGGCGGTAAACAAGGTTCAGCTTGGGGATGTGACGAATGACGCAACGGGAATTCATCACAGCGTGTGGTTCCGTCATCTGATGCTGGGTGCGAACGGCGTGCGTGACCAATCACTCGACAGCTTTCGCGGCACTGACGTCCTGTTGATGATATTGGTGAACGTGCAGGGCAATAGCGATGCGTCATTTTCCATGCTCAGACATGCCGATTGGCACGGGCTGACCTTTGCAGATATTGTGTTTCCGATCTTTCTGCTGATTGTGGGGCTCTCGGCTCCTTTGGCGTTTGATCGACCGGGTGCGGTAATCCGTTGGCCCGCGATCCTGCGGCGTTCCCTGCTGCTGTTCATGATTGGCGTCGGGCTCAGCTGGTTGATCCGCCCGACACTGGATCCAGAATCGGTCCGTTGGACGGGCGTTTTGCAGCGGATCGCGATTGTTTACATCGTCTGTGCGGCAGTGATTGTTGTCCGGCGCGGCGCGGGCCTAGCGATTTCTTTGGCTGCGTTGCTGCTCGTTGTTCACACTTGGATGCTTCTGCGTGTTGGTCTCCCGCCAAGCCTTGATCCGGGAATGGGCATCAGCGGTTGGCTGGATCAGAATTTCATTCCCGGTCGGGTTTTGCGAAAAACCTGGGATCCCGAGGGTGTGCTCTCGACGCTGCCGGCCATTGCCAATGGGCTGATCGGCGTTGCCATCACGCGTTGGATGACCGGGCACCGCATGAGCAATATGCGGCTCGCACTCGCAGGCTTTGCGTTGATGGCTATTGGCTTGGCAGTGACGTTGGTTGTGCCGGTCAACAAGAATCTATGGACGGCCAGTTTTGCCCTCGTGACCTGCGGCATTGGTGTGGTCTTCTGGGCTTTATTGAGAGCGTCTTGGCCAATCATCGGTAACAATCCGATCGGTCGTTGGTCCGTCAGTCTCGGCCAAGCCGCGCTCACCCTTTACGTTGTTCACACGCTTCTTATCGCCATCATCGTTCGAAAACTTCCAAGTGGCGAGACGATATGGGCGGTTACATATCAAGCACTGGCGAATGGCGGGCTGAGCCCACCCGTGGCGTCGTTGCTCTATGCCTGTTTTGCGGTGGCAATGTCCTGTGCGGCTTTGCCATGGTTGAAGCGGCGGGGTTGGATTTTGAAAGTCTAATGACAGAACGCGCCTGCTACAGGACTTAACAGTGATGTCGGCCAACACCTGCGGGATTTTTTGCCGGGGCTATTCGAAAATGGTGGACACACTTGGGTTCGAACCAAGGACCCGCTGATTAAGAGTCAGCTGCTCTACCAACTGAGCTATGCGTCCGTATTCTTTGGAGTGCGCGCCACTAGCATCGCCGCAGCGAACGCGCAATGGCTTAACCAAAACCGCCTTTGTGCTTTTTGCCATCGCGTTCGATGCTCATGAGAACGCCGACACAAAGCATGACGGTGAGCATCGCTGTCCCGCCATGGCTGACCAACGGCAATGGGATGCCGACGACGGGGGCGAGGCCCATGACCATCATCAGGTTGATCGCGACATAGAAAAAGATCGTGCTGATCAGCCCCGCCGCCGCCAGTCGTCCGAACCGGCTTGGTGCACGGGCCGAAACGCGCATGCCCCAGCGGATCAAAAGCATAAAGCCCAGGATGATGGCAACGCCGCCGATCAGGCCCCATTCCTCGGCCATCGTTGCAAAGACGAAATCGGTATGGCCTTCGGGCAAATAATCGAGATGGCTTTGTGTGCCGTTGAGGTATCCCTTGCCGAAGATGCCGCCTGAGCCAATGGCGATTTTTGATTGGGTGATGTGGTAGCCTGCCCCCAGCGGATCGCTTTCAGGGTCGAGGAAGATCATGACGCGCTTGCGCTGGTAATCGTGCATCATGGCATACACGATGGGGAGGAGTGCCGCGAATGCCGCTCCCGCACCGACGAAAAGACGCATAGGAACGCCGGCAAGGAACACAACAACAATGCCACCTGCGGCAATCATCGTCGCTGTGCCAAGATCGGGCTGAATGAGAACGAGCGCGAAGGGCAAGCTGATCATGCCGAGGGCAGGCCACAACGCATTGAAACTGCGGATTTCGCCCGATGGCAGCAGATCATAAAACCGCGCGACGGCAAGAACAATGGCGAGCTTCATGAGCTCGGACGGTTGCAGCCGTATAAAGCCCAGATCGAGCCAGCGTTGCGACCCGCCCCGGACCGCCCCTGCAAGTTCGACCACAATCAGCATGACAAGGATGATCGCATAGGCCGGGAACGCGCTGGCTTTCCACAGGCTTTCGGGAATACGCGACAGCACGAGTGCAACGCCCATGAACGCAATGAGCTTGATGCCCTGAGAGGATGCCCATGGTGACAGGCTGCCTCCCGCGGCCGAATAAAGCACGACAAGGCCGAAGCCGCCAAGGGCGCCGACGAGAAACAGTATCCGCCAGTTTATGCTAGCAAGCGAAGCGGGAACAAGGCTCATTCGGTTGCGTCGCCGGTGGTTTCAACCGCAGGCGTTGGCGCAGCGGCAAAACTGGCGGCACGAGCGGCGGCGCGCGTGTTGATGTCGCCACCCCACGTCTTTTCCATTTCGATCAGGACTTCCATCGCTTTGGCGGGGTCATATAAATACGTTAGCACATCGCGCGCGACGGGTGCTGCTGCCCGCGCACCGCCCAGTCCATGTTCGATCACGACCGATGCGGCATAGCGCGGGACATCGACCGGCGCGAAACAGACGAACAGGCCGTGATCGCGGTACTTCCATGCGCCGCTTTGACCCCGTTGACCGCCATCGATTTTGCGGACCTGTGCCGTCCCGGTCTTTCCGCCCATCTTGATACCTTCAAGCGGTAAACGGCTTCGACCTGCTGTGCCATCGCCGTTGACCACTTCGCTCATCGCATCGCGGACGATGGCGAGATGTTCGGCGGTGCACGACAGTGGCGCGGCGTTGGGCGTCTTGCCCATCAAATGCGGTTGCAGCAACCGGCCCGAAGCAATTCGCGACGCCATCACCGCCAACTGTAACGGACTCGTTTGGACATAGCCCTGGCCGATGGTGGCGTTCAGCGTGTCCGATTGGCTCCATTCCTGCTTATATTTGCGCAGTTTCCATGTGCTGTCGGGTATCGTGCCATAGCTCTGCGTCGTGAAGGGCAGGGCATATTCGGCACCCAGGCCGAGCTCGCGTGCCATGACCGCGATTTTGTCATAGCCGATCCGCCGTCCCATCGAATAGAAATAAGTGTTGCAGCTTTTTGCAATGGCGCGCTTCATTGAAACCGTTCCGTGCCGCCCGAGGCAGCGGAACGTGCGGTTGCCAAGCCGGTAACCGCCGCCGCAGAAGACAGTTTCTTCCGGCCCGACGCCTGCCGCCAGCAACGCCAGCGCTGCGGCCGGTTTCAGCGTCGATCCCGGCGGATAAAGCGATTGCAGCGCTTTGTTGACCAGCGGGCGCCGCTCGTCCTGTGACAACATTTTCCATTCCATCTGGCCGATGCCGTCCGAAAAGCTGTTCGGATCATAGGCGGGCATCGAGGCCATAGCGAGAATACCGCCGGTCAGCGTATCGATGACAGTCACCGCTCCGGAATTTTCGCCCAATCGCCGCGCCGCGTAAGCCTGTAGTCCTGCATCAATGGTCAGTTTGAGCGTATCGCCTGTGACATCGGGGCGCGTCGCCAGTTCGCGCACCAGCTTGCCGCGCGCCGTGACTTCACTGCGGCGTGCGCCGGGTTCGCCGCGCAAATTGGTTTCCATCACCCGCTCGATCGCTTCCTTGCCGATCTTGAAGCCCGGGGTGACGTAAAGCGGGTCTTTGGTTTTCTCGTAATCCTTGGCCGACGCCGCGCCTACATAACCGAGCAGATGCCCGACTGCCGCGCCCTCAGGATAATAGCGCGCGAATCCCTGCGCGGGTTGCACGCCGGGCAAATCAGGGGCGCGGATGCTGATCGCGGCATAGCGTTCCCAGTCAAGATTTTCGGCGACTTGCACCGGCTGGAATCCCGCACCTTTATCAACTTCGCGGGCAATGCGGTCGCGCTCGTCGGGGGTCAGCTTCAACACCTCTGTCAACGTATCCAGCGTGGCGGGCACATCTTTCACCCGGTCAGGAATAATATCGACACGAAACACCGTGCGGTTCAGCGCCAGCGGTTGGCCCTTGTGGTCGATAATCCAACCACGGCGCGGCGGGATCAGCGAGAGGTTAACACGGTTACTCTCGGCCTGAAGCGTGTAGCGCTCATTCTCGAAAATCGAGAGATAGGCCATGCGCGTGGCAAGCAATGCACCAATCGAAAGCTGCGCACTGCCCAGTACGAAACTACGTCGGCTAAATGCAAATTTTGCTTGCGCCTCGCTCACGCTGCGCTTGTCGAAAATCAGGCGCGGCCATTTCATCGTCCGAGCCGCCATCGATCCAGCATGGCAGTAGTCCGGGCGATCACTGGAAACAGCAACGCGGTAAAGATGATCTGCGGAAGCAGCATGACAAGCGGTAACCCGCCGCCGCTCAGCCAAAGCGCAAGCACCAGATAGGCCGCGACAAAAGCAACGGCGATGCCCCAGTCGTGAAGATGGTCGCGCCAGACGAAGCGCCGGTCAATCGCGTCAATGGCGATGAAACTCATCGTCCAGAGCGCCGCGGCTGTGCCAATCGGCGCACCGCTGAACAAATCATCGAAAAGCCCGAGCGGCAACGCGGCCCAGACAGGCCACAAATCATTGCGCATCAACCGCCAGCCGAGCAGTATCATGAAACCCAACGGCGGGACAACGGGCGTGTTCGCGATCATTGGCAGCAACGGTGCCAGCGAGGCGAGCAGCACAGACACAACGGGGATCAACTGTTGCTCGAACGCCGTCGGTGGTGGCGCAAACCGGTCGCGGCGGGGAAGCAGCGCCATGTCAGGGCGTCACGGGGATGGGGGGTAGTGCCGCATCGGGCACGATATAGGGTGGCAATACAATGGCGAAATCAAGACGCGCCGGGTCCGCCAGTGGTCGAGCAATGGTCACGTCGCGAAGCGCAATCTTGGCGAGCGCCACGGGAATGTCCGGCGGATAAATCCCGCCCGCGCCCGACGTCACGAACACATCGCCAGCCTTGAACGGGTTGCTCCCGGCTTGCAGCGCGCGAATATCAAGCCCGCCATCGCCGCGCCCGGTCGCGAGCGCAGGCTGACCGTCGGATAAGCGACGCACAGGCACCACGGCGCCACCATCGGTAATCAACAACACGCGCGCTGTTACCCGACCGGCAGCAACGACACGACCAATCAGCCCTTCAGACGTCCGCACCGGTTGCCCACCTGTGACACCTTGTGATCCCCCCGCCGAGAGGGTCGCATAACGCCGCGCACTTGCCCCTGTGGAGGCAATCAACGACGCCGACACAATCGCGTCCGGGCTCTGCTCGATCAGCTTTGCCAGCCGCTTCAGCCGGTAATTTTCACGCGCAGTCGCTTTCGCTTCGATCAGCGCAGCGCGGTTCTGGCGCAATTCGGCTTCCATGGCGCGGTTCTTCGATCCTGCATCGATATAAGCGGATACACCGTCATAGCCCGATACGACCGTTCCGACGAGTGCGCGTCCGCCTTTCGAAATCGGCGATGTCACATCAGACAGCAAAGACTGGATTGCGGCATGACCCGAAGGATCAAAGCGCGCCGTCAGCGCTAGCAGAATCGCAAGCAGAATACCCGCAACGGCAATCACATAACTTGTGAAAAGCCCAAGTTGCGCGCGCTTTGAAAAGCCCTGGCGCGCGCGTGACGGCGGCGCCATGACCGCGTGACCCCGGTCAGGCTGTCTGGAGCACGCCGCGGAAGATCGGGTCTTCCAGGGCGCGCCCCGTGCCGAGCGCGACACAGGTGAGGGGGTCGTCAGCAACGGTCACCGGCAAACCGGTTTCGTCGCGTAACACTTCGTCGAGCCCCTGTAGCAATGCCCCGCCCCCGGTGAGCACAATCCCCTGATCGACAATATCCGCTGCCAGTTCGGGCGCGGTATTTTCAAGCGCGATGCGAACGCCTTCGACAATCGTGCCGACGGGTTCGGACAGGGCTTCAGCAATCTGTCCCTGGTTAATCGTGATTTCCTTGGGCACGCCGTTGACGAGATCGCGGCCCTTGATGTGGATCGTCATGCCAATGCCGTCGGCGGGCGGCTTGGCAATGCCGACTTCTTTCTTGATCCGCTCGGCCGTGGCTTCGCCGATCAGCAGATTATGGTTGCGGCGGACATAGGAAACGATGGCTTCGTCCATCTTATCGCCGCCGACGCGCACTGATGTTGAATAGGCCACGCCGCGCAACGACAGCACCGCGACTTCAGTCGTCCCGCCACCAATATCGACGACCATCGATCCAATGGGTTCAGTGACGGGCATGTCAGCGCCAATCGCGGCGGCCATTGGTTCTTCGATCAACCACACTTGCGATGCACCCGCGTTCGAGGCTGCATCGCGGATGGCGCGCCGTTCGACCGAGGTCGATCCCGACGGCACGCAGATGACGATTTCGGGCCAGCGCAACACGCTTTTCTTGCCGCCATGCACCTTCAAAATGAAGTGCTTGATCATCTGCTCGGCCACATCGATGTCGGCAATCACGCCGTCACGCAAAGGACGGATCGCCTGAATGCTGTCGGGCGTCTTGCCCATCATCATCTTGGCGTCGTCGCCCACGGCCTTGACGCGCTTGACGCCATTGATTGTCTCGATGGCGACCACCGACGGCTCATTCAGAACGATGCCGCGACCACGGACGTAAACCACGGTATTTGCCGTGCCAAGATCGATTGCCATGTCATGGCTCATGAACTTGAAAAAACGTGAAAACGGATTCTTCATTGCGGGAAAAACTCGGTGCTTTTTGGGCCGCGCATAAAATATAAAGATTTCCGCAGCGGCCGGGTCGCGGGATGCCGCCGATTGGGCTAGTGCCCCTTATATGTCAATACGTCGCCTGCCCGAACATCTGGTTAATCGCATCGCGGCGGGCGAAGTTGTCGAACGTCCGGCGGCGGCGCTGAAGGAACTCGTCGAAAACGCAATTGATGCGGGTTCGACGCGGATTGATGTGGTTCTGGGCGAGGGCGGCACGACGCGGATTGACGTCCGCGATGACGGTTGCGGGATGACGAGCGGCGACATCGCTTTGGCGCTCGAACGCCACGCGACTTCGAAATTGCCCACGGATGCCATCGACTCAGTGACGACGATGGGTTTTCGCGGAGAGGCGTTGCCGTCGATTGCCAGCGTTGCGCGGGTCACCATTGAAAGCCGCCCTTCGACGCGCTCAGGATCGGGCGGCGAGGGTTGGGTGCGGGTTGTCGACAACGGCGCGCTGGTTAGCGAAGGGCCGCACGCCCTCCCGCCCGGCACCCGCGTTCTTGTCGAAGGCCTGTTCGAGAAAGTCCCTGCGCGCCGCAAGTTCCTCCGCTCGGCGCGCAGCGAATATGCTGCCTGCATCGACGTCGTGAAACGCCTCGCGATGGCGCGGCCCGACATCAGCTTTTCGGTGGAGCATGACGGGCGACGAACACTGGCCGTGCAAGCCGAAGACCAACAGTCGCGCGTCGCTGCGCTCACGGATCGAACGCTGATCGACAATAGTGTTACCGTCGATTTCCACCGTGAAGGCATCACACTCGGGGGCGTTGCGGGCCTCCCCACATTCAACCGTGGCGTCGCCGATCACCAATATCTTTTCGTCAACGGAAGGCCCGTCAAAGACCGCTTGCTTATCGGGGCCGTACGCGGCGCCTATGCCGACATGCTCGCGCGCGACCGCCATGCTGTCGTCGCGCTTTTCCTCGACGTCCCGACAAGTGAAGTCGACGTCAACGTCCATCCTGCCAAAACCGAAGTCCGCTTCCGTGATCCTGGCTTGGTGCGCGGCCTCATCGTCAGCGGATTGCGCGCAGCGCTCGATGGGGCAGGGCACCGCAGCCAGCCCCGGCCCAGCGCAGCGGCATTGGGCGCGTGGACCACCGCCAATCCCTCTCCCTTCAGGGAAGAGGGCGACTCGCGCAGCAAGCACGGAGAGGGGTTGCAGAGTTCGGTCTTTGACCGCCGCACCACCTTCACCGCTCCCCCTATGGCCCGCGCTGAACCCGCCTACGAACCGACCCCCGAACCCATCGCTTACCCCATGGGCGTCGCCCGCGGCCAAGTCGCTGCCACCTACATCGTCGCCGAAGCCGAAGACGGACTCGTGATCGTGGACCAGCACGCCGCGCATGAACGCCTTGTTCTCGAACGCATGCGTAAAGCCAGCGCCGAAGGCGGCGTCGCCATGCAACCCTTGCTCCTCCCCGAAGTTGTCGAACTTGACGAATCTCACTGTGACCGTCTCGAAGCGCGTATGGATGAGCTTTGTGAGTTTGGCCTTGATCTCGAACGCTTCGGCCCCGCCGCGATGCTCGTGCGCGGCGTCCCCGCGATGCTGGGTCAGGCAGATGTCAAAGGCCTCGTTACCGACCTTGCCGACGAACTGGCGGCTTACGGCGAAGCACTCAGCCTCAAGGAACGTATCGACGCCGTCGCCGGCACAATGGCCTGCCACGGATCGGTGCGCGCGGGCCGCATCCTCTCGGTCGCCGAAATGAACGCGCTCCTCCGCGAAATGGAAGTCACCCCGCATTCGGGCCAGTGCAACCACGGCCGCCCGACATGGGTGAAGCTGGCACATGCCGATATTGAAAAGCTGTTCGGGCGGCGATGACCGCGCCGATTATCGTCACCGCTTTGATCGGCGATCCAGATTTCACCTATCTCGACGCGCTCCGCCGCCAGCATTTCCCGCCCGAGAGGAACCACCTGCGCGCGCATCTGACGATGTTCCATCATCTCCCGCCTTCCTGCGAAGCCGAGCTGCTGCAACTCCTCCGCGATGAAGCCCGCGGCAACGACCCTCAAGCCCGCCTGTCCGGCCTCATCAACCTTGGCGGCGGTGTCGCCTTCCGTGTCGATAGCCCGGCCCTCGAAGACATCCGCGCCCGCATCGCCGAACGCTTTGCACCAATGCTCACCCCGCAAGACCGAAACCCATGGCGCGCGCATGTCACGGTGCAGAATAAGGTCAAAGCCCCCGAGGCCAAGGCGTTGCTCGAAACTCTGATGACGGACTTCAAACCGCGACCGCTCGAACTAACCGGCCTCGCCGCCTGGCGGTATCGCGGCGGCCCGTGGGAGCCGATTGCCGGGTTTGCCTTCAAAACGGGTCGAGTAATTAAACCCCATTAGCCGCGCCAAGCACCGCGCGCACGCTGGCTGTTGCGACGTCAACATCAATGCCCACACCCCAGACAGTTTTCCCCGACGCCGTCCGGCATTCGAGATAGGCCGCAGCCTGCGCATCGCTGCCGATGCCAAGCGTATGTTCGGTGTAGTCGATCACGTCGAGACCAACGCCAAGGCCATCGACCGCCGCGACGACCGACGAGATCAACCCGTTGCCGCGCCCGCTGACGGATTGTTCGGAGCCATCGACGATGACTTTGCCCGCGAAAATCCGGTCGCCATTGGCGGCGCGTGTTTCCTCATAATCACCCAAGGCAAACCGTCCCTCGCCAAGATATGCCTTTTCAAACGCGCCCCAGATGTCCGCCGCCTGCAACTCGCGACCGAGTTCATCCGCCAGCGCCTGGACATGGCGGCTGAAATCAGCCTGCATCCGTTTGGGCAGTTTCAGCCCTTTGTCTTGCTCGAGCACCCAAGCGACGCCGCCCTTGCCCGACTGTGAATTGACACGGATGACGGCTTCATAATCGCGACCGAGATCCTTGGGGTCGATGGGAAGATAGGGGACGTCCCAAAACTGGTCGTTGCGTTGCTCCTGCGCCGCAAACCCCTTCTTGATTGCATCCTGATGCGACCCCGAGAACGCCGTGAAGACCAGATCGCCGACATAGGGCTGGCGCGGGTGGGTCGCGATGCCGGTGCAATATTCGACCGTCTTGACCACGCTGTCGATGTCAGAAAAATCAAGCCCCGGATTGATTCCTTGCGTGTACATGTTGAGTGCCACCGTCACGAGATCGACATTGCCTGTGCGCTCGCCATTGCCCAGCAGGCAACCCTCAACGCGGTCTGCACCCGCCATAAGGCCGAGCTCTGTCGCCGCGACGCCGGTTCCCCGGTCATTGTGCGCGTGCAGCGAAATCACGACACAATCGCGCTTGGGGATATGCCGACCGAAATATTCGATCTGGTCGGCATAGATGTTCGGCGTCGCCGCCTCGACGGTCGCGGGCAGGTTAAAGATGATCGGCTTGTCGGGCGTCGGTTGCAGCACGTCCATCACCGCCGAACAAACCTCGAGCGAGAAATCCAGTTCGGCTGTCGAAAATGTCTCGGGCGAATATTCGAAATGCCAATCGGTCGCGGGCCGCTTCGCCGCTTCGTCGCGCAGGATCATCGCCGCTTCGACGGCAATCGCCTTGATCTGCGCAGGCTCCATCCCGAACACAATTCGCCGCCACGCAGGGCTGACGGCGTTGTAGACATGGACGATGGCGCGCGGTGCGCCTTCGAGGGACTGGAACGTCGTTTCGATCAGGTCACGCCGCGCCTGTGTCAGCACCTGGACCATGACGTCATCGGGCACGCTGTCGCCGCGGACGAGGCCGGAAATGAAATCAAACTCGGTCGCCCCTGCGCTCGGAAAACCGACTTCGATTTCCTTGACGCCCAACCGCACCAGCATGTCGAAAAAGCGCTGCTTCTTCTCGCTGTCCATTGGGTCGATGAGCGCCTGATTGCCATCGCGCATGTCGGTCGACAGCCAGCGCGGGGCATGCATTATCGCACGACCGGGCCACTGCCGGTCGGGCAATTCAATCTGTGGAAACGGTCGGTATTTTACGGAAGGGTCGCGCAGCATGTCGGGTCTCGTCAGCTTCGAGTGCGGTCTGATTATCCCTTAGGCTGCGTTGTGCGGGACGCGCACGAGCGAATATCGCGCCTAAGGGCGGATAAGTCGTAGAAGCGAGAGTGGCGACCGCGTCATCTGAGTGCGGCTAGTCGCCCTACTTCTGAAACGCAACCGTAATGTCGAGCGCGACGGCGTCCGATACGACGGGGATGCCATAACCCAATCCAAACTCGCTCCGCTTGATCGTCGTTTTGGCATGGAACCCGACATTTTCCTTGCCGCCCATCATCGGCGGTGCCTTGCCTGCGCCCGCAAATTCAGCATCGAGAATGATCGGCTTGGTCACGTCGTTAAGCGTTAAATTGCCGTGAATCATTGCTTTCATGCCCTTGGCCATCACCATCGTAGAAACAAATTTCGCATCGGCAGGGGCAGGCCCGAAAAAGTCGGGCTTTCCGCCGTCCTTGCCTGCGCGCAGCATGTGCGATGTCAAGCCCGCGCTCGCCGTCGTCAGTTTCGAAACCGGAATTGTAATATCAACCTTAGCGGCATTGGGTTTCTTCGGGTCGAGCACCAAAGTCCCCGTCGAAGCCCCGAAAATTCCGAAATAATCGTTGAAGCCCATATGATCGACGCGCCATCCGATCAGTGTGTGACCGGAATCGACCGTGTAAGTGCCACCGGTAATCGCGGCGGTTGATTTCGAACCCGGCTTGGCCATCTGCTGCGCAACGAGCGGTGTTGCAACAAGCAGGGGAAGGGCGATGAGAGCAATGCGGCGCATGGTGCGACTCCTGTCTTGGGGGAGGGGAGCCGCACCGTAGCCCTTAGTTCTTCGTTTTGTCCACGAGCTGGTTTGCACCAATCCACGGCATCATCGCGCGCAATTCGCTGCCGACCCTTTCAATCGGATGCGCGGCGGCGGCTTTGCGAGAAGCCTTCAGTTCGGGCTGCCCGGCGCGGTTGTCGAGAACGAAATTCTTGACGAACCGACCCGATTGAATATCGGCGAGAACGCGCTTCATTTCGGCCTTGGTTTCGTCGGTAATGATCCGTGGGCCGGTCGTGATGTCGCCATATTCGGCGGTGTTGCTGATCGAATAGCGCATGTTGGCGATGCCGCCTTCATACAGCAGATCGACGATCAGCTTGGTTTCGTGTAGGCATTCGAAATAAGCCATTTCGGGCGCATAACCCGCCTCGACCAGTGTCTCGAACCCGGCCTGAATCAGATGCGTGATCCCGCCGCACAGCACGGCCTGTTCACCGAACAGGTCGGTTTCGCATTCCTCGCGGAAATTGGTTTCGATGATCCCGCTGCGGCCACCACCAACGGCCGACGCATAGGCGAGGCCGATGTCATGCGCATTGCCACTCGAATCCTGATGCACCGCGATCAGGCAAGGGACGCCGCCGCCTTTCACATATTCGCTCCGCACGGTATGCCCGGGTCCCTTCGGCGCGATCATGATCACATCGAGGTCGGCACGCGGTTCGATCAAACCGAAATGGACGTTCAGGCCATGCGCAAAAGCGAGCGTCGCACCCTGCTTCAAATTCGCCGCCAGATCATCGGCATAAATCGCTGCCTGATGCTCGTCGGGGGCGAGGATCATGACAATGTCCGCCCATGCGGCTGCATCGGCATTGGTCATCACACGAAAACCGGCATTGATTGCCTTGGCCGCTGTGGCCGACCCCGCGCGCAGGGCGACCGCAACCTCGGCAACGCCCGAATCCTTCAGGTTCTGCGCATGGGCATGCCCCTGCGAGCCATAACCGACGATGGCGATCTTCTTGTTCTTGATGAGGCCAAGGTCGGCATCACGATCATAATAAACGCGCATATTTCTTCCCTATTTTTCAAGAATTAGACCGCAGTTTTTCCCCGCGCCATTGCGACGATTCCCGTCCGTGCGACCTCGACCAGTCCGATTTCGCCCATCAACTCTACGAACCGGTCAATTTTCGTTGACGCCCCCGTCACTTCGAACACGAAACTGGAAATGGTCGTATCCACGACGCCCGCGCGAAAGACTTCGGCGAGGCGCAATGCCTCGATCCTGTGCTCGCCAACGCCCGCGACTTTGACAAGCGCCAGTTCGCGCTCGACATGTTCGCCCAGAACGGTGAGGTCAGTGACCTTGTGCACTGGAACGAGCCGGTCAAGTTGCGCCACGACCTGCTCGATCACCGCTGCCGTCCCGCTCGTCACGATCGTGATCCGCGAAACCGCATCGTCCTCGCTGATGTCGGCCACCGTCAGGCTCTCGATATTATACCCCCGCGCCGAAAACATGCCTGCAATGCGCGCAAGCACGCCCGACTCATTGTCCACGGTAACGGACAGTGTGTGACGCTCGATGGGGCCGGTTTTAATGTGCATCAGTTTGCCTGAGCCGGAAGTAGGACTTTTACTGCATGGGTCGGGATTGGGGTAATCGCGATACCTATCGTGCTGGCAACACCTGCCGCCGCCCACCAGTATCGCCGCTGCTTCACGTCACGAACTGTTTGGACCAAACAATATATGACTGCGAATGCCAGTGGCAAAAGTGCAACGAGTAAATCGCTCATACCAACGCCTTTGCTTCGTCGTCCATCGTGCCGACAACCCCTGCCGGATCGAGAATCATGTCGGTATGCGCAGCACCACTCGGAATCATCGGGAAGCAATTCGCGAGCTTTGCAACCATGCAGTCGAAGATTACCGGCCCGTCATGCGCCAGCATCTCGGCAATCGCGCTGTCGAGATCGGCAGGGTCAGAGCACCGAATGCCCTTCCAGCCATAGGCTTCCCCCAGTTTCACAAAATCCGGCAATGAATCGCTGTAACTCTCTGAATAACGGCTTTCATAGGTCAGTTCCTGCCACTGGCGTACCATACCCATATATTCGTTGTTCAGGATGAAAATCTTGACCGGCAACCGGTATTGCGTCGCCGTTGCCAGCTCCTGAATGTTCATCTGGATCGATGCTTCACCGGCAATGTCGATGACCAGCGCCTTCGGGTTGCCGATCTGCGCCCCAATCGCGGCGGGCAAGCCGTATCCCATTGTGCCCAATCCGCCGCTGGTCAGCCATTTGTTCGGCAGTTCAAAGCCATAATGCTGTGCCGCCCACATCTGGTGCTGGCCGACTTCGGTTGTGATGATCGGATTGCGCTTGTGCGTCGCTTCCCACAGCGCACGGACGGCATGTTGCGGCATGATCTCGGTCTTTGACTTTGCAAAGCCAAGTGATTTCTTGCCGCGCCACTTATCGATTTGTACCCACCACGCCGACAGGTCAGCCTTGGGCACCTGTCGCGCTTTCCAGAGCTTGACCGCATCTTCGAGCACCCGCCCGACATCGCCAACGACGCTCAGGTCAACACGGACGATCTTGTTGATCGAACTGCGATCAATATCGACGTGGATTTTCTTGCTTTTCGGCGAAAAAGCATCGAGCCGTCCCGTCACGCGGTCATCAAAACGCGCGCCGAGGCAAACCATGAGGTCACACCCATGCATGGCCATATTGGCCTCATAGGTGCCATGCATACCCAGCATCCCGAGCCACTGCGGCCCTGACGCCGGGTAAGCCCCAAGCCCCATCAGCGTCGAAGTCACCGGCGCACCCGTGATCCGCGCCATTTCGCATAACATCTGCGCGGCACCCGGTCCCGAATTGATGATGCCACCGCCGGTATAAAGGATCGGCCGCTCCGCCGCTGCGAGCATCTCGACCAGCGACTCGACCGCTTTGACATCGGCCTTGAGCGCAGGGCGATACGTCTTGTGCTGGATTTTTCCCGGATTGCGATAGCTTGCGGTCGCAACCTGAACATCTTTGGGAATATCGATCACGACCGGACCGGGCCGCCCCGACGTCGCGATGTGAAACGCTTCGTGGATGATCTCGCCCAGCTTCGCGGGGTCTTTCACAAGGTAATTATGCTTGGTGCAATGCCGCGTGATTCCAACGGTATCGGCTTCCTGGAACGCATCGGTGCCGATGAGGCTCGTCGGCACCTGTCCGGTGATGACGACCATCGGGATCGAATCCATCAGCGCATCAGTGATGCCTGTGATGACATTGGTCGCGCCGGGGCCGCTGGTGACGAGAACGACGCCGGGTTTGCCCGTCGAACGGGCATAACCCTCTGCGGCGTGGGCCGCGCCCGCTTCGGCACGGACGAGGATATGCTTGATACGCTTCTGCTTGAACAATGCGTCGTAGATCGGAAGCACTGCACCGCCGGGATAGCCGAACACGACCTCCACGCCGAGATCGACAAGCGCCTCAACGAGGATTTCGGCTCCGGGCAGTTCAGCGGGCATGATCGGCTCCTGTTGCAATGCGGCATAAATGGCAAGGCTGCCGCCGTTATGAATAACAAACTATGCTGTCAAGGCTTTACTGCGTAATATTATTGCTAATTTACTGATTGATTCGTTGTTTAATGATTCAAAGTGATATGGCCAGTCTTCAGGCAGCTGCCGCCGGAACCAAGTGTATTGCCGCTTGGCATATTGCCGCGTGGCCAACCGCCCGCCCGCTAAGTCGTCAGTAGCAATCTCTCGAACGCCGATAGCCCGCATGACAGGCAATGCAGGATCCAGCCCGCGCGCCATCAACGCCGCCACTTCATCTTGTCCCTGCTCGAACATCACATCGAACCGCGCATCGCATCGCGCCGCCAGCCACTCGCGCGGCGGCAGAAGGATCATTGGCACGAGCCCAACCTGATCACCAATCCCGCTCATCCGCGCGCCCTGCCAATCGGCCAGCGGCTTCCCCGTGGACCGGACAACCTCCAAAGCCCGCATGACCCGCGCCGTATCCGCAGGGGCCAGCCTTGCCGCTGCTACCCCATCCTCGCGCTGCAACGCAGTATAGGCGTCAACGACTGCCATTGCCCGAATCTCGGCCCGCACCGTCAGATCAATTGTCGGCACTGGCGCAATCCCATCGATCAACGTCCGGATGTAAAGTCCCGTCCCGCCGACAAGGATTGGCAATTGCGCCGCCGCATGTGCCTCGGCAATCGCCGCCTTCGCATCCACAGCCCATCGCGCCGCCGAACAAGCCTCCGCCCCGTCAATGTAGCCGAACAACCTGTGCGGCGCGCGCGCTTCCTCCTCAACCGACGGTCGCGCCGTCACGATCCGTAAATCGCGGTAAACCTGCATCGAATCGGCATTGATAATCACCGACGGCGTCAATTTGGCCAGCGCCATTGCCAATGCAGACTTGCCGCTCGCGGTCGGTCCTGCGATTAGCGCGAGCGGAGGCATTTTCATGTTCATCGCAACCCTCGTAGCAGCGCAAGGTCTGTCTGCGGGAGACATTTCATCGGCATGCGACGCGCTTGGGGGGACGGCAAGGCCGATCATCGACGGCGTCGCTTGCGATATTTCGTTTGCCGACAAAGATCCGGCGATTCCCGTTTTACCGGGCCTCGACATGATTATCCAACCCCTTGCTGACCGTCACCGGAAGATCCTCGTCGCCGACATGGACTCGACGATGATCACGGTCGAATGTATCGACGAACTCGCCGATTATGCGGGGCTCAAAGCCGAGGTTTCCGAAGTCACCGAACGCGCCATGCGCGGCGAAATCGACTTTGCCGGGGCGCTGCGCGACCGTGTGGCGCTCCTCGCCGGGCTTTCCGAAGCCACGATCGCCGAATGTCTGCGCGAGCGGGTGAAACTGATGGGCGGAGCCAAGGAACTGATCACCGCATTTCGCGCGGCAGGCGGCGAAGCCATTCTTGTGTCGGGCGGCTTCACGCATTTTACGGGTCCGGTTGCCGCCGAAATCGGTTTCAACCGCGCTATCGCCAATCGTCTCATGGTGAAAGACGGACGCTTAACCGGCGACGTCGAAACCCCTATCGTTGATGCCCAGACCAAAAAAACCGTTCTGCTCGAAGCCCTCGCCGGTCGCGACCCATCCGTCAGCATCGCCATCGGTGACGGTGCCAATGACATCCCGATGATCGAAGCCGCTGGCCTCGGTGTCGCCTATCATGCCAAGCCTAAAACCCAAGCCGCCGCTGACGCCTGCGTCCGTTTTGGCGATCTCAATGTCGTGCGCTACGCTCTCGGATTATAGGAGGAACAGACATGGCTTTTTCACTCTACGACGCAACAGTCCCGAGTTTTCAGCAAACCATCGGCGCGGCGGTGAGGCTGCTCGACAAGGCGGAGGCTTTCTGCACCGAAACTGGTCTCGAACCGGCGGCGCTGGTCGGCGCGAAGCTTGCAGACGACATGTTGCCCTTGGGCTATCAGGTAAAATCACTCTGCGCCCATTCTACCCGCGCGATTGCCGGTGTGCGTGCGGGCGTGTTCAGCCCCGATATGACGCCATGGCCGACCGATATTGCCGGATTGAAAGATGCATTGACGGGCGCACTCGGCGAGTTGGAAGCCGTGTCGCGCGATGAGATCAACAGCTTCGCGGGTCGCGACATGGCCTTTGTCATGGGCGAACGCCGCATGGAATTCACCGCCGAAGACTTCCTGTTGTCGTTCACGATGCCTAATTTCTATTTCCACGCGACGGCGGCCTACGCGATCCTGCGCTGGAAAGGCGTCAAGCTTGGCAAGCTTGATTACATGGGTCGCCCCCGTCTTAAAGTTTAGGCGCGCTTGAAGGGCTAAGCGGGGCTGAACACGCCGGTCGCTTCA
Source organism: Sphingomonas sp. (assembly GCA_031362355.1). Classification (GTDB taxonomy): domain Bacteria; phylum Pseudomonadota; class Alphaproteobacteria; order Sphingomonadales; family Sphingomonadaceae; genus Sphingomonas_O. The sequence continues at coordinate 120,542 of JANLSJ010000034.1, forward strand.
TCAAGCAGATGGAGCACACCTTCGCTGAGCGCGAAGTAACTTCCGCGCAGCCTAAGGGTCCCGGCTGCCTCGCGCTCACGGATGCACTTGAACGTGCGCAGATTGGCAAGGCTGACCTTAACCGCTTCCAGTTCCAGCGCATGTACCGCTGCATCGCCCGTGCCATGCGTGGCGATCACCCGGTCGCGCGCCTCATCGAGCAAATCGATCCAGTGCGCGATGAACCCGCCTTCGCCTGCCCGTGCACCGTCGAAAGTCCGCGCCAACGCCGCCGCGACACCACCACAAGCGCCGTGTCCCATTACCATCACTTCCGAGACCTCGAGTTGCGTCACGGCAAACTCGAGCGCCGCTGAAACCCCGTGTCGTCCGCCACCAATCTCGAATGGCGGCACCAGATTGGCGACGTTGCGGACGACGAATATCTCGCCTGGCGCAGTCGAAAAGATCGTGGCGGGATCGACACGCGAATCGGAACAGGCGATGATCATCGTCTTCGGACTTTGCCCGGCCGACAGTTCCTGCCACCGCGCACGTTCGCGACCCAGGCCTTCTTCGACGAAGTGACGGTAGCCATCAATCAGTTTGTCGGTCATCATAACTACTCCGGTCGGGCTGAGCTTGTCGAAGCCGTACTCTTTGCCAGACCTTTGCAAGAAGGACAGCCCTTCGACAAGCTCAGGGTAGGCGGTTGTTGTGTGACGGTTCAGTCGCTATCTGCAAAGTCATGAGTGAAGCCGACCCCGCCATTCGCCCGCGCAAGCCCGACTGGATCCGCGTCAAAGCACCAACCTCGGTTGGTTTTGCCGAAACGAAAGCGCTGATGCGCCGCCTCAATCTGGCGACGGTGTGCGAAGAAGCGGCATGCCCGAACATCGGCGAATGCTGGACCAAGAAGCACGCGACCGTGATGATTCTGGGCGACACCTGCACCCGCGCATGTGCGTTCTGCAATGTGAAGACGGGAATGCCGCGCGCTGTCGATCCGCTTGAGCCGCAGCATACCGCTGATGCCGCCGCCGAACTTGGCCTTGAACATATCGTCGTGACCAGCGTTGACCGCGACGACCTCCCCGATGGCGGCGCGTCGCAATTCGTCAAGCTGATCGAAGCGCTGCGCCGCACGACTCCGAACACAACGATCGAAATCCTGACACCCGATTTCCGCAACAAGTCCCAAGCGGCGGTCGAATCGATTGTCGCCGCGCGGCCCGATGTCTACAACCACAATCTCGAAACCGTCCCGCGGCTCTATCCCACCATCCGTCCTGGTGCGCGTTATTATGCGTCGCTGCGCCTGCTCGAAAGCGTCAAGCGGCACGACCCGTCGATCTTCACCAAATCGGGGATGATGATGGGTCTGGGCGAGGAACGCATGGAAGTGCATCAGGTGATGGACGACATGCGTAGTGCTGATGTCGATTTCCTGACGCTCGGCCAGTATCTCCAGCCGACGCCGCGTCACACCAAGGTGATCGATTTTATCACGCCTGCTGCATTCAACGCCTATGCCGGGATTGCCCGAGCCAAGGGCTTTCTGTTGGTCGCTTCGTCGCCGTTGACGCGCTCAAGCTATCATGCCGGTGATGATTTCGCGAAACTCCGTGCCGCGCGTGAGGCAAAGTTGGTCCGCATTTGATGCCCAACCACCGCGAGAAACGCTTTCTGCCCTACAGCGCCGAACAGATGTTCGATCTGGTCGCCGATGTCGGTCGTTACGCAGAGTTTCTCCCGTGGGTTACCGCGGTTCGCGTGCGATCAAACAGCGAGACCGAAATGGTCGCCGACCTGATCGTTGGATTTCGCTCACTTCGGGAACGCTTCACCAGCCGCGTTGGCAAGGACCGCGCCCAGCGCATCAGTGTCGATTACATCGACGGACCGCTAAAGTTCCTCCGCAATGATTGGCAATTCGAGCCCGCACCCGGCGGCTGCACCATCGACTTTGCGGTCGAATTTGCCTTCAAGAACCGTGTGTTCGAAGCGATTGCCGGGCAGATGTTTGATGCTGCGCTGCGCAAAATGATCAATGCGTTCGAAACACGCGCCGACGCGCTTTATGCGTCTCCGTCCGGCATAAGCAGTTCAAGCGCGACCAGCGCTGCCTGAAGCCGGACACCGCCACGACCATTATTGTCGAAAAACTTCTTGTCGGCATGAATATTTTCCGGATCACCACCACGTACCGCCCGCGCAAAGACGACAGTGCCGACGGGCTTCTTCTCGGTCCCGCCGTCGGGCCCGGCAATGCCCGTGATCGAAACTGCAATATCGGCCTCGCTGTGGTTCAGCATACCCTGCGCCATCGCCCAAGCTGTCGCGATCGACACAGCGCCAAACGTCTCGATGATGTCATTACCCACACCGAGGTGCGCGATTTTTGCGGCATTTGAATAGGATACGACGCTCGCCGCAAAGACATCGGAAGATCCCGGGTGTTCGGTCAGCGCGGCGGCGACCAATCCGCCGGTGCAACTCTCTGCGACGGCTATCGTCCGCTTTGCCGCGCGGTTGGCATTGAGCACGCGCGCTGCGGCTTCCACCAATTCGGCGGGGAGCAAGGTATCGACGCGCGCGGCGGCGTTGGGTTCAATATCGCTCACAATTCCTCCGGAAGGCGAACCGTCGCAATGGCTTGTGCGGCAATCCCTTCACCGCGTCCCGTAAAGCCCAGTCGCTCGGTTGTTGTTGCTTTGACACTAATACGCGTCGGCGGCACCTGCAAGATTTCGGCGATCCGCTTACGCATACCGTCTCGATATGGGCCGACCTTGGGTGCTTCGCAGATGATGGTCAGGTCGATGAAGTCGATGACGCCGCCCTTTGCTGCGACCATATCGCGCGCATGGTCGAGAAACCGGTCGGATGATGCCCCGCGCCACTGCGCATCGCTGGGCGGGAAATGACTGCCGATGTCGCCCGCACCGACGCAGCCGAGCACGGCGTCGGTAATCGCATGCAAAGCGACGTCGGCGTCCGAATGTCCGGACAACCCTTTGTCATGCGGGATACGAACGCCGCCGAGCCATAGTTCTTCACCCGCTTCAAGCCGATGCACATCGAACCCGCTGGCGCTCCGGCTCACCAGCAAGTGATTGGCGGCGGCGGCAAAATCCTCGGGCCGGGTGATTTTCTCGAGCATCGTATCCCCTTCCACTGCCGCGACTATAAATCCTGCGGCGCGCGCGACCTGCGCATCGTCCGTGGCGGGCCGGCCATTCCACTGCCGGTGTGACGTCATGATGGCATCAAAGCGAAAGGCCTGCGGTGTCTGTACACGGACCAGCCCGGTGCGGTCCACCGCATCGCCCAGCATGCCGTCAACTCGCGCGACACTGTCGGCGACGCCTAGCACAGGCACGGCGCCATCGTGCGTGTCGAGCGCCGCCAATAGCCGAGCGATCACTGCACGGGGCAGCAGGCACCGCGCGGCATCGTGAATCAGAACGCGATCCGCCTTGCTAATTGCCGCTAGTCCCAACCAGACCGAATCTTGCCGCTCGGCTCCGCCCGTCACCAGTGTAACGCGCCGGTTGCCAAGCGCCGTTCTGGCCAGAATCTCCTGCCCGTCGGCAATGACCACAAAGACCGGCATCCCTGCAAACGCATCGACCGCGTGCGCCAATACAGCCTTGCCGCCCAACATCGCATATTGCTTGGGCACCTCGCCGCCCGCGCGTTCCCCGCGACCTGCAGCAACGATGAGGGCAACCGTTTCCATCCCCCCGTCCCATAGCGCCTTGCCGCGCCGCCGCAATCCGCCTATGTGTTGCACAATTATTAGGCAGATCATGCAAAGCATTCATCCCATCCACATCGGTCCTGTGACGATTCAGGTACCGGTTATCCTCGCGCCCATGACGGGCGTGACCGACATGCCGTTCCGCACGGTCGTGCGTCGCTATGGCTCGGGACTCAACGTCACCGAGATGATCGCGAGCCAAGCCATGATCCGCGAAACGCGCCAGTCGCTCCAGAAAGCGGCATGGGATCCGGTCGAGGAACCCGTCTCGATGCAGCTCGCCGGTTGCACACCCAAAGAAATGGCCGAAGCCGCCAAGCTCAACGCCGACCGCGGCGCGGCGATTATCGACATCAACATGGGCTGCCCGGTCAAGAAGGTCGTCAACGGCGATGCGGGCTCGGCGTTGATGCGCGATCTGCCGCTCGCCGCCAGCCTGATCGCTTCCACAGTCAAGGCGGTCGACGTCCCCGTCACGGTCAAGATGCGCATGGGCTGGGACCACACGCGCCTCAACGCCCCCGAACTCGCGCATATCGCCGAAGACCTCGGCGCTAAAATGATCACCGTCCACGGTCGCACCCGCAACCAGATGTATCGCGACAGCGCCGACTGGGCGTTCATCCGCACGGTCAAGGACGCGGTCAAAATCCCCGTGATCGTCAACGGCGACATTTGCTCGATTGAAGACGCCCACACCGCGCTCGACCAGTCAGGCGCTGACGGCGTGATGATCGGGCGCGGCGCCTATGGAAAGCCGTGGCTGCTCGGCCAGGTCATGGCCGCGCTGACGGGCCAGCATGTCCCTGCTGACCCCGGTATCGAGGAACAATATCACCTGATCACAGCACATTATCGTGCGATGCTCGATCATTATGGGGAAATCACCGGCGTCAATCTCGCGCGCAAGCATATCGGCTGGTATACCAAGGGGCTGCACGGATCGGCCGAATTCCGCAACGCCGTGAATCAGATCGCCGACAGCGCCACCGTGCTCGACATGCTCGCGCGCTTTTACGACCCGTGGCTGTCGCGCGCAGCCGCCTGACGGCGGTTCCTGCGGGGCCAACCCCCGAAGCGTTGATCGCGGCGATGCCCGGCGCGTTGATCGTACTCGACCCCGAAGGCTGCATAGCGGGTGTGAATGGTGCTGCGGAAATGCTGCTGAACGCCAGCGCTTCCTATCTGTTGCACAAGCCCTTCGGTATCGTCTTGCGATTGCCTGATTCCTGCCTGACTGGCTTGCGTGAAGACGCCGTCTTCGCATCCTATGATTGCGTTGTCGAAACCCAGCGCGGCACCAAGCTGCGCGTCGATTTCCACGCGACACCACTGCCCGATCATGACGGATGGCGGCTGATTTCCTTGAACGGGGCCGCCACCGCGCAGTCGATGGGTGACCGGCGCAGCGGCGTCCGTGCCGCGACGGGGGCTGCCGCGATGCTGGCTCACGAGATCAAGAACCCGCTGTCGGGCATTCGCGGCGCCGCGCAGCTGCTCGACAAAGCGGTGGGCGATGATGGCAAAGCACTGACAAAGCTGATCCGCGACGAAGTGGACCGCGTCGCCACGCTGATCGACCGGATGGAAGCTTTTACGGATCACCGCCCACTGACCCGCAAGGCGGAGAATATCTACGCGATCCTCGATCATGTCCGCGCGCTGGCCGAATCAGGGTTTGGTGAAAAGATCGACATCCGCGATGCCTATGATCCCTCGCTGCCGCCCGTCCTCGTTGATCGCGATTCGATGATCCAGATTGTCCTCAACCTGTTGAAAAACGCCGCGGAAGCTGTCCCCTCTGGCAAGCACGGCACGGTGACGCTCACCACCGGCTATCGCCACGGTGTTGCGGTGCCGACGGAAGACGGCCGCCGCCTATCGGTGCCTATTGAGCTCTGCATCATTGACGACGGTCCCGGCCCACCGCCCGAACTGGTGGATCACCTGTTCGAGCCCTTTGTATCCTCGAAATCCAGCGGCCGCGGTCTCGGCCTCGCGCTCGTCGACAAGCTCGTCCGCGACAATGGCGGCATCATCCAGTTCGCACGCGAGGGGCAGCCCGAACGCACCGTTTTCCGCCTGCTTTTGCCGAGGGCGAAGTGACTCGCGCCAAAATCCTCCTCGTCGATGATGACGCCGCGATCCGCATGGTCGTCACCGAAGCCCTGCGCCGCGATGGCCACGATGTCCGCACCGCGGCAACGGTCGCTGAACAGGTGTCCATGCTCGAACAATTCGTGCCTGACGTCCTGATCACCGATGTCATGCTTCCTGACGGCAACGGTCTCGATCTCGTGCCGTCAATCCTGAAGAAGCGCCCCGATCTCCCTGTTATTGTGCTGTCGGCGCAGAATACGCTGACCACCGCCGTCCGCGCCACCGAGCAGGGGGCGTTCGAATATCTCCCGAAGCCGTTCGACCTCGACGAGCTCTGCCGCGCCGTCCGCGATGGCCTTGCGCGCCGTGGCCAGACGGTTGATGCCGCGCCATCCGAAGACGCAGACCTCCCGCTCATCGGTCGATCTGCAGCGATGCAGGAGGTTTACCGGATGATCGCCCGCGTCGTTGCGACCGACCTTACCGTTCTGGTGCTGGGCGAATCGGGGACGGGCAAGGAACTCGTTGCCCGTGCGCTTCATGATCTTGGCCCGCGTAAGGCCAAGCCTTTCGTTGCCGTTAATATGGCCGCCATCCCCCGCGAACTGATTGAAGCCGAATTGTTCGGCCATGAACGTGGCGCTTTTACCGGCGCGCTGGCCCGCAGCGCCGGTCGTTTTGAACAGGCTTCGGGCGGCACGCTTTTTCTCGATGAAATCGGTGACATGCCGATGGAAGCGCAGACGCGGCTTCTCCGTGTCCTGCAATCGGGTGAATTCACGCTTGTCGGCGGCACTCGCACCATTGCCGTCGATGTCCGCATCATCGCAGCGACTCACAAGAACCTTTCGGAACTGATTGCAAATGGTCAGTTTCGTGAAGACCTCTATTACCGCCTCAACGTCATCCCCATAAATCTCCCGCCCTTGTGCCAGCGCCGCGACGACATCGGCCTGCTCGCCCAGCATTTCCTTGACAAGGCCGCCGCCGAGGGACTCCCGCGCAAGCGCCTGAACGATGCCGGCACCGCCCGCCTTGCCGAACACAACTGGCCCGGCAACGTCCGTGAGCTTGAAAATCTCATGCGCCGCCTCGCCGCAATCAGCCGTGATCCGGTGATCCCTGCCGACGCCATTGCTGCGCAGCTAGGCGGTGATGCCGCGCTCGCGTCCGAACCTGCCGAAACGCTGGGGCAGGCCATCGAACAGCATATCACTCGCTATTTCATCCAGTTCGGCGGCGACCTGCCGCCTCCCGGCCTCTACGACCGCATCATCGCCGAAGTCGAAAAGCCCCTGCTCACCGCGACGCTAAACGCCGTGCGCGGCAATCAACTCCGCGCCGCTGACCTCCTCGGCATCAACCGCAACACGTTGCGCAAGAAGCTCACCGACCTCGGGATCACCGCGAAGCGGGGTAGTTGACCCATTCCAAAGTTCCGGTAATGTTCCAGCATGACTCTTGAACTGATCATTGTTGCTTTCGTTGCACTTGCATTGGGCGCGCTTGTCGCGTGGCTTGTCACGAGCCGTCAGGTCGCGGCATTGCACGTTCATGCGGACCAGTCACAGCTTCACCGGCAGATGCTCGCCGAAGTGACGAAAGAACGCGATGAAGCCCTGCGCAACCATGCCGAACATCGTGCGGGCAGTGCGGAGCGCGAGGCGGCATTTCAGGCGCGGCTTGACGAAATGGCGGCGGCGCGTGAGGCACTTTCGGCGCAATTTTCCGAAGTCGGCGCAAAACTCCTCGAATCGGCGCAACGCCAGTTTCTCGAACGCGCCGATGAACGCTTCAAGCAGTCGGAGGAGACTGCGGGGCAGGGGTTGAAAGCGCTTCTCGCCCCGGTTCACGAACGCCTTCAAAAATATGAGGAGTCGGTCACAAAAACAGAGGCTGACCGCCAGAATGCTTTCGGTGCCTTACAAAGCCAAATTGAAACAATGCGAATCGACGCACAACGGGTATCGGGCGAGGCTGCTAAGCTTGTTAGCGCCTTCAGAAGCGCCCCAAAGGCTCGCGGCAGTTGGGGAGAGCAGCAACTCAGAAATGTTCTCGAAACATGTGGCCTTACTGAACACGCCGATTTTCAAACTGAGGTTAGCGTCGATGCAGAGGGAGGTCGGCTGCGCCCTGATGTCATTATAAATATTCCAGGCGGTAAAACGCTCGTTGTCGATTCAAAAGTATCTTTCAGCGCCTATCAGGACGCAGCGGACGCTGTCGATGATAGTGAACGCAAACGTCACATGGCATTACATGCAGCCTCAATGAAGACCCACGTCAACGCACTCGGCAACAAGAGGTATCAAGAGCAATTTGGTGAGGGATTGGACTTTGTCGTGATGTTTGTCGGCGGCGAGCATTTTTTAAACGCCGCGTTAGACGAAGACCCCAAGCTATGGGATTATGCGTTTGAACGTCGTGTGCTTCTTGCGACTCCGACTAATTTGATCGCGATAGCTCGTACCATCGCTGGTGTCTGGCGGCAGGAGAAACTAGCGCGTGACGCACGACAGATTGGGGAGCTAGGCAAGGAGCTCTACGATCGTCTTGCGGTCGCCGCTGGCCATTTGCGTGTTGTTGGCAGCGGACTTTCGACAGCGGTCGGAAATTATAATAAATTTGTTGGAAGTTTTGAGCGAAATGTCCTGAGCACCGGACGAAAATTCAAAGAACTTAACATTGAAGCTGGATCGAGAGAAATCGATGAAGTCCAGCCGATTGAAGCTCTGGCCCGTTATGGCGACGACATTGCTATATCCGATGCAGCCTCCAGCCCTCTGTTGCCAGGCCGAGGCCAGAACTAAGTGGCTCGCCCTCAAAAGCGTTATGTCTGTCAAGCCTGCGGCTCGGTGTCGCCGAAATGGGCGGGGCAGTGCGACGATTGCCTTGAATGGAACACGCTCGTCGAGGATTCGGGCGGTGTCGTCACGCCTTTTTCGGCCAAGCATAACCTCCAGAATGGCGGGCGCGCTGTCATGCTGGTGCCGCTCGACAGCGAAACGCCGCTCCCCGACCGGATGCCATCGGGAATTGCCGAACTCGACCGTGCACTTGGCGGCGGATTCGTTGCGGGGTCGGCGACATTGATCGGCGGTGATCCTGGCATCGGCAAATCGACGCTGTTGCTCCAAGCCGCTGCGAAGCTCGCGCTGGCGGGCAAATCGGTCGCTTATGTCTCGGGCGAAGAAGCCGCCGACCAAGTCCGCCTGCGGGCGCAACGCTTGGGTCTCGGTAATGCGCCCGTTGCGCTGGCAGCGGCGACATCAGTGCGCGACATCCTCGCGACCTTTCCCAAAGCACCCGATCTGCTTGTCATTGATTCGATCCAGACGATGCATTCGGACCTTATCGAAGGCGCGCCGGGCACCGTCAGTCAGGTCCGCGCCTCGGCAGGTGAGCTGATTCGCTTCGCCAAGGAACGCGGATCAGCTGTCGTCCTTGTCGGCCATGTAACCAAGGACGGCAGCATCGCTGGGCCGCGCGTTCTTGAACATATGGTCGATACTGTGCTCAGCTTCGAAGGCGAGCGTAGCCACCAATACCGCATTCTACGCGCGATCAAGAACCGCTTTGGCGGTACCGACGAGATCGGTGTCTTCGCGATGGGCGAGGCGGGTCTAGGCGAGGTTGGCAACCCGTCATCGCTGTTCCTGACGTCGCGTGGCGAAGCTGTCGCAGGCACGGTCGTTTTCCCGGCGCTCGAAGGAACCCGCCCTGTCCTTGTCGAAGTGCAGGCGCTGACGGTCCGCCTGGCGAGTGGTGCAACCCCGCGCCGGGCGGTCGTCGGATGGGATGCAGGCCGTCTCGCCATGATCCTCGCGGTCCTTGAAGCCCGCTGCGGCCTGTCATTGTCGTCCGCCGAAGTCTATCTCAACATCGCGGGCGGTTACCGGTTGAGCGATCCCGCCGCCGATCTTGCCGTTGCCGCTGCGCTCGTTAGCGCCTTCAGCGAGCGTCCCGTCCCGTCGGAAGTCGTCGCTTTCGGCGAAGTCGCACTCTCGGGCGAAGTCCGCCCGGTTTCGCACGCGGCACTCCGCCTCAAGGAATCGGCCAAGCTCGGATTTGATCGCGCCTGGCTCCCGGCAGGTATCAAAGCGGACGGAATATCGCTCAACGGCTTTCGTTCATTGGGCGCTATGGTTGATTTCATGCTGGGCCGCGGATGATGCGGGACTTGCGCACCCCCCGCATGGTGATTAGGGCAACGAACGAATATTCATTTCATGAGCAAGAAGGGTGACTTCATGAGCGAGACCGCCGACCGGGTTACAAAAATTGTTGTCGAGCATCTTGGCGTCGACGCTGACAAAGTCACTGTTGAATCAAGCTTCATCGATGATCTTGGCGCAGACAGTCTCGACATCGTCGAGCTGGTTATGGCGTTTGAGGAGGAATTCGGGGTTGAGATTCCTGACGATGCGGCGGAAAAGATTGCGACCGTCAAGGACGCAATTGCCTTTATCGACGCGAACAAGGGCTGACCTTGGCGGTCCTTTTTCGGGCCGTTGATCAAGCGTTTTGAAATGGCTCCCCGGCATCGGCTTGGGGAGCCATTTCGTTTTTGGAGACTGATATGCGGCGTGTCGTCGTTACGGGGTTGGGTCTGGTCACGCCATTGGGCGCCGACGTAGAAACAAGTTGGGCCAATATATTGGCGTCCAAATCGGGTGCGGGACGGATCACGCGGTTCGATCCATCGGACCAGAAATGCCAGATCGCCTGCGAAGTGAAACCGGCAGATCATCCATATGGTTTCGATCCCGGCAAGCGCGTTGACCACAAAGTGCAGCGTCAAGTTGACCCGTTCATTATTTATGGCATTGATGCCGCAGGACAGGCGCTTGAAGACGCCGGCCTGACCGACATGAGCGAAGCTGAGCGCTTTCGCGCGGGCTGTTCGATTGGTTCGGGTATTGGCGGTCTTCCCGGCATTGCCAGCGAGTCGCTAGTTTGCCAGGAAAAGGGACCGAGCCGTGTCTCACCGCATTTTGTACATGGCCGTCTGATCAATCTGATCTCGGGACAAGTCAGTATCAAATATGGTCTGATGGGCCCCAACCACGCCGTGGTTACGGCCTGCTCTACGGGCGCGCATTCGATTGGCGATGCGGCGCGGATGATCCGTGACGATGATGCTGATGTCATGCTGGCGGGTGGTGCCGAGGGCGCGATCTGTCCGCTTGGCATTGCAGGGTTTGCGCAGGCTCGCGCGCTGAACACGAGCTTCAACGATCGACCAGAGCAAGCCAGTCGACCTTATGACAAAGACCGCGATGGCTTCGTGATGGGCGAAGGTGCGGGGATTGTGGTTCTCGAAGAGTATGAGCGGGCCAAGGCACGCGGCGCAAAAATCTATGCAGAGGTCGTCGGCTATGGCCTGTCGGGCGACGCCTATCACGTGACGGCCCCGCAGCCCGATGGCGATGGTGCCTATCGCTCGATGGAAATGGCGCTGAAGAAGGCGGGAATGGCGCCGGGGGACATCGACTATATCAACGCGCATGGCACCTCGACGATGGCGGACACGATCGAACTCGGTGCCGTCAAAAGGTTGTTTGGTGGCGCAATTGCGAACGTTTCGATGAGCTCGACCAAATCGGCCATCGGTCATTTGCTTGGCGGCGCTGGTGCGGTGGAGAGCATTTTTTGCATCCTTGCCATCCGTGATCAAGTTGTACCGCCGACGCTCAATCTCGACAACCCCGACGAAGGAACGGAAGGCGTCGATCTTGTTCCGCACGTGGCCAAGAAACGCGTCGTGAAAGCTGTTCTGAATAACAGCTTCGGCTTTGGCGGCACCAATGCCTCGCTGGTGATGCGGGCCATTTGATGAAACGCGTGCTGGTCATTGCCGTATTGATCATCGCTGCCTTCGCAGCGTTTATGATGTTGCGCCCCGGGGGGAGTGCCGACCGCGATGTTGACGTGATGATCGCACAAGGCTCGAGCCTTACGGCAGCGGCAAAAGTTCTTGAAGCGGCGGGGGCTATCGACTCTGCGAGCGGCTTTGTCCGCAATGCCAAGCTGTTCGGTTCGGGCGAACCGATCAAACCGGGCGAGTATAAGATCAAGAAGGGGATGGACGCAGGCGATGTCCTTGCGCTGTTGCAATCGGGCAGGACGCTCCAGCGGTTCGTGACGATACCGGAAGGAATGCCGTCGGTCCTCGTCCAGGAGCGCCTGATGGCGGTCGAACTGCTAACGGGTGACGTCACCGTCCCGCCTGAAGGATCGGTCTTGCCCGATAGTTATGCCTATAGCCGGGGCGAAGCGCGCTCGGCCGTTATTGGCCGTATGCAAAAGGCAATGCAGACGGCGCTTGCGAATGCGTGGGCTGCCCGCAAGCCGACGGCCGCCGTGACCACGCCTGAACAGGCGATCATCCTTGCATCGATCATCGAAAAGGAAACTGGTCGCGCATCCGAACGGCCTATGGTCGGGGCGGTTTATACGAACCGGCTCAAACGCGGCATGCCGCTTCAGGCTGATCCGACTTTTCTCTATCCAATCACAAAGGGAAAGCCGCTTGGTCGCGTGATTTACAAATCGGACCTGAACCGGGACACGCCCTATAATACCTATTTATATAATGGCTTGCCGCCGGGGCCGATTACGAATCCGGGCAAGGCTTCGATCGAGGCTGCGCTCGATCCGGCCCGATCAAACGCTGTTTATTTTGTAGCTCAAGGCGATGGCAGTAGCGCTTTTGCCGACACGCTCGAACAGCATAACGTAAATGTTATCAAATGGCGCGCGCATCGGGCCGCATCTGGCAAATAGCCGCTAAAGCCGGAGACCTGTCGTTTCTGGCAAGCCTATCATAAGGTTGAGACTCTGGATGACCGCGCCGCTGGCACCTTTGCCGAGGTTATCGAGTGCCGCCGTCAGCCGCGTCTGTGACCCGTTGGTAAAAACGAACAGATCGAGCCGGTCGCTGCCTGCCGCATGTTCTACGGCGAGCATATCCCCGTCAACCTCGCGCAATTTCACGATCGGCGAATCCGCATAAGCGTCAGACAGCGCTTCGCGAAGAGCTTTGGGATTCGCCCCGAACAACGGCACGTCAACGATCATCCCGCGATAGGTATTGGCGACCGACGGCGCGAAGAGCGGCGGATTGGTGAGGCCGCAATGCAACTGCATCTCGGGTACATGCTTGTGCGCCATACCCAGTGCATAGGTGCGCCATGCGGGCGGATTCGGTCCGTCAAATTCGGCAATCAATGTTTTGCCGCCACCCGAATAGCCTGACACGGCATTGCACATGATCGGTGCGCCGGGACCGATACGCCGCGCTTTGATCAAGGGTGCGATCAGCGCAATGAAACCCGTCGAATAACAACCGGGGTTTGAGATGCGCATGGCACTGGCGACATCATTGCCGATTTCGGGAAAGCCATAGGTCCAGCCCTTGGCAGTGCGATGCGCAGTCGACGCGTCGATAACGCGCGTCGTCCTGTTGTCGATCATTGAGACAGCGTCCCGCGCTGCATCGTCGGGCAGGCACAACACAACGATGTCTGCATCGTTCAAAGCATCGCGACGTGCGCCGACATCCTTGCGCTGCGATTCTTCGAGTTTGATCAGTTCGAACTCTACCCGCCCCGCAAGTCGCGCCTCGATCTCGATCCCGGTTGTGCCCGCAGCGCCATCAATGAAAATGCGTGTCATGCCGGTTCAATGCGATCGGCACGGACGTAGCCCATGCCTCTTGCCGTGCGGACCCAGCCCCAACCGGCGCTGAGGTCGAAAAGATCAACAGCGGCATCAATCGAAAGATCGTCGACTTTATCGCTCGAACCATTGGGTTTCACGTGGACAGTCGACGCCGCAACAGCCCGATACGCCGTCGCTCGCGCATAATGCGGCGCGAATACGCGGTCGGCGAGTTCGACATCGGCAAGATCGTCGCGCACTGCATGAGTCGCCGGATCAAGCACGGCCGAGTGCCCCAATAGCACGAAGCGTTTACGCGGCCGCGCTGCGGGGACCGTCGTATCGTGGTCTGTCGGCGATGAGCCGCCCGAATTCGTCAAGAAAATCCGCCCCTTCGTCAGTCCGCGCAACAAACACATTGCGCCGATCGGCCTCGTCACGCTGACGGCGCAGATAGCCGAGAGACCCCAGCCTGTTCAAGGCGCGCGTGACAACGGGTTTTGAAACGCCCAGACCCTTGGCAATTCCGCGCACTGTATGGGGTCCGGGGGTCAGGTAAACGAGCATCATGAGTGCCATCTGGCGGTTGGTGAGGTCAGGCTGCCCTGATCGTACATAGTCGATCAGGGTTTGCATCCATCTGGAAAGTATTGGATCACGCATTGGGTCTCAACGCACCAAGTGCGAAGTGGTTGCGAACCCTAAACGAACCGCGCCTGAAGCATGGCCCAGACCGCCCGAAGGCCCAGCGCTTCGCCGCCTTTGGGCCTGCCGGGTTTGGCGGCGGGTCGCCACGCAAACGTATCGAGATGCAGCCACGGCGTGTCAGGCGGAACGAACTTCTGCAGAAACAGAGCCGCCGTAATTGCCCCTGCAAAGCTGCCGTCGGGCGAGTTGTTCAGATCAGCAATGTCCGATTTCAGCATGTCGTCATAACCACCATGAAGCGGTAGGCGCCAAAGCAGATCGCCAACGTCGCTGGCTGCCGACGCAAGATCAGTCGCAAGCGAATCATTATTGCTAAATGCAGCTGGCAAATCGGGGCCAAGTGCCACCCGCGCAGCGCCGGTGAGCGTGGCAAAGTCGATGATTAGCGTCGGTTCGCCTTCGCCCGCCTTGGTCAAGGCATCGGCGAGGACCAAACGTCCTTCGGCATCGGTATTGGCAATCTCGACAGTCAGCCCCTTGCGTGAAGTCAAAATGTCACCAGGCCGGAAAGCGTTCCCCGCAATCGCGTTTTCAACAGTCGGCACCAGCATATGCAACCGCACCGGCAGCCGCGCGGTCATGATGAGTTGTGCCAGCGCAAAGGCATGCGCCGCGCCGCCCATATCCTTTTTCATGAGCCGCATGCCCGAAGACGGCTTGATGTCGAGCCCGCCCGAATCGAACGTCACGCCTTTGCCGATAATTGCTATGCGCGGGTGCGCGGGGTTGCCCCAGGCGAGCTCGATCAAGCGCGGGGCATGTTCGCGCGCGGCGGCGGCCCCGACCGCATGGATCATGGGGAAGCCGGTTTCGAGGTCGTGGCCCTTAGTCACGATAAGCTCGGCATCATAGGTTTTCGCCAGTGCAGCGGCTTGCATCTCAAGATCGCCGGGCCCCATGTCGGCGGCGGGCGTGTTTACAAGATCTCGGACCATCGCCACAGCTTCGACCTCGCGCAGGATGGCATCGATCTGCGCGACGTCGCTTGTCAAAAGGATGCGCGGCCCGCGTGGCGTATCATTCTTCAGATATCGGTCGAATTTGTACTGTCCGAGCAGCCACCCCAGCGCTGCAGGACCCGGAGCGGTGCCTTCAACCCGATAGGTTCCTTCGGGTAGTGTTTCGGCGAGCTTGGCGAGACACCAAGGCGAAAGCGATGCGACACTGGCAACGACCGATACCACCGCCCAGTCATCAGCCTTCTCTCCGGGCAGGATCGCGCTGGCATAGCCAACGGGTTTCAAACCCTGCGCGGCAATGGCGGTTCGGTGTCGTTCGGGCTGAGCCTTCAGCCAGTCGTTGTAGCCTTTGGGATCAACAAGGTGGATGCTTCGCGAAGGCTGGGCTTTGTCGGCAACGAGTAGCGCAGAAAAGTTGATCACGCAGGCACCCCGAACAAATCATGCTCGTCGGCGTCCTCGATCAATACTGGGACGATGTCGCCTTGCGCCAAGCCACCGGCATCGCGCAGGAACACCGATCCGTCGATTTCGGGTGCGTCGGCCTGTGACCGACCGGTTGCGCCACCGTCCTCGTCAACGTCGTCGATGATGACCTCGAGCGTCCGGCCAACCTTGGCGGAGAGCGTTTCGGCGCTGATCCGGGCGGTCAATTCCATCAGGCGGGCGTAGCGTTCTTCCTTGACCGATTCGGGCACAGGATCGGGCAGGGCGTTGGCCGCTGCCCCTTCGACAGGTTCGAAACGGAAGGCGCCGACACGGTCGAGTTGGGCCTCTTCAAGCCAATCCATGAGATACTGGAAATCAGCCTCGGTCTCGCCGGGGAAGCCAACGACGAAGGTCGAACGGATCGTGATGTCGGGGCAAATCTTGCGCCAGTTGTGGATGCGTTCGAGCACTTTGGCTTCGTTTGCCGGGCGCTTCATGGCTTTCAGAACCGACGGTGCGGCATGCTGGAACGGAATGTCGAGATAGGGCGTGATCAGCCCCTCGGCCATCAGTGGGATGACCTGATCGACATGCGGGTAGGGGTAGACATAATGCAGCCGCACCCACGCCCCCAGCGACCCCAGTTCACGCGCGAGATCGGTCATATGGGCGCGCACGTCGCGGCCATGCCATTCGCGCGGCTGATGACGGATATCGACGCCGTAGGCCGAGGTGTCCTGACTGATGACGAGCAGTTCCTTGGTCCCCGCCGCGACCAGCTTTTCGGCTTCGCGCAGGATAGCGTCTGGACGTCGACTGACGAGATCGCCTCGGATGCTCGGGATGATGCAAAAGGCGCAGCGATGGTTGCAGCCTTCGGAAATCTTCAGATAGCTGTAGTGGCGCGGCGTGAGCTTCAGGCCACTGTCGGGGACCAGATTGAGGAACGCATTGGCGGGCATCGGTGCCGCTTCGTGGACGGCACCGACGACCGCCTCATATTGATGCGCACCACTGATCGCGAGCACTTTGGGGAAGCGCGCGCGGATCATTTCAGCTTCCTGGCCGAGGCAGCCCGTCACAATGACTCGACCATTCTCGGCCAGCGCTTCGCCAATAGCTTCGAGCGACTCTTCCTTGGCGCTGTCGAGGAAGCCACAGGTGTTGACGAGCACGACGTCGGCCCCCGCATAGTCGGGCGACAAACCATAACCGTCAGCGCGCAGCTTGGTCAGGATGCGTTCGCTGTCGACCAGAGCCTTGGGACAGCCGAGCGAAACCATGCCGACTTTTGGCGGGGAGGGGAGTGTTGTTGCCATGTGAAGCGCGGCGCATAGTGCGGTTTGGAAAAAAATGCCAGCAATGCTAAAATGGTGCTGTGACGCAAGCGGGAACCGGCCATGTGGGAGATGAGTTGGATCGCCGTAGTCGGCGCAGCACTTTCGGGGTTCGTAATCGGGGGACTCTGGTATGGGCCGCTTTTCCTTAAAGCGTGGCAACGCGAAGCAGGTGTAACCGACGACCAGATGAAGGCACGCCATCCGGCCAAGGTCTTCGGCGGGGCATTTCTGCTCAATCTTCTGGCCGCGTTCATTCTTGGCCATGTCTTTGCCAGCTATAGCGGACTCAGCTTTACGTCTACGGTGCTGACCGCCGGGGGCGTCGCGCTCGGCTTCATCGTTCCGGCAATCGGCGTTAATTATCTGTTTGCGGCGAAATCGTTCAAACTGTTCCTCATCGATGCGGGCTACTGGACAGTAACCTATCATGTGATGGGACTTGTGTTCGCAGTCGTCGGCTGAACGGAGTTTACCGAACCGGCAATTGCTTCAGCGGATCGACCGGCGCGCGATTCTTGCGCAGTTCGAAATGGAGTTTGGCGTCGTCGCTGATGCTGCCAATCGTTTCGCCTGCCTTCACGGTCTGACCGCGCGCGACGGTGGCTTGCGCAGCACGGCCGTAAACGCTGATCCAGCGATCGCCGTGTCGCACCAAAATCAGCCCGCCGTAACCCGCTGACCCCCCATTGCCGACAAACGCCACGGTGCCTGCGGCGGCGGCACGAATGTCGCTGCCCGCGGGGGCGGCAATCTCTATCCCCCGATTGACGCGGCCCTCGCCAGCGGGGCCGAACTGTTCGGCGACCGCCCCAACGATGGGCCAGCTGAACCGACCAGCGAATCCTGTTGCCGGTGCTTCGGGGAAGGGACCGGTCACGGTCTGCGCCGGGGCGCTGCCGGTCGCAATATCGTCAATGTCAACTTTGAAAGCTGCCGCGCGGGTTTCAGCACTCGACGTCGCTTCGGCGGGCAGCAGGAGCCGCTGGCCGACGCGCAGTACAAACGGCTCGGCAAGATTGTTCGTCATCACGATGACGCTCCACGGAATGCCATAAGCGCGGGCAATGGCAATGCCGGTCTCGCCGGTGCCGACGCGGTGGTAGCGCCCGGCGGGGATACGCAGGACTTGCCCCGGCTTGAGGAGATATGGCGGCACAAGGCCATTCACGCGGGCAATGGTTTCGGACCCAGCGCCCGTCGCCTCGCCAATCGCGCGCAGGCCATCGCCGGGTTTCACGCGATAGATCGATGATCCGACCGACGCCGCATTGGCTGTCACGGGGCGCGCTTCCCAGATTGGGGTTTCGTCGATCAGGCCGTCCATGAGCGGCTCGATGCGCGGGACGGTTGATTTTTTCGTTGCCTCATTGTTCGAAACGCGTGGCGCGCCCGCAGGCACACAGCCCGCAAGCAACAAGGCTCCTATAACGATGAAACGCCCCCCGCTCATGACGTCAGCCTATCACGCCGCAAAGGCGCGGTTCAATGTCTCGATGGATTGATAATGGGTGAGATCGAGGTGCAGTGGCGTGACAGTGACATACCCCTGCTCAATCGCTTCAAGATCTGTATCACGCCCCGGCACGTGCGCAACATGACCCAGGCCGAACCAGTAATAAGGATAGCCGCGCGGATCGGTGCCTTTGACGATTTTGGCGCGGCCATAATCGTGGAAGCCCTGCTCGACGACCTTCACGCCCTTGACCGCGTCGGGCGCAAGCGCAGGGAAGTTGACGTTGATCAGCGTGCGCGGCGGCATGTCGGCGTCAATCAGCGGGCGCAGCACTTTCTCGCCCCAGCTTTCCGCGGCGGCAAAGGGAACAGTGTCGCCCATGCCTTCGCGGGCATAGACTTGGCTGAGCGCGATCGAGCGGTATCCCGCGAGCGTCCCTTCCATCGCGGCGGAAACCGTGCCCGAATAAGTCACGTCCTCGGCAAGGTTTGCACCGCGATTGACGCCCGAGAGGATGAGGTCGGGTTTCAAGTCGCCCATCACGACACCCAGCGCCATCATTACGGCGTCGGTCGGTGTGCCGCTGACCGAAAAGCGCCGGTCATCATGACGGCGGACGCGAACAGGACGCGAAAGGGTAAGCGAATGCCCCGCACCCGATTGTTCTTCCTGCGGCGCGACGATCCAGATGTCGTCGGAAAGGGTGCGAGCGATGGTTTCAAGCGATTTGAGGCCGGGGGCGTAAATGCCGTCATCATTGGTCAGGAGAATGCGCATTACGGCTCCAGCTTGGTCAGGCCACCCATGTAGGGCAGCAGTGCATCGGGAACGGTGACACTGCCATCTTCCTGCTGATAATTTTCGAGGACAGCAACAAGAGCACGACCAACCGCGACGCCCGATCCGTTGAGGGTGTGGACAAAACGATTGTCCTTCTGACCAGCCTTGAAGCGGGCGTTAAGGCGTCGCGCCTGAAAATCGCCACAGTTCGAGCAGGACGAAATTTCGCGATAGGCGGCTTGCCCCGGGAGCCACACTTCAAGATCGTATGTCTTGTTTGCCTGAAATCCCATGTCGCCCGCGCACAAGAGCATCCGGCGGTAAGGGAGGGCGAGGCGATCAAGAATGACTTCCGCCGCCTGTGTCATGCGCTCATGTTCGGCATTGGAAGCGTCGGGCGTCGTGATCGAAACAAGCTCGACCTTGTCGAACTGATGCTGGCGGATCAGGCCGCGGGTGTCGCGTCCGGCAGCCCCCGCTTCCGAACGGAAACAGGGGGTGAGCGCAACGAAGCGCAACGGCAGTTCGCCCTCGCTCAGAATTTTTTCGCGGACGAGATTGGTCAGCGACACTTCCGATGTCGGGATCAGCCAGCGGCCATCGGTGGTTTTGAACAGATCCTCGGCAAACTTCGGCAGTTGCCCCGTGCCGATCAGCGCATCGTCGCGGACGAGGAGCGGCGGCGCGACTTCTTCGTATCCGAACTCAGTCGTGTGAATATCGAGCATGAACGCACCAAGCGCACGCGACAGCCGCGCGATTCCGCCGCGCAAATAGGCAAAACGCGCGCCCGACACCGCTTGCGCCGATTCGAAATCGAGGCCGAGCGCGGGGCCGAAATCGGGATGCTCCTGCGGCTTGAACGCAAAGGCGGGGATCGTGCCCCGCGTGTGCAGGATGATGTTGCTTTCCTCATCAGGACCATCGGGGACGTCGTCCGCCGCTATGTTTGGCAGCGCCGCGAGTCGGCTGATCAGGTCGGCGTCCATCCGCGCGACCGCTTCTTCGCCAAGTGGAATGTCGCCTTTCAGCGTTTCAAGTTCGGCGATCAGCTCGGGCGGGATAGCCAGCCCTTTGGCCTTCAGCGTCCCGAATTCCTGCGACAGCGCCTTGCGCCGCGCTTGCCCGACTTCGGTCTGCTGGATCGACAGGCGCTTTTGCGCGTCAATGGTCAAGAGGTTGCCCGCGACCGGGGCCAAACCGCGCCGAGCCAGTCCCGCGTCAAAGGCTTGCGGGTTCTCGCGGATGGCTTTGATGTCGTGCATGCGATGAGCCTATGCCGAGAGGCGTTGACCCCCGCAACCCCCGCACCTATAGGCGCGCTTCGCCGTTGAGGCGGAGTAGCTCAGCTGGTTAGAGCACGGGAATCATAATCCTGGGGTCGGGGGTTCGAGTCCCTCCTCCGCTACCACGGCGCGATAAGTATTCGCGCCATCGGTAACGACTGTCGCGCCTTCACCGAAAGATGGGCATGCCTGAAACAGTCACGACAAAAATGTTGATCCTTGGCTCGGGCCCGGCGGGGCTTTCTGCGGCGATTTATGCAGCGCGCGCCGGCCTGAGCCCGATTGTCGTGCAGGGCATTCAGCCCGGCGGGCAGCTGACCATCACAACTGATGTCGAAAATTATCCTGGCTTTGCCGATGTCATCCAGGGGCCGTGGCTCATGGAGCAGATGACCAAGCAGGCCGAGCATGTCGGCACAACCATGATGTGGGACACGGTTGTCAGCGTCGATCTGTCCGCGCGCCCATTCACGCTGACGGGCGACGGCGGCACAATCTACAAGTGCGAAACTTTGGTGATCGCGACCGGGGCGCAGGCGCGCTGGCTCGGGCTGGAGAGCGAAACGCGGTTGCAGGGCAAGGGCGTTAGCGCCTGCGCGACCTGCGACGGATTTTTCTATCGCGGCAAGAAGGTTGTCGTGATCGGCGGCGGGAATACGGCGGTCGAGGAAGCGCTGTATATGACCAATCACAGTCCTGACGTGACTCTGATTCACCGCCGCGATCATTTGCGCGCCGAGAAAATTTTGCAAGACCGGCTGTTTGCCAATCCGAAAATTTCGGTTCTGTTCAACAAACGTGTTGAAAATTTCGTTGGGGAGGGCGATCCCGAGGGTATGGTCGGCGTTGACCTGATCGACACGGTAACTGGTGAAAAATCGCATTTCGCAGCGGACGGCGGATTCGTGGCAATTGGTCACTCGCCAGCGACGGAAATTTTTAAGAACCATCTCCCCATGGACGATGGCGGCTATTTGCTGGTTGAAACCGGATCTTCGCGCACGTCAATTCCCGGCGTTTTTGCGGCGGGCGATGTTACCGACAAGATTTATCGGCAAGCCGTGACAGCAGCAGGAATGGGCTGCATGGCTGCGCTGGATGCCGAGAAGTTCCTTGGCGTTGCTGAATTTGGCGCCAGCTAGGCGGATAATACTGCCAAAAGTGTCGCTTTCAGGGTTTCATAATCCGAATCGTTGGCAAAACTATGGGACGACGAATCGAACATAACAGTTTGGATATTGTCGCGGGCCCGGGCTTTCGCGAATGCAGCGCCGTTCCAAGCTTCGAGAAAAGCAATGGCCGTATTGTCTCCTTTGGCCAGCAACATCCACGTTGGGCGGTCATCAGTGGCAAGCGCGATTGCCACCGAGGCTGATAATCCGGCATAGGATTGGGGTGCCGCAATGCGCGAAAGCCCCTTGGCGGCGGCGCGAAGGTTGATCTTGCCGGTTAACAGCAACAGCCAAGCCTTTGGATCACGCAACCGGCGGCGATAACGGTCTTTGATCGCAGCGGGGGGCGGCAAGTTATCGGTGGCTTCGATAACCCAAGGATTGGCCAGGACGAATTTGTCGACGCGAGCATCGTGAAGGATCAGTGCGGTTGCCGCGTCACAGTTTCCGAATGCAACGATTTTTCTGACGTTGGGGCAGGTTGTTTGAAACGCCAACACCGCAGCTTCAAGGTCCGCTTTGCTAGTTTCAAACCCTCCATTCTCTCCCTCGCTGTCGCCGATTCCACGTCGGTCAAAGCGAAGTACTGGGACCCCCTTGCCAGCAATATCGCGGGCAAGTTGCGACATCCCGCGATGCGCACCGATACGGATTTCATTGCCGCCCGAGACGATCAATAGACCCGTCGTTGCCTGACCCTCGTCCAAGGTGCCCGCAAGCACTGAGTCTTCACATGAAAATTCGATTATGCGCCGCATGTCTTTGTCCATGCCGCAATATCAATGGCAACCAGATGCGCAAAATCGGGCGCATCACCGGGCTCGGCAGCACGCCAAAGTTTCGGGCCGTCGACCGCAGATATATGGGCTCCTTCAACCGGCACGGCGGTTCGCAAAGCATTGTAAAGCGACGGGCTGAACATATTCCCTGCCAATCGCTTCTGGGTGGTGCGAACCTGCTGATCAAGCTCGGTTGCGGACACTCCGTCGGAAAACGCCGTCGCACGTACTATGTCCCGTAAGAGCCGTTCGCCACTTTCAGGAGCCAGTCGCCAACGGTTCTCAAAGGTCCCGTCGAGCAGCGCACCACCACGGACCGCCACCGAACCAAATATGGCGTCGGTCACGTCAGAAACGGCATCGTGCCAATCCTGCATCGTGACATTGGCCAAATCGGTCATGCTTTCGTTTGTCCCAGGCAGATCAGCCAGGACGGTCCCGATTCCGAACTCGGCTAGATTGCGCATTACCGAAACCGTGAACCGGCGCATTCTATTGGCTTCTTCGAATAGTGCTGGCAGAATTAATAGCGTGATTGGCGATCCAGCACCGTGGCGGAGCAGCATTTCGGTGCCGCCGCGCCAGCGGTAGGTTTCAGTCATTTTTGCACTTTGCGAATGGCATAGTCAGTCAAGCTACCGAATGTTGCGAGGAGGTCACCATCCACATCGTCATCGTCGATGATAATACCGAGACGATCTTCCATTTCGGTCAGCAGCCCCGCGACCGCCATCGAGTCCAATTCCGGGAGCGCCCCGAACAGGGGGGTATCGATGCGAAAAGCATCTGCGCGCGCAGCATCGATAGCCAACACATCGCGCAAAACAGCGCGGACGACATCGGAAACGGCTTCGGCGTGGATCATCGAGGCGCGATTAGCGATTGCCGTTGCGCCCGACAAGCGCCGAAAGCCCGGCCTTGGCGGCTCGCCACAGTCCCGACGGACGCCGCGGATTGAACAGGCTGACAGCGTAGAGCGGTGTTCGAGTATCCATCCAGTCGCTTTTGTAGCGATCATCGCCCGTGCCGAAATCAACAAGTGACACGCGATCGTGCGTTATAACATGATCGAAAAGCGCTGCCGTCAGGATCGACCCGGGGGATTGTTCCTTTGCACTTTCAAGATGGGCAAGCTTGTGGATGATCGCATGGCCGTTTTCGACCGTCCATAGCTGGGCAGCAACCGCTTCGCCTTCAATCGTTGCCAATCCCATCCGAAGTGTGCCCGCTGCGCTTTCGGTCAGTGCCATATCACGCAGGAATTCGTTCGATCCCTCCGCGGGTTTCCAGCTGGCTGCATAGATCAATTCATATGAAGCCCAAGCATTCCCGTCGAAGCTATTGAATATCTTGGTGTCGACTCCGTGCTTCGCTGCTTTACGCTTTACTGTTGATCGCAGTTCTCCCGGGCGCTGTGCCCAATAATCTTCGAAACTTAAGCCCCCAGTTGCAACCGTCCAATTGACGGTCGTTTGGCGCGAACTTGCGACCCAGCGGGCGCGGTCAAATGCCCGGCAGACGAGGGTCGCATCTGCCTCTGGCATCGGTGCGAGCTCTATGCTGGACATCCGTTTGCTCAGGCGGCGGGCGCTCGCAAGGAGTAGGGCAAATTTTGTCGATTCGCTCGGATCACCAGTGAAGACCGGTTGGAAGGCAAGTGTATACCAGCTTGCCAAAGCTTTGGCGTGGCCACCACGCTGCATCAGGAAAAGCCAGCAGTCCGATCCTTCGGCTCGTGCTCGAACGATAAACGGCTGGCCGGATGGTCCGGCATGTTCATAAGTGCGACGAAACCATTCGATCCGGTTAAACAGCGAACGCTGCCCCGCGCGATCCAGTTCGCCGCGGGCGCTTGCCGTCACCTCATCGAGGTTACGAAATATTTCACCCTTTACCCACAAAGCGTTAAGTCCCTGACCGGCCGCGAACCTGCGGTGAACCTATAGGAGCGATGGTGAGCCTACTAGACCCGACACCTCGCCCCATCGACCACGTGCTGCTCGACGGGAAGGCTCATGCACCAGCTTTGGTTACCAAGTCGGTAACGATGACGTTTAGCGCTGCCGAAAAGTCGGTTGGTGCCTTGGCGAACGCATTGGCCGCGCGGGGTTTTGCGCCGGGTGCGCGGGTCGCGACATGGTTGCCGAAAACGATAGAGGCCTGCTTGATGCCGTTGGCGGCAGCGCGGGCGGGACTGGTCCACATTCCCGTGAACCCGGTGCTGCGTCGAGCGCAGATCGCGCATATTTTGAGCGACAGCGGGGCATCACTTTTACTGACCAGTCCCGAGCGCATGCGTAGCCTGACGTCTGACGATGTCCCTACCGACTGCGCGATTTGGCTCGAACATGATGCCGTTGCGGCGCGAGATTCAAACGATTGTTTGCCGCCGTCAGCTGCGGATCCCGATTCGCTCGTCGCTATTCTTTACACATCAGGATCGACTGGTCGGCCCAAAGGCGTGATGCTCAGCCATGCCAATCTGTGGCTTGGCGCGGTTAGTGTTGCCCATTACTTGGGAATGGGCGGCGATGATCGCACGTTGGCAGTGCTGCCACTTGGTTTCGATTATGGCCAAAATCAGCTGTTTTCGACGTGGAAAACGGGCGGCTGCGTGATGCCGTTCGACTACCTCGTTCCCCGCGATGTCGTAAAGGCCGTGGCGTTACACAAAATTACGACACTTGCTGCGGTGCCACCACTCTGGCTGCAACTCGTCGAGAATGATTGGGGCGATAGTAGCGCGAGCATCCGCCGCATTACGAATTCGGGCGGCGCGTTGACGCCCGCGCTGATCGACCGGATGCGCGCGACGTTTCCCAATGCCGATATTTATCCGATGTACGGCCTCACAGAAGCGTTTCGGTCAACCTATCTGCCGCCCGAGCTGGTCGCTGAGCACCCGACGTCGATGGGCAAAGCCATTCCTTTCGCCGAGATCATGGTGATTAATACTGAAAGTCATGACGCTGATTTAGGCGAACTTGTTCATGCCGGGCCGCTCGTGGCCCAAGGGTATTGGCAGGATGCTGAGCGGACGGCAGCGCGGTTCAAGCCTGCGCCACCGAGTTCGAGCTACGGCGGAATCGCGGTTTGGTCTGGAGATACCGTTCGGCGCGATCCCGATGGCCTCCTCTATTTCGTGGGTCGCGAGGATGAGATGATCAAGTCTTCGGGGCACCGGATCAGCCCGCTCGAGATTGAAGAAGCCGCATTGGCAAGTGGAATTGTCGCCGAAGCCGTAGCCCATGGCATTCCCGATGATCGACTGGGGCACGCGATCCGGCTTGTCGTTCGCGGTTTCGAGGACGATGCCGCATTAAGGGCCTTTCTGAAAACTGAACTGCCGAGCCATATGCAGCCACGAATTATCGACTGGCGTGAAACGATGCCAACGAACGCCAATGGCAAGATCGACCGCAGCGCATTAAAAGCCGAAATGGCGTCATGAAACCGCACGGCGCCGTTCCCCGCTGGTTTGATCGCGAACGGATGGCGGTTATTCGAGCAACAACGGATGTAACACCCGCATTTGTTTATGATTTTGGTGTTGTACGAGACAAGGTGGCGGCGCTGCGGGTGGCTTTGCCTGAAGGCGTTGGTGTTCATTATGCGATGAAAGCCAATCCGTTGCCCGCGATGGTCGCGGCGATGGTGCCGTTGGTTGATGGGATCGACATTGCGTCGGGCGGCGAACTCCGGGTCGCGGCCGCGGCGGGCGCAAAGCACATCTCGTTTGCGGGACCGGGAAAGCGCGATGCAGAGCTAGAAGCTGGGATCGCTGCACAGATCACGATCAATCTCGAGTCGGATGGAGAAGCAACGCGGGCGTTGGCAATTGCTGACCGCTTGGGTTTGACACCAAAGCTCGCGGTGCGCGTGAACCCTGATTTTTCGCTCAAAGGATCGGGTATGAAAATGGGCGGTGGTGCGGCCGCATTCGGCGTCGACGCCGAGCATGTCGCACCATTGGTCCGTCGGCTGGTTGCAGCGGGCGCGGATTGGCGCGGCTTTCATATCTTTGCCGGAAGTCAGGCGCTCGACAGCGAGGCAATTGCCGAGACACAGGCAGCGACGGTGGCGCTGGCCGGACGGCTCGCCGACGAGGTTGGCGCCGAGCCGCCATTGGTCAATATTGGGGGCGGCTTCGGCATTCCCTATTTCGCGAACGAGGTTCCCGTCGATCTGACCTTGATCGGTGGGCGCCTTGGCGATGTGGTGGACAGCCGGACTGATAGCTTGGCGGGAAGCCGGTTTGCGATTGAACTGGGTCGTTGGCTCGTCGGTGAATGTGGCGTTTACTTGACCCGGATCCTCGACCGGAAAGAAAGCAGAGGCGAAGTGTTTCTCGTGACCGACGGTGGTTTGCATCATCAATTGGCAGCCAGCGGGAATTTTGGAACGGTGGTGCGGCGAAATTATCCGATTGCTGTCGCTGACATGATTGATGCACCCGCCTCGGAAGTCGTAAACGTCGTCGGCTGCCTTTGCACTCCGCTCGACAAGCTCGGCGACCAAGTTCAACTGCCAAAGGCGGACGTTGGTGACGTCATTGCTGTCTTCATGGCGGGTGCCTACGGGGCCACGGCAAGCCCTGCGTCCTTCCTTGGCCACGGTCCGGCGCAGGAAGTTATCATCGGGAAATAGCTAAACGCTATATTCACCTATTGTCATCTAAAGCTGCAAAATCCGGACGTTATGGCTGATCTACCATGACGTCATTTCGGACAAAATGAGGGTTTTTAAGATGCGTAAATCGTCACTTGTGCTGGGAGTCAGCTGCGTTGCCGTTGCCGTTTCCGGGTGTGCCGGAGGCTCGCGGGGAGGAACAGAACTACCGCCAGCCGCATTCGTCGCGTCAACGGATATTCCGAGCGAGGAATATATCATCGGTCCGCTTGACCAGCTCACGATCTTTGTCTGGCGCAATCCTGAACTCGGTGCAAAAGTGCAAGTGCGCCCCGATGGCCGTATTACGACGCCCTTGATTGCTGATTTGCCCGCCGTGGGCAAAACGCCTGCGCAGCTCGCCGCCGACATTACGGTCGAGCTCAAGCAATATATCAACGCGCCGCGTGTTTCGGTTATTGTGGACAACTTTTCGGGCACCTTCTCGCAACAGGTTCGCGTCGTCGGCGCGACCGAAAAGCCCGCGTCGATCCCTTATCGCGCGAACATGACGCTGCTCGACGCGATGATCGCAGTTGGTGGCCTGTCTGAGTTTGCGGCGGGTGATCGAGCACGTTTGATCCGTGCCGACAAGGCAACCGGCAAGCAGAAGGAATATGCGCTTCGCCTCAACAAACTCCTCAAGCGCGGCGATTCGAGCGCGAATGTTCGTCTTGAACCTGGCGACGTCATTATTATCCCGTCGAGCATGTTCTGATGAACGGACTCTACGACGAATTTATGGTTGCACTACACGGTGTCTGGAAACGGCGCTGGCTGGCGCTTGCGGTCGGGTGGGGCATTGCCCTGCTCGGTTGGCTGGTGATCAGTTTGATCCCGAACAAATATGAATCGACCGCCAAGCTACTGGTCCAGGCATCGACATTGCTGCCTGAAAAGGTCGGGATCACGGCGTCGGATCGCCAGCAAGGCGTTGATGCAGTGCGCCAGACGCTCACGTCCGCCGTCAATCTTGAAAAGGTTGTTCGCGGGACTGATTTGGCGAAACAGGTCGCCAATGACCGCGAGGTGAGCGAACGCGCTGTAGCCTTGTCAAAAAGTGTGAAGGTCGTGGCCGAGCAGGATAACCTGTTCAAAATCTCGGCTGAATCAGGCGATTCCAGCCTTTCCGATGCGGAAAACGCCAAGCTTTCGCGACAGATTGTTCAGAAAATAATCGACCTGTTCGTTGATGGCAGCCTTTCGGGCAGTCGTCTTGAAACGGGCCAAACCATCAAGTTCCTCGATGCGCAGCTCGACGCGCGCGCCAAGCAATTGACGACGGCCGAGGCCCAACGCAGCGCGTTCGAGCAGAAATATCTCGCTTTGTTGCCAGGGGCGGGGACGATTGCGGACCGCGTCTCGGCGGCGCGTAGTGAAATGTCGCGGATTGACGGAGAACTCGGCGCGGCTCAGGCGAGTTTGTCCGCCGTGCGCGGTCAGATGGCGTCAACGCCGGCGAGCACACGCACTGCGGGTGCCATGATCGGCGGCACAGCCGGTGGCCCCGATCCGTCCGCCGGCATCCGGGCACAGATTGCGCAGGGTCGCTCGCGCGGATGGACCGATCAACATCCCGATATGGTATCGCTGCGTGACGAATTGAGCCGCACACCGTCGGGTGGTGGTGGTGGCAGCACCGCACGACAGGGGCCCGCTATTGTGACCGCAAATCCAATGTATGTATCCTTGCGATCAATGCTTGCCGAAAAGCAGGCCGTCGCAAGCTCACTGTCGGCGCGCAAGGCGCAGATTCAGGGGCAGATCAATGCCGTGCTCGCTCAGCAGGCGTCGAACCCCGAAGTGTCGGCGGAGCAGACACGGCTCGAGCGCAACTATCAGGTGCTGAAAACACAGTATGACAAGTTGCTTGCCGACCGCGACGATGTCCGCTTGCGCGGCGATGTCCAGTCGCAGACAGCATCGGCAAAGTTCAGTGTCATCGACCCGCCGTCGTCGCCAAAGTCGCCGGCGACGCCCAACCGTCCGCTGTTGCTGACAATTGTCCTGCTCGCGGCGTTGGGTGGTGGCACGGGCGCAGCATTCGCGATGGGGCAACTTCAGGGCAGCTATGCCACGCCATCGGCGCTTGCGAAGGCGTCGGGCCTGCCGGTGCTGGGTTCGATCCACGAAGTGCTGACGCGCGATCAGCGCACCGACCGGCAGAAAAGAATGAAACTCTTTGCGGGTGGGACCGCGGCATTGGTGGGCATTTACGCGCTGCTGATGGTCGTCGAATTCGTCCAGCGTAGCATGGTGGCGTGAGGATATGGGCATGAACCAGAAAGTCACCCCGCCAACGGGTTCACTTATAGAGCGCGCTGCTGAGATTTATGATTTCAAGGCGGCGATTCGCGGGCCGGTGGTTGCGCCGGTGGTGCCAATGCCGTTCGTCCCGATCGAAGTCCAGGGATCGCCTGTGCCTGTCGAGGTGTCTCGGCTACGCTCGACACGAACGAAGTTCGTAGGGCCGACAGTCGCCGTTGATCGTAAACGTCTTCGCGAAAACGGCTTCATCGTCCCCGACTCCGCTCCAGGATCGCTGGCCGAGGAATTCCGCATCGTGAAGCGGCAGTTGCTGCTCAATGCCAGCGGCGCTGCTTCGGGCAAACCGCTTGAGCGGGGGCGAATGATACTCGTCTGCTCGGCACAGCCCAATGACGGAAAGACTTTCTGTGCCGTCAATCTGGCGCTGAGCCTCGCCTCTGAACGCGATACCGATGTGTTGCTCGTCGATGCTGATGTCGCCAAGCCCGAAATTCTTTCGACATTGGGAATTGAGGGCGGTCCGGGCTTGATGGATGCGCTCGAAGATCCTTCAATCGATGTCGAGAGCCTGATTATCCGCACCGATATTCCCAAGCTGTCCGTGCTGGCAGCGGGACGTCAGGCGAACAACGATACCGAAATGCTGGCTTCGGCGCGCACAAAGGCGGTGCTCGATGGCCTTGCGGATAACCACCCCAGCCGGATCATAATTTTCGATTCCGCCCCAGCACTCGCCGCGTCACCGGCATCCGTGCTCGCACTCAATGTCGGGCAGGTGATGATGGTCGTTCGTGCTGATCGGACAACAGAGTCAGAGCTACGCGATGCGCTCGCGCTTGTTGATGGCTGCCCCAATATTAGTCTTTTGCTCAATGGTTCGAGCTATTTCGGCGGAAACCACAGTTTTGGTTCCTATTACGGTCAGGGAGAATGACCATGCGTAAAGCCCTTATTCTTGCCAGTGCGAGTGCGCTGATTTTTGCGCAACAGGCCCATGCCAAAGAGAGGCAGGTGACTGTCACGCCCTATTTGGAAGTCAGTCAGGCGTTTTTTGCCGATTTGAAAAACGGTGGCGATGTTCTGACATACACGACGCTCACGAGCGGCGTTGATGCATCAGTGCGGACGCAGCGGACCGAGGTTCAGGTCAATTATCGCTATGATTACCGGTTCAGCTGGAACCGTAACCAAGGAGATGCGCAGGTCCACAGCGGTATTGCCCGCGCGCGTCAAATTGTTGTGCCGAACCTGTTAAGCCTCGAAGCTGGTGCTCTGGCAACACGCACGCGTCTCGACATTCGCGGCGATGCGCCGAACGCACTGGTTGGCAATCCGAACAATACGACACAGCTTTACTCGGTGTATGCGGGCCCGTCGCTCGCAACGAATTTTGGCGAGCTTCAGGTCGGGGCAAACTATCGTTTTGGCTACACCAAGGTCGAGAGCCGCACGCGCAATGCGCTGCTCAGCGGACAGCCCTTGCTCGACATATTTGATTCATCGACCAGCCATGTCGCAACCGGGACAATCGGGATGGGAACGGGGACGCTGCCGTTCGCGTGGACGGTTTCGGGCGGATACGAACGCGAAGACGCGCGCCAGCTTGATCAGCGTTTCGAAAGTAAATTCGTTCGTGGTGACGTGACCTTGCCGGTCACCGAGAGCATCGCGCTGGTCGGCGGCGTCGGTTATGAAGATATCGAAGCCAGCCAGCGCGACGTTTTACGCGACGTCGCGGGGGATCCGCTGCTTGACGCCAATGGCCGTTTCCAGACTGATCCCGCTTCGCCACGCCTCCTCGCGTTTGACCAGAGCGGGTTCATTTGGGATACCGGCGTCGTCTGGCGGCCAAGCCGTCGCACTTCGGCCGAATTCCGCGTGGGTCGGCGCTATGGCAGCATGACTTACACCGGCAGCGTTTCGTATCAGATGAGTGAATCGCTGGGGTTTCAGGCTGGTCTCTATGACGGCATCCAGACATTTGGGCGTCAGTTGAACCAGAGCCTTGCGGCACTACCAACGCAGTTCACTGTGGCGCGCAATCCGTTCGGCAATCAGGTCGGCGGCTGCGTCTATTCGGCGACGAATGGCGGTGGATGCCTCGATTCAGCGCTTCAGTCGGTCGCGACGGGCACTTACCGTTCGCGCGGGCTGAATGCGGTCCTCGGCTATCAGCGTGGACCAATGCGTGCCGGCATTGGCGGTGGCTATGCGCAGCGCAAGTTCTTCGCACCGACAGGCGCGTTCTTCTCGGCCAATGGCGTGAAGGACGAAAGCTATTATCTGCAAGCCTTCGTTGCGCGCCAGTTGGACGAAGCATCGAGCGTTGATGCCAGCGTCTATGCGAACCTCTTTGACAGTGGCATTCTTGGCGCACCGAATGTCATCGGGACGGGTGCAACGGCGGCCTATTATCGCCGCTTCGGCAACCGCTTTACGGGGACAGCGGCATTGGGGTTGTATTCGTCACGCGTCGAAGATGTTTCGTCGAGCTTGACGGGGTCGGCGCTGCTAGGCGCGAAATACGAGTTCTAGGGGCAAGACGAATGTATACCGACCATTATGGCCTGACCACCGCCCCGTTCCAGCTGACGCCCGATGCGCGTTTCTGGTTCGAAAGCGGCACGCATAAAAAAGCGATGGCCTACCTGGGTTATGGCCTTGCGCAGAATGAAGGTTTCATTGTTGTCACCGGCGACATTGGCGCGGGCAAGACGACGCTGGTCGGGCATTTGATGGCATCGATTGATCCGGCGCGGCTGCAGGCGTTCAAGATTGTTTCGACGCAGGTTGCAGGCGATGACATGCTTCGGCTTGCCGCGCAGTCGTTCGGACTGCCAACCGAGGGCGTTGAAAAGGCGCAATTGCTGGGGCGGATCGAGCGCTATTTGCTCGATACAGGTCGTGGCGGACGGCGGACACTGCTCATCGTTGATGAAGCACAGAATTTGCCGGTCGAAAGTCTCGAAGAGCTCCGCATGCTGTCGAATTTCCAAGCCGATGGTCAGGCGCTTTTGCAGATATTCTTGCTTGGTCAGCCCGAGTTCCGCGACCGACTAAATGCATCGCCTTCGCTTGAACAAATGCGCCAGCGGGTGATCGCAACGCATCACCTTGATCCGATGGTCGCAGATGAGACGCTTCCCTATCTCGAACACCGCCTGAAGCTCGCCGGATGGACCGGCAATCCTCAGTTTACGGCGGATGCGGCCGCGGCGTTGCATACTGCAAGCGGCGGCCTCCCGCGCAAGCTCAACACGCTTGCGACGCGGACGTTGCTCATGGGCTCGATTGAGACTGCCACAGTCATTGACGGCGCGCTCGTTGGCCGTGTCCTGAAAGATCTCGGCAACGAAACGCCTAGGGCCTCGATAGCGGCTGTCGCAGCGAGCGATGGTGATACCACACCGGGCGCTGTGGCGACCGTTCTTGATGATAGCCGCTTGCTCGACCATGAAGCGCGGATTGCGATGCTTGAGGCGCAGATTCAGGAGCAAGAAGCTGCGTTGCGCCGCGTGTTGACGCTGCTCGTCGATTGGGTCGAACGCGACGAACCCATGGCGCGCGCATCCGCTGCTTGATCCTTCGACAAGTCCAGGGTGAACGGATAGAGGGTGGAAATGCTCAACGCGCTGTCGGTCGATATTGAGGACTGGTTCCACGTCGGCGCGTTTGAAAAGACGATCCGGCGTGAGGATTGGGACGGACTTGAATGTCGCGTCGAGGCGAACACCGATGCGGTGCTGGCGCTGTTTGCCGCGGCCGAAGTCAAAGCGACGTTCTTCACGCTTGGATGGGTTGCTTCGCGCTATCCGGCGTTGATGCGGCGAATTGTCGACGCGGGGCATGAAGTGGCCAGTCATGGTTGGGATCATATCCGTGTTTTTACAATGACTCCGGACGCGTTTGCCGACGATTTGACACGGACACGTAAGACGCTCGAAGATGCGACAGGCGTGACGATCAGCGGCTATCGTGCGCCGAGTTTTTCGATCGATAAACGCACGCCATGGGCACACCAAGTGCTGGCTGATGCGGGTTACACCTATTCATCGAGCGTCGCACCGGTGGTGCATGATCATTATGGCTGGCCCGAAGCGCCGCGCTTTGCGTTCCGGCCCGTGGCGGGATCGGATTTGGTCGAGCTGCCGGTGACCACGGCGAAGTTTGCGGGCCGGACATTGGCGGCGGGCGGTGGGGGTTTCTTCCGCTTGTTGCCTTATGGGTTTTCAAAATGGGCGTTCAAGCAGGTCAATGCGGCGGGTGAGCCGGGGATTTTCTATTTCCACCCGTGGGAAATCGACATCGATCAGCCGCGCGTGCCGGATGCGCCGATGCGCTCGAGAATCCGCCATTATACGAACCTCGACGTGATGGCGCCGAAGCTCAAGCGGATTATGGCGGCATTTGAATGGGGGCGGGTGGATGTCGTCGCGGCGCATGCTGCGGCGCAACTGCGATGATCCGTCATGCCGATCTGTCATCGCCTGCCGACTGCGCCGCGATTGATGCTTTTCTGGACTTGCATGCAGATGCGACGCCGTTTCACCGGCGGGCTTGGGTCGAGGCCATTACGCGGGGCTGCGGGCATCAGGGGCATTATCTGATTGCGGGTAATGAGGCGGTCACGGGCGTTTTGCCGTTGCACGAAATCCATTCGCCGATCTTTGGACGGGCGCTGGTGTCGAGCGGATTTGCGGTCGGTGGCGGCATACTCGCGACTGACACCGCAAGTGTGACAGCATTGTCAGATGCCGCTTGGCGACTTGCCCAGGCAACGTCCTGCCCGACACTCGAACTGCGCGGCGGGGCGTTGCCAGTCGATATGGTGCACGACACCACAACTTACCTCAACTTTGCACGCGATTTGGCAACAGATGACGAAGCCGAACTGCTGAACATTCCGCGCAAACAACGCGCTGAGGTGCGCAAGGCGCTCGGCAACGAGTTGACCGTCGATATGGGAGACCGCGCGACACATTATGCAGTCTATGCCGAGAGCGTCCGCAATCTCGGGACGCCGGTGTTTCCGCGCAGCCTGTTTGATGCTTTGCTCGATGCTTTCGGCGATGATGCCGACATACTTACGGTGCGCAACGATGGTTTGCCGTTGGCAAGCGTGCTGAGCCTCTATCATCGCGGGGCCGTCATGCCCTACTGGGGCGGCGGCACGGCAGCGGCGCGCTCGGCGCGGGCAAACGATATGATGTATTTCGCCCTGATGCGCCACGCCCGTGAACGAGGATGCATGCGGTTTGATTTTGGCCGGTCAAAAGTCGGGACGGGGGCTGCCGCGTTCAAGCATAATTGGGGCTTCGAAGGCGCGCCGCTGGCTTATGCCAAGCGCTCCATCGGCAAGGCGCGCGAGATCAACCCGCTTGACCCGCAATTCAGCCGCAAGGTGCAATTGTGGCAGAAACTGCCGCTTTCCATCGCCAATCGACTGGGGCCTATGATTGCGCGCGGGCTGGGCTGATGGGGGACATCTTGTTCCTCGCACATCGCTTTCCTTATCCGCCGGATCGTGGAGATCGCATCCGGTCTTGGAACGTGCTGAAAGCGCTTGTAAAGTTGGCACCGGTGCATGTCGTGGCGCTCATGGACGACCTTGCCGCTTGGGATGGACTTGGTCCTGTTCAGGCTATTGCTGAATCGACGTCCTGCGCGGAACGGCAACGGACAAAAATCGGCGCGGTCATTCAAGCCCTGCTGAAAGGAACACCAGCATCGGTCGAAGCTTTTGCATCGGAAGGTATCGCTATGGCCGTTGCCGCTGCGCTGAACGACCATGACATTGACACGATTTACGCCTTTTCCAGTCAGATGGCGCAATATGTCCCCGCCGATTTCGCTGGGCGCTTCGTCATGGATTTCGTTGATATGGACTCAGCGAAATTTGCAGCAATGGGATTTGCCGGGCGGCAGGAGGCAAAACGGTTGCTGGCATGGGAAATTGCGACGGCGAAACGAGCCGATGTGTCGTTATTTGTCAGCGAGGCCGAAGGGGCATTGTTCACGCGCGAAACCGGTCATGCCGCGCAGGTTATGGGCAATGGCGTTGAACTTGACCATTTCGCGCCGGACGCTGTTGAGCCGGTCGATGCATCGGGGCCACTGATCGTTTTTACTGGTCAGATGGACTATGCGCCCAATGTCGAAGCCGTTACCGGCTTCGCGCAGGACACCTTACTGAAAATCCAGAATGCCATTCCCGATGTGACGTTTGCGATTGTTGGTCGTGCGCCGACCGCGGCGGTCCGGGGATTAGCGCGGCCGTCCGTGATCGTTACCGGCGAGGTACCTGATACGCGGCCTTGGCTGGCGTGCGCAAATGTCGTGGTTGCCCCGTTGAGGATCGCGCGCGGGGTTCAGAACAAAATCCTTGAAGCCATGGCGATGGGAAAAGCCTGCGTTGTTTCGTCAAGCGCAGCGCAGGGGATTGATGCGGTTGACGGACGTGACTTGATTGTCGCGGATGATCCGGCTGAGGCCGTAATTGCATTGTTGCGCGATCCTGCCCAAGCTGCCGCGATTGGCGCAGCGGCCCGCGAACGGATGGTGTCGTCCTATAGCTGGGATGCGCAATTGATGCCGCTTGCCGGGTTTGTCGGGCGGTGACTGTCGCGCCCGGATGGCGGGTCCATGGCATCACGCTTTTGATCGCAATATTTGCAATCCTCTGTCTCTTTGCCCGCGATGCGGGTGCAATGGTTTGGCAGTGGTGGAATTCGTCGACCTATGGCCACTGCCTGTTTATTTTGCCGCTCGTCGGGTGGCTGGTCTGGCAGCGGCGACATGAGCTTGCGCAGGTTGAGCCGCGCGCTTGGCTGCCCGGGCTGGCCGTGCTTGGTATCGCTGCCTTTGGCTGGTTGATCGGTGAGGCAGCGGGCGTATCGGTGATCCGCCACGCCGCGCTTGTCGGTATGGTTCAGGCAACGATCCTAACCATCCTTGGTCCTGCCGCCTTGCGCGCGCTGCTGTTTCCAGTGTTCTATCTTGTGTTCCTGATTCCGGTCGGTGACGAGATTGTGCCCGCCATGCAGACCCTGACCGCGAAAATGACGATGGCGCTGCTTAACTTCGCAAGCCTGCCCGCCCAGCTCGACGGGGTCTTTATCACGACGCCAAGTGGGTGGTTTGAAGTCGCCGAGGCCTGCGCCGGGGTAAAGTTCCTTGTCGCCATGATCGCTTATGGTGCGCTTGTCGCCAATGTCTGTTTCCGCAGTTGGCGACGGCGCGCGGCCTTCATGCTGCTCTGTGTGGTCGCACCGATACTGGCGAACGGTATCCGCGCATTTGGAACGATCTATGCGGCGCATCTGACGTCGGTCGAGGCGGCGACGGGGTTTGACCATCTGATCTATGGCTGGTTTTTCTTCGCATTCGTCATGCTCGTCGTGATGGGTATCGCCTGGCGGTTTTTTGATCGGGGGATTGGTGACAAATGGCTTGACACTGTTCCTGTTGCTGCGGGCCGGACGCGTCCGGTTTTTGCGGTTGCGCTGGCGGCCGTCGGCGTGGTTCTGCTGCCGCTGCTATGGAACGGGACCGTGATTGCAGCGGGGCGGCATCCACTGCCTTACGCCGTGGCGATGCCCGATGTGCCCGGCTGGACGCGCGTATCACGGTTGTATGGGTACCCGTGGTCGCCGCGCTTTGACGGGGCGGATCACACGCTGATCGGGCGCTATCGCAATGCGCAGGGGAATACGGTCGATCTCGCGATTGCGCTTTATGGTTGGCAAGCGGAAGGGCGCAAGATCGTCGGCTTTGCCCAAGGTGCGATTGATCCCGAGAGCAAATGGTCATGGTCGTCCGAAGGACCCCCACCACAAGGCGGCAAGGCGCAACGGATGATTGCGCCGGGCAAGATAGAACGCGAGGCGCTAACCTTTTATGTGCTCGGCAAGGGCGCTACGGGCAATGCTATGACGGTCAAGTTACGGACTTTGCAAGCACGATTGCTGGGCGGTAATCAGGCGGCGGCGGTCGTTATTGTCTCAGCTGAGGGGCGCAACCGCCCGACGATTGACGCATTTCTGACTGCATTCGGACCTGTCGATGACCGTGCCAAACGCCTGCTCGCTACCGCGCGGGGACAATAGCGCATGTGCGGGATTGCTGGAATTTTCCATATCGAGACGGCGAAGCCCGTTGATCCGGCGCGCGTGCGGGCGATGACTGATGTGCAGGCGCACCGCGGGCCGGATGGCTCGGGCGTCTGGACAGCGCAAGGCGTCGGTCTCGGACATCGGCGATTGTCGATCATTGACCTTGGCGGCGGCGCGCAGCCGATGGCGAGCGCGGATGGACAAATCGTCGTTACCTATAATGGCGAGATTTATAACTTCCATGATGTCCGCCGCGAGCTTGAGGCGACGGGCGCGGTATTCGTGACCAACAGCGATACCGAAGTCCTCATCCATGGCTGGCGCGCGTGGGGGCCGGAATTGCTGACGCGGCTGAACGGGATGTTCGCCTTTGCGCTCTATGACGATGCGAAGAAGTCACTGATGCTGGCGCGCGATCGGCTTGGCGTGAAGCCGTTGCATTATACGCGGCTGACCGATGGAAGCATTGCTTTTGCATCGGAATTGAAAGGGTTGCTCGCCAATCCGGCGATTCGACGGGCGGTCAACCCGACTGCCGTCGAGGACTATTTTGCCTTTGGTTATGTCCCTGATGATACCTGTCTTGTTGCGGGGGTCGAGAAGCTGCCTGCCGGTTCATATCTGCTGTTAAAGCGCGGGGCAGCGGTGCCCAAGCCGGTCACTTGGTGGGATGTCGATTTCTCGCAGCGGGCCTCGGGCTCGCGGATGACGTTGGTTGCCGAGATGCAACAGCGGCTGCGCGCAGCAGTGACGTCGCGGATGGTGGCTGATGTGCCGCTGGGGGCGTTCCTGTCGGGCGGCGTCGATTCGTCAGCGGTCGTTGCGTTCATGGCCGAAGCGAGTTCGCATCCGGTGCAGACCTGCTCGATCGGCTTTGATCGCGCCGATCATGACGAAACCCATTATGCCGCGATGATTGCGGAGAAATTTGGAACCGATCACCGGACGCGGACAGTGGCATCGGGTGATTTTGCGGCGATTGATACGCTGGTCACCGCCTTTGACGAGCCGTTTGCCGACGCGTCCGCCCTGCCGACTTGGCGTGTGTGTCAACTGGCACGGGAGACGGTGACGGTCGCGCTTTCGGGTGACGGCGCGGACGAAGTGTTTGCCGGGTATCGCCGCTACAAGTTTCAGGCGGCGGAAGAACGTGTGCGGTCGCTGATGCCAATAAACCTTCGGCGTTCGGTCTTCGGCGCTTTGGCAAAGGGCTATCCGAAGGCTGATTGGGCACCGCAGATGTTCCGCGCCAAATCGACGTTCGAGGCGCTGGCCCGTGATGGGGACGAGGCTTATGCACTGTCGGTTGGCGTGACGGGTCCTTCGATGCGCGCGACGCTATTTTCGGAGTCCCTGAAGCGCGAGTTGCAGGGGCATCGGGCGGAAGATCGTTATATCGCGGCGATGCGAAATGCCCCTGCGCGCGATGCGCTCGACCGGGCGCAATATGCTGATCTCAAAATCTGGCTGCCGGGCGACATCCTGACGAAGGTGGATCGCACGAGCATGGCGGTAAGCCTAGAAGCGCGCGAACCGTTGCTTGACCATCGTCTTGTCGAATTCGGTGCGCGCCTGCCGGTCTCGATGCGGCTACGTGGCGGGACGGGCAAATGGCTCATGAAGAAGGCGCTGCGCGGGACATTGCCTGACGAGATTCTTTATCGGAAAAAAATGGGGTTTGTCAGCCCGATCGGGTCATGGTTTCGCGGGCCACTGCTCAGCGAGGCGCTGCGCGTCGTGGCACGGTTGAACGAAACAGGCTGGTTCGCGCCGGACGTGTTGGACAGCGTTGTCAGCACACATCAGTCGGGGAAAAGCGATCATGGGCGGCTGCTGTGGCAGCTCGTCATGTTCGAAAAATCAATGACACGGCTGTTCGGCTAATTGGCGAAATAAGCCGCCGCAACGAGCCCGATGACGAGCGCCAGAACATTCCAGCCTGTGAAACCGCGCTTGAACATACCCAAGGTATCGCAGATTGACCTTTCGAAACTGGTAACGGGCTACGGATAGTCCGCCCGCACAAAATACAGGCCGTCGGGCGGCGCGTTGAAGCCCAAGGCGGCGCGGTCATTGGCGTCGAGAGCTGCTTTCAGGTCGTCAGCGGTCCATTTACCTTCGCCGACTATCGCGAGGCAGCCGACCATTGAACGCACCTGATGATGGAGGAACGAGCGGGCGCTGGCAAATATGCTGATGCGGTTGTCGGTTCGGATCACGTCAAGGCGGTCGAGCGTTTTGATCGGACTTGCCGATTGGCAATGAACCGAGCGAAACGTGGTGAAGTCGTGAAGGCCGACCAGGCTCTGTGCGGCTTCGTGCATGGCTTTCGCGTCAAGGGCGGTGGCGATGCGCCATTCCTTACCGACATCGAGCGTCAGCGGTGCGCGGCGATTAACGATACGATACTCATAGTGACGCGCAAGGCAAGAAAAGCGCGCGTGAAAATCGTCCGTTACTTCTTCGCATGACAGGATTGCGATGGGATCAGGGCGGAGACGGGCGTTCAGTCCTTCCATCAGGCGGAACGGAGTGATTGTGCGGGTGGCATCAAGATGGGCGACCATGCCGAGGCCGTGGACGCCGGCATCGGTGCGTCCGGCGGCATGGACTGTGATTTTCTCCTGACAGATGGTTTGCGCGGCATCTTCGATGGCGGCCTGAACGCTCGGGCCATGCGCCTGCCGCTGCCAGCCCATGAAGGGACGGCCATCATATTCCACGGTGAGCCTGAACCTCATGCCAAAGTCTCAATCAAGCCGGGTGCCGACGGGAATTGGGAAGCCGCGCAACAGCTCGGCGGGTGTCATGACGCTGCGACCGGCGCGCTGGACGAGCATCGGGCGGATCGCGCCGGGGTTGCAGGCGATGGTTAGCGCGTCATCGACAATGGCGCCCGGTGGGGATGGCTTGGGTGTTATCAGCGCCTCGGCGTCGACGATGCGGATACGTTCGCCCGCCTTCTCGAAATAGGCGTTTGGTGCGAAGGCGCGGACTTGGCGGACGACTTGCGGCGCGCTGGTCAGAAAATCGAGACGGCTTTCGCTCTTGTCGATCTTCGGGGCGTAAAGAACGCCATTGTCGGGTTGCGGGTTCGGCGCGAAGGCGGACAGGTCGGTGAGAACATCGATGAGGCGGGCGGCACCCATCCGGGCGAGTTCCTCGGTCAATCGTCCAATATTCTTGCCACCGATTTCAGTTTCGACGGTTCCCAGCATCGGCCCCGTATCGAGGCCTGCTTCCATCTGCATGATTGTCACACCGGTAACACTGTCCCCCGCAAGGATCGCGCGGTGGATCGGCGCAGCGCCCCGCCAGCGTGGCAAGAGCGAGGCGTGGACATTGATGCAGCCGTGCTTTGGTGCGTCGAGGATGGGTTGGGGTAGGATGAGTCCGTATGCCGCAACGACCGCAATGTCAGCATTCACGGCTGCGAAGGCGGTTTGTTCATCAGCGTTGCGCAATGACACGGGATGCCGGACTTCGATGCCCAAGGCTTCGGCGCGGGTCTGGACTGGGGAGGGCGTCAACGCTTTCCCGCGTCCTGCACGGCGCGGTGGTTGCGTGTAAGTCGCGACGACGTCATGCCCCGCAGCGACGAGCGCATCGAGGCTGGGGACGGCAAAATCGGGGGTTCCCATGAAGATGATGCGCATGGCATCCGTTAGGAGAAAGGGCAGGGCTTCGACAAGCTCAACCTGAACGGTATAGGGAGCACATATGGCATCCCCCGAAATCGAAGCCTTGTCGCAAGCGCTCGCCAGACTCCCCGGCTTGGGTCCACGATCAGCGCGACGCGCTGTGCTGCATCTGCTCAAGAAACGCGAAACCACGCTGGTGCCGCTGCTGCGCGCGCTTGAGCGCGTTGACGAGAGGCTCGCCGAATGTTCGGTATGCGGAAATATCGACACGACCAACCCGTGCGGCATTTGCGCCGATCCGCGCCGTGATGACCGGTCGATTGCCGTCGTCGAGGACGTGGCAGATTTATGGGCACTCGAACGCTCGCGGCTGTTTCCTGGACGGTTCCATGTGTTGGGCGGGCGGCTGTCTGCGCTCGACGGCGTGCGGCCCGAGGATTTGACGATTGATCGACTCGTGGCAAGGGTCGCGGCGGGTGGCGTCGATGAGGTGGTACTGGCGATGAATGCCACTTTGGAAGGGCAGACGACGGCGCATTATATCGCTGACCGGCTCGAGACATATCCCGTGCGGCTGACGCAGTTGGCGCATGGCCTTCCCGTCGGTGGCGAACTCGATTATCTTGATGATGGCACGTTGGCGCAGGCGCTTCGAGCGCGGCGGCCGGTTAGCTAGGGGAGGGCGACTATGGGCGTGACAGGCATTGGCGGCATTTTCATGCGCGCGCATGATCCCAAAGCGCTGGGCGCGTGGTATGCCGAACATCTGGGTGTCGGCGGCGGGGACTGGGGCATGTGGGAACAGGCGGCGGGTGTGACAGTCTTCTCGCCGTTCAAAATGGACTCAGATTATTTCGACGCGGATCGCCAGTTCATGCTCAATTTTCGGGTTGATGGGCTCGATGCCCTTCTCGACGGGCTACGCGCGGCGGGCATCGCGGTCGAGACGAAAGCCGAATGGGACGATCCTTCAGTCGGTAAGTTCGCGCGCATTCACGATCTTGAAGGCAATCCCGTTGAATTGTGGGAACCTGCCGCGCCTGCTTGAAAACTGGCGCGCGGCGATTTACCTGAGAAGTATATGGCCGTTCTTTCAATTCTCGAAGCACCCGACCCCCGGTTGCGTGTCATCTCAACGCCCGTTGACGGCGTGGACGATGACTTGCGCACACTGATCGCTGATATGTTTGAGACGATGTACGCCGCACCCGGCATCGGGCTGGCAGCGGTTCAGGTGGGTGTGCCGAAGCGGGTGCTCGTCATCGATTTGCAGGAAGAAGAGGGCGAGGACGGCAAGCCCGTCCGTGATCCGCGCGTTTTCCTCAATCCCGAGATCGTCGATCCGGCCGAAGATTGGGCAGTGTATAACGAGGGCTGCCTATCGGTGCCCGATCAATATGCCGAGGTCGAACGCCCCGAATCATGCCGTGCGCGGTGGATGGACCTTGACGGAAAACTGCATGACGAACGGATCGAGGGGATGCTGGCAACCTGTTTGCAGCATGAAATGGATCATCTCGAGGGGATTCTCTTCATCGACCATCTATCTCGCCTGAAGCGCGATATGATTTTGCGCAAACTCGCGAAGCTGAAGAAGGCGGCTTAGTAACCGCGCACTAGATCAACCTGATGCAGCAGCGGTTGGCCACGATGCCAACGATCCAAATTATCGAGGAAGCGTCCGGCGGAGCGCCCATACATTTTATCCTGCGCGCGGCCCGAAAGGTGCATGGTGATGTGCGCGTTTGGCAGCGCCCAGAGCGGATGGTCTGACGGAAGCGGTTCAGGGGTCATCACGTCGAGGAAGGCGTGCGCGATTGACTTCGAAGTCAATCCGGTAACCAACGCGCCCTGATCGATCACTGATCCCCGCGCGATGTTAATGAGCGTTGCAGTCGGTTTCATCGCCGTGATTTCCTCCGCGCCGATCATGCCATCGGTTTCGGAGGTTGCCGGGACGGCAAGGATGATCCAGTCGAAGTCGCCCAGACGTGCGCGCCATTGATCAGGGCCGAGATCGTCAGCATTTGGGGTTCGTCGCACTGTCGTGACTGTGACGTCGAAAGCGGCGAGGCGTGTGGCGATCAACCCACCGATTGCACCTGCGCCGATCAAAAGCGCTTTCGATCCGGCCAATTCGATCTTGCCGGGCGAATCCTGCAACCATTCGTGCCGGTCGCGGGCGCGGACGACATCGTCATAGCCCTTCGCGACGGTTAGCATGCCCATGATGACATATTCGGCGATGGTGATGGCGTTGATCCCTGCGCCGTTGGTGTAGGCGGTGCGCTGCGCAATCAACTGGGCCAGCGGCATATCGTCCACACCCGCGTAGATCGAGTTCAACCATTTAAGATCGCGAGCGTTGGCGATTGCAACGGCCATGTCGGCCTTGTCATACATGTCAAACCAGCCGATTTCCGCGCCGGGGCCGTAGGTGAAGGCTTCCTCCTTGGTCATGAACCAGCGGACATCGAGCCAGTCGGGCAGGCGCGCTTCGAGGAGCGGGCGCATGAGCGCGGGGAGAGTGGCAATGGTCATGAATAAACGCCTCCGTCTCCCGCCGGGAGAGAATGAATTGGCTGAAACTTCGAATCTTTAAGCGGCTCGGCCCCCTGAACGCCTCGGCGCATTTGATGGCAGCAATTTCAGATGGTAGCCACATCCTTTCACCAAGGATGACTATCAGCAAATGGATTGCTGCCGCCTTGCATCGACGTTGCAGATGTTGCAGCCTGAACCATTATAAGGTGCAATAGGTAATCGAAAGGCTTGATGGACAAAGCCCTGGCCAGAATTGATGCGCAAACCAGCGTGGGCAGCGTCATCAGCGCGACGGGTGTCGAAGCCGCCGCATTGGGCGTCAAGGCAGGCACATTTCATGTGGCGCCGCCCCATGCGTCGCAGGTTGGACCGCGCGTTTACATCGCTGAATTCGGGCATCATCCCGAATGGATTGACGCCTACCGCACCCCCGAAGTGCGCGCGCACGATCCTTTCCC
The DNA here is from genome assembly GCA_031362355.1 of Sphingomonas sp. GTDB lineage: Bacteria > Pseudomonadota > Alphaproteobacteria > Sphingomonadales > Sphingomonadaceae > Sphingomonas_O. The sequence goes on from JANLSJ010000034.1 coordinate 164,642, forward strand.
CGATTTTATCATGCGGACGGGCAATGCCATGTCCTATGCCGATGCCCTTACGCAGATCAGCCCGAGCCCCGACCAGCACGCGTTTGTTTCCCAGCTGAAACACTCGGGGCATTTCGAGACGATGGCGATCCCCGTCTATGGCCCCTTTGATTTTGACACCTATGCCACGATCACGATGTGGCGCGCCTTTGCGCCCGAAGACGAGCTGCTGGTCTATCGCGTTATTGGCCTCATCGAAGCAAGCAATCGCCGCATCGCCCATCTGCTCGAAAGCAGCGCGGCCAAGCAAATCGATCTTTCCGAACGCGAGGCACAGGTGCTCAACTGGATGGGCCGGTCAAAATCGAGTGGCGATATCGCGACAATCCTCAATATCGGGCCGGCGACGGTCGATACCTATGTGCGGCGGCTCTATGCCAAGCTTGACGTGAATGACCGGATTTCCGCGGTCCTGAAAGGCGTGCGCTTTGGTCTGATCCGATTTTAGGCTTGAAGTCTGAACGAGGCCTGTCGCCCCTTGTCCATAAGGTGCGGGACAGACAGGGTTAAATCATCGCCCTAATGGCGGACGCACACCAGAAACATGGTTCACAAGAAATTTCAGGTTCTCCCTCGCGTATCTGAGGGAGTTAAGGGCATTGCGCTTATCTGCATGCCCGCGACGGGCGCTGCTCTTTCGGGTCGCTTTAGTGAGAAGGCAGCGCCCGTCGCATTTTGATTTCTACGCGGGTCCGTTCTTCGGCAAGTGCTTTCCCGCTGCCGCCGCCGTCATAACTTCCAGTCCCAGCCGAGCGGGTCGCCGTCCATGACTTCGACCGAATGCTCCGCCAGTATCGCTCGCGCTTCGTCAGCTTGAAGAAAGTTCTTTTGCTCCCGCGCAAGCTGTCGAGCTTCGAGGAGTTCTGCGATTGCTAGATCATCGATCCGAGCACTCGCAGGCGGAATACGAAGCATTTTCCGATCATTGGATAACAGCCCCAGACCTAGCACCTCATCCATGGTCGCCAGAAGGTGCCAACGAAAACGATTTTCAATAGTGGGGTCGGCAAGCGTCTCTTCGACGTAAGGTAGCGCTTTTGACGTGTTCAAATCGTCCGAAATTGCACCTTCAAACAATCCAAGAGCGCCAGTGATGTCAGCAACTTTTCGCTTCTCGATTGGTATGGGCTGAAACCATTTCGGGTCATCAATCGCCTCACCTGTTTTTTCGGACTCTTTCCATTTCTGAACTGCCACGGCCTTATACATCCGCTTCAACCTTACAAACGCCGCCGCCAGCCCTTCCCATGTGAACTCCATTTCGCTGCGGTAATGGGCTTGCAGGCACATCATTCGGTAGGCGAGGGGGTGGAAGCCGCGATCAACCAGCGTTTGCAGGCGCAGGAATTCGCCCGATGATTTGGACATCTTCCCCGAGTCTTTGCTCTTGGTGCGGTCGATCAGGAAATTATTGTGCATCCAGATGCGCGCGCCGCTGTCTGCGCACCCCTCATGCGCCTGATTCTGGGCAATTTCGCAGGGGTGGTGGATTTCGCGGTGGTCGATCCCGCCGGTGTGGATGTCGAACGGGAACCCGAGCAGCGCGCGGCTCATCACCGAGCATTCGAGGTGCCAGCCCGGCGCGCCGCGGCCCCAGGGTGACTCCCATTCCATTTGCCGCGTTTCGCCGGGTGGAGTCGTGCGCCAGATCGCAAAATCAGTGGCGTGCCGCTTGCCGGGAACGGGGTCGATGCGGCTCTGACCTTCGTCAGTGTTCGCGCGGGCTAGACGGCCGTAATCGGGAACGGTCGAAGTGTCGAAATACAGGCCGCTATCGAGCACGTAGCAATGCTTGTCCGCAATCGACTTTGTCCAGTCGATCATCGCTTCGACATAATCGGTGGCGCGCGGGTGATCGGTCGGGCGGATGTTGAGCCGCGCCAAATCGGCCTCGAAATCGGCCTGATAGAATTTCGCGATGTCCCACGCCGTCTTGCCCTGCGCCGCCGCTGCTTTTTCCATCTTGTCGTCACCCGCATCGGCATCGCTGGTCAGATGGCCGACGTCGGTGATGTTGATGACGTGCTTGAGGTCGTAGCCCTTGAAGCTTAGCGCGCGGCCAAGCGTGTCGGCAAAGACATAGGCGCGCATGTTACCGATGTGCTGGTAGTTATAGACGGTCGGGCCGCAGGTGTAGACGCGGGCTTCGTTGCCGGTGAGGGGCGAAAAGTCTTCGAGCTTGCGGGTCAGGCTGTTGAACAGGCGGAGAGGGGTATCGGTCATAGTGCCGCCCCTTAATGCGAGAGTCCGCCGTGGCAAAGCCACGTCGTCGGTCCTCAATTGCATTGAGGCCGGCCGCGCTTCGCTGAGTCTGTTGGCAAGCTGGCTTGCCAACAGCCAGCTTAGCGTTGGAGGCCCGACCGGGAATCGAACCCGGGTGCGAGGATTTGCAGTCCTCTACGTCACCACTCCGCCATCGGGCCGAAAGCGAGGAGCGCCTCTGCGCGGATGCGCTGCCCAAGTCAACAATCATGGCGCTTGGCGATGATGCTGCACCGCGATAGAAGCACAAATTGACGATTTGCTGTGTTGCATACACAATACAGCTATGCGATAGCGGAGCGAATGAACAACATGACCCCCGATCTGTTTCACGAAATGCGGCATGCAATGGTTGTCAGCCAGTTGCGGCCCGATGGCGTGACTGATCCACGCGTGATCGAGGCGATGGGTATCGTGCCGCGCGAGGATTATGTGCCTGAGGGGCGTCGTTCAACGGCATATGCGGATCGTCTGATCCCGCTAGGTGACGGGCGCGGGATCAACCCGCCGGTCGTGACGGGGCGACTGCTCAACGAAGCGCAAATACGCAGCGGCGAGCAAGTCCTGATTGTCGGCGCAGCGTCGGGCTACACTGCGGCTGTGGTTGCGATGCTTACCGATTCGGTGTCGATTGCCGGTGTGGGTTCGAGTGTAGAAGGCACTTATGACGTCATCATCATTGATGGTGCCGTCGAACATGTCCCCGATTCGCTGGCCGAACGGCTCGCGTCCGGCGGGCGACTGGTCACGGGCATTGTCGAATCGGGCGTGACGCGGCTTGCCATCGGTCGGCGTGGCGGCAGTGGGTTTGGCCTTGTTCCGTTTCTTGATGCCGAAATGGTCATTCTGACCGAATTCGCTCGTCCTCCTGCGTTTGTGTTTTGAAAGTATTCCCGATGAGATTCGCCGTTCGGACGTTCCTTCTCGCCAGCGCTTTGTCGGCTACAATTCCGGCGAACGCGGGAACATTGCGTGAAGCATTGCAGAAAGCCTATGCAACCAATCCGACGTTGACCGGCGCACGGGCACAGCAGCGGGCGAATGACGAAAATGCGCCAATTCAGCGGTCGCGTGGATTACCGGGGCTCAGTGCAACCGGATCGTTTACCGATAATCTGGAGCGCAGCAGCGCTTTGTCGCCAGTGCGACAGGCGACTGCGGGATTGTCGCTGTCCGTCCCGATCTATCAGGGTGGTGCGGTCAAAAATTCGATTCGCGGGGCCGATGCGCGGATTGACGCGGGGCGCGCGAACCTCCGCGATACCGAAGCCAGCCTGTTTTCGCAGGTTGTTGGCGCGTACATGGACGTAATCCGCGATCAGGCGATCGTGCAGCTGCAGCGCGCAAATCTTGGCGTGCTGACTGTCAATCTCGAAGCGACCAAGGACCGTTTTCAGGTTGGTGATCTGACACGAACCGACGTGGCGCAATCGCAGGCCCGGCTTGCGCTCGCCAAGAGCCAGTATGAAACGGCGCAATCCAATCTGATCAACAGCCGCGAGCAATATATTAGATTGGTTGGTGAACCGGCGAACAATCTCGAACCACCGCCACCGCTGCCCAATCTCCCGGCCAATCCACAAGTGGCAGTGACCACCGCGCTCGACAATAATCCGGGATTGCTGGCGGCGACGCGCCAGCGTGATGCATCGCGGTTTGACGTCGGCGTGGCACGGGCAGGTCGGCTGCCCCGGGTGTCGGCGATCGGATCGGCCAACTATGTGGATTATCTCGGCACGTTGAGTGGTGGCGTCGGCGGGCAGACATCGCGGTCAGCAGCCGCTGGCGTTCAGGCATCGATCCCTTTGTTTCAGGGTGGCCTGCCCAGCGCACAAATCCGGCAGGCCCAAGCCCGCGAATCGCAGTCAATTGAAGTCGTGACAGAGGTTGAACGCGGCGTTGTGGCGCAAACACGGGCGGCCTACGCCAGCTATCAGGCCTCGAATGAGGTCATTGTTTCGTCGCAATCGGCGGTCGATGCGAACACGCTTTCGCTGGAAGGAGTGCGCGCTGAAAACAGCGTCGGCAACCGGACGATCCTCGACATCCTGAATGCCGAACAGGAACTGCTGAATTCGCAAGTGCAACTCGTGTCTGCACGGCGGAACAGCTATGTTTCGGGCTTCTCGCTGCTCGCGGCGATGGGGCAAGCCGAGGCGCGCGATCTGGGTCTTGACGGCGGTGCGCTTTACGATCCCGTCGTTAACTATAATCGGGTGAAGAACAACATCTGGGACTGGAACGACGACCCCAAGCCAGCGCCCGTGGCAACGCGAACAGTTGACACACCGGCGCAAACACCGGCAATCATGGGTTCAACGCTGCCGTAAAGCAGCTTTCGGGGGCATAATGGGCGACGTCAGCAACGAACCATCGATGGAAGAAATCCTCTCCTCGATCAAACGCATCATCGCGGAGGATAGCGAGGCATCGCTGTCGCCGCCGCGCAATCGTCGAGCAGCTATGGTGCAGCCGGTTGCGGATCCGTTGCCCGAAGCGGACGAGCCCGCTGACGAAGAAGAGGTGCTGGAGTTGACCGAAACTATTGCGCCCGAAGTGGCTGTCGAGGAGGCTCCAATGCCCGTAACTCAAGCAAAACCTGCGCTCGTGTCCGACAAGACCGCCGAGGCAAGCCGGTCTTCACTGGCCGCTCTGTCGGCGCTGATTGTGAAACCTGAAGTGACCGGCGGCGATACGCTCGAAGGCCTCGTTCGTGAAATGCTCAAGCCGATGCTGGCCGAATGGCTCGAATCGCGGCTGCCCGACATCGTTGAGCGGATGGTTGCACAGGAAATACGCCGGATTACCGACCGGGGGTAGTTTCCCCCGCAGCGAGCCGTTAAGCGCGGCGCTGATATGACCGAACTCCCAAAGACATTCGACCCCGCCGAAATCGAAGCGCGTTGGTATGCGTATTGGGAGGAAACGAGTGCGTTCCGGCCCCAGAGGCCTGATGCACCGCCGTTCACGATCGTCATGCCGCCGCCGAATGTGACGGGGTCGCTGCACATCGGCCATGCGCTTGATGTGACGTTACAGGACATTCTCGTCCGCCATGCGCGTCTGCAGGGCAAGGACGCGCTGTGGGTTGCGGGCACCGACCATGCCGGCATCGCGACGCAGATGGTCGTAGAGCGGCAGATGGCGGAGCGGCAGGAACGCCGCAGCGACTTCACGCGTGAACAGTTCGTCGAGAAAGTCTGGGACTGGAAAGCCGAAAGCGGCGGGACGATCACACGGCAATTGCGTCGCCTTGGCGCAAGCTGCGACTGGGCGAATGAACGCTTCACGATGGATGAGGGCTTTTCGAAGGCCGTCATCAAGGTGTTCGTGGACTTGTATAACGAGGGGCTGCTTTACCGTGACAAGCGACTGGTCAACTGGGATCCGGGCCTGAAAACCGCGATTTCCGACCTCGAAGTCGAAACGCGCGAGGTGCAGGGGAAGTTCTGGCATTTCAAATATCCGCTGGCCGATGGCAGCGGGCATATTTCGGTTGCGACGACGCGGCCTGAAACGATGCTTGCCGATATGGCAGTGGCGGTAAATGCCAGCGACGAACGATACACCGCACTCGTCGGGAAATTTGTCAGACTGCCGATCACAGGGCGGCTAATCGAGATTATAACTGACGAACACGCCGATCCAGAGTTGGGCAGTGGTGCCGTTAAGATCACGCCGGGACACGATCAGAACGATTTCGAAGTTGGAAAGCGTGACGGAATCGAGCCGAGTAACATGCTCAACATGTTCGATGCCGAGGCTCGCATCGTGCAGACGACGGACAAGCTAATCCCCGATGAACTGATCGGCCTTGACCGCTTCGAAGCACGCAAGCGGGTCGTAGAAATGATTGAGGCGGCAGACCTGCTCGAACGCGTCGAGGATCGCACAATCCAGACGCCCTATGGCGACCGTTCGGGCGTCGTGATCGAGCCGTGGCTGACTGACCAATGGTATGTTGATGCGAAGACACTGGCGGGTCCGGCGATTGAGGCGGTGCGCTCGGGCGCGATCAAGGTCGTCCCGCAGAGTTGGGAAAAGACGTGGTTTCAATGGCTCGAGAATATCCAGCCGTGGTGCGTGTCGCGGCAATTGTGGTGGGGGCACCGGATACCGGCTTGGTATGGGCCGTCAATCAAAGACGGCAAAATCAACTATGATCTTGCAAGCGGTGAAAAAACCAACCTGATTTTCGTTGCGGCAAGCGATGACGATGTGATCGCCGACGCTCGTGTCGAATATGCCGACTTTCAGAGGAAAATTCGACTGTTCGATACATTGAACGAGGCCGTGAATTGGCTTGGGTCTGCAAACAATGACAACAGTTCAATTGCTCTGTGGCGCGATCAGGACGTCCTCGACACATGGTTTTCGTCGGCGCTGTGGCCGTTCGGGACGTTGGGGTGGCCGGATGCGCAGGAAGGCCCCTCCTCCTTTAGGGGAGGGGTTGGGGTGGGGAGCC
>JANLSJ010000035.1:0-16012 GCA_031362355.1 Sphingomonas sp.
TCAACATCGGTGCCAACGTCCGTTTCCCGATCACCGAGACGACCGCCAGTGTTTACCGCAAGGTTTGGGAAATGGCCTGTTTTTCCGGAGTCCTGATGGGCCGCGAAGTTGCCAAGCATATGGTGAAGCGCGAACGCGGCACGATCATCTTCACCGGCGCCACCGCCAGCCTGCGCGGTGGACCGGGCTATGCGGCATTTGCCGGGGCGAAATTTGCGTTGCGCGCGCTGTCGCAATCAATGGCGCGCGAGCTGGGGCCAAAGAACATCCATGTCGTCCACCCTGTCATTGACGGCGCGATCGATTCGAACTTCATCCGCGACAATGTGCCCACGGTCGATGCCTTGCGCGACGCCGATGCAATCCTTTCACCCGATGCCATCGCCCGCAATTATGTCTGGCTGCACAATCAGGATCGCACGGCATGGACGCACGAAGTGGACTTGAGACCGTGGCGCGAGACCTGGTAGGAAGGCCGCTTATCTACCCCAAAACCTCGGCCAGCAGTGTGTTCGCCCGCGCACCGTCCCAGTCCATGCCGCCGACGATGCGCCAGACTTCTTTGCCCTCGGCGTCATACAACACCGTTGTCGGCAACACACCGGTTTCGAAGTCGAAACCCAGCGCGCCTTTTTCGTCACGATACGCCGCCAGCGTCGTGAACTGACGCGGGACCCACCATTTGGCGATGGCGGCCGCGTCGTCGGTCTGGTTGACAGTCAGCACCACGAGCTTGCCCGCGCCACGCTTCGCCAACCGGTCGAGCGAAGGCATTTCCTTCACGCACGGACCGCACCATGTCGCCCACAGGTTGACCAGAACGGGCTTGCCCTTGAACGCTGCCAGCGTCACCGGCTTGCCGTCGGGCGTTGTAAAAACAGTCGCGGGGGCCGCCTTGCCTCGCTGCGTTATGTCGAGCGCGCCAGGTTCTTCCTTGGGTGTCTCGACAGCCTTGGGTTGCGGCGCGGGCGTTGGCTGCTTATCGCACCCTGCAAGCATCAACATGGGAACCAGAACGATTAGCGAGCGCAAGACAATATCCAATCCAATGTGGGGCGGGCGCTTCGGCGAAGGGCCAGACGCCGTCATGCGCGCGATAAATGCCTCGCTGCCGTTCGACAAGCGGATGTGGCGACAGGATATTGCCGGATCGCAGGCGCATGTGGCGATGCTCGGCGCACAAGGCATTCTGACAGCGGCAGATGCTAAGGCGATTGCGGACGGGCTGACGGCGGTCGCGGCGGACTATGCGGCGAATGGTGTGCCCGATGATGCCGCCCTTGAAGACATCCACATGGCGACTGAGGCGAAACTCGCCGAACTGATCGGGCCCGTCGCGGGGCGGCTCCACACGGCGCGGTCGCGGAACGATCAGGTTGCGACCGACTTTCGCCTGTGGGTCCGTGATGCGATTGACGCAACCGATGCGGGGCTGGTCGCGCTGATCGACGCATTGCTGACCCGTGCCGCCGAACATGCCGAGGCGGTAGTGCCGGGCTTTACCCATCTGCAAAGCGCACAGCCGGTAACGCTGGGACATCACTTGATGGCCTATGTCGAAATGCTGGCGCGTGATCGGGGACGGTTTGCTGATGCGCGTGCGCGGTTGAACAAATGTCCGCTGGGCAGCGCTGCGCTGGCCGGCACCGGCTTTCCGATTGACCGCGATATGACTGCGCAATCACTCGGCTTCGACGGCCCGACGGCCAACTCGCTCGACAGCGTCAGCGACCGCGATTTCGCCATCGAATATCTGACGACGGCGGTGCAGTGCGCGTTGCATCTGTCGCGACTTGCCGAGGAAATCATCATCTGGGCGTCGCAGCCCTTTGGTTTTGTCACCCTGCCCGATGCCTGGTCGACCGGCAGCTCGATCATGCCGCAAAAGCGCAATCCCGATGCCGCCGAGCTGGTGCGCGGGCACAGCGGGCGGATCATGGGCTGCATGACGAGCTTGATGGTCACGATGAAGGGCCTGCCACTCGCCTATTCAAAGGATATGCAGGCCGACAAGGAGCCGGTGTTCGAAGCGTTCGACCTGATGAGGCTGTCCTTGTCGGCGATGACCGGCATGATCGCCACGCTCACCTTCCGGACCGACCGGATGCGCGCGCTGGCGGAGGTGGGTTTCGCGACGGCGACCGATCTTGCCGACTGGCTGGTGCGCGAGGCCGATGTGCCGTTTCGCGAGGCGCATCACATTACCGGTCGTGTGGTGAAGCTAGCGGAGGAACGCGAGTGCGGGCTTGCCGACCTGCCGCTCGACGCGCTGCAAGCCATCGACCCGCGCATTACCAATGGCGTTTACAACGTCCTCACTGTCGATGCCTCGGTCGCCAGCCGCATCAGTCATGGCGGAACCGCGCCGGTTCGCGTAAAGGAAGCCATCGCCGCCGCGCGCGCCGCTTTGGGACGTTGACCATGAAGACCGTCGTTGCTCTTGCTCTGATCCTTGCCCTGTCGGCCTGTGGCGGACGTCAGGTCTTGAAACCGCAGCAAGGCGCGAGCTTGCCGCCCAAACCCGAATTCGCCGCGACGGTGCCGACCCCCGAGCAGCTGATGACCGCTGACGACCAGGCGCGGCCGCAACGCAATGACGAGCTGTTGCTCAAATCCGAAAAGCGTCGCGACGACAAATTCGACCTGCCCCCAACAGGGTAGTTCCGAAAATACCGTTTGGGCTGAGCCTGTCGAAGCCCTGTCCTTCTTTATCGCCAGACGGACAGGCAAGGACAGCCCTTCGACAAGCTCAGGGCGAACGGGGTTGGAATGGATCACTTTAACTACAAGAACGGCACCCTCCACGCCGAGGATGTACCGTTGAACCGGATCGCCGAAGAAGTCGGCACGCCGGTCTATGTCTATTCGCGCGCCACGCTGGAGCGGCATGCGCGGGTGTTTCAGGATGCTGTGAAACCGGCGGGGCGCACCGATGTCGCGTTTGCGGTGAAGGCCAATCCGAACCTTGCCGTTCTGCGCGTGCTGTCCAATGCAGGAATGGGCGCCGATGTGGTTTCGGGGGGCGAGCTCGAGCGCGCGCTGGCGGCAGGAATGGCCCCGCATCGTATTGTCTTTTCGGGTGTCGGCAAAACCCAAGCGGAAATGGCGCAGGGGCTGGACCGCGGGATTGGCCAGTTCAACCTTGAGTCCGAAGAAGAGGGCATCGAGTTTTCGGCCATCGCCGCCACCCGCGGGGTCCGCGCCGAATGCGTGCTGCGCGTCAATCCTGACGTCGACGCGGGGACGCATGCCAAGATTTCGACTGGCAAGGCGGAGAACAAGTTTGGCGTTGCCATCGGCGATGCGCCCGCCATCTATGCGCGACTGAGCGCCCTGCCGGGGTTGAACCTGCGCGGCGTGGCGCTTCATATCGGGAGCTTGCTGCCGACCATCGACCCGCTCGAAATTGCGTTCCGGCGTATGGGCGTTCTGGTCGCTGACCTGCGCGCGGCGGGTCACGCCGTAACCCATGTCGATCTTGGCGGCGGTCTGGGCGTCGCCTATCGGCCCAGCGACGTCATGCCGACGCCTGACGACTATGGCGCGATGGTCGCGCGGGTGAGCAGGAACTGGGACGTCACCCTGATGTTCGAACCCGGCCGTGTCATCGTTGGCAATGCGGGCGTTTTGCTGACCACCGTGATCCGCGTGAAGCCGGGCGTCACGCACCCGTTCGTGATCGTCGATGCGGCGATGAACGATCTGGCGCGGCCCGCGCTTTACGACGCCTATCATCATTTCGCGCCAGTCAACGAAGTGCATAAAGCGTGGACGGCGAACATCGTGGGGCCCGTTTGCGAAAGTGGCGATACGTTCGCGATGGCGCGGCATTGCGGCGAAGTCGGCGCGGGCGATCTTGCGGTGTTCCGCACAGCGGGTGCCTATGGTGCGACCATGGCGAGCACTTACAACAGCCGCCCACTGGTGCCCGAAGTCCTGGTCGATGGCGACCGCTACGCCGTTGTCGCGGACCGCATCAGCGCGGCGACAATCATGGGCGCAGAGCGGGTGCCCGACTGGCTATAATGCCAAAGCCCGCTGCACACCGCAGGTCAGGCCTCAGCCTTAAGCCGCTGCGAGCCGCTGCAGATTGCCCATTGCTGCCATCGCATTGCCGCGGAATGATGCGATCACGGCTTGCTTTTCGGTATCATCAGGGCTGATCGCCGCAATCACTTTGCCAAAGCCGTCGAGGCGGCAATTGCGGATCCATTTGCTTAAGGATTTATCCTGCATCCACGCCATCTGGTTCATCATGTTGGCGATGTTGCACATCGGATAATGCTGGAGCGTTTCAGGAAAGGGGACAGTGCGGCTCAGCGCGTTTTTTGCCGCGTCGTCGTCATAATGTACCTCGATATAGGCCGTCAGCGCCGCGCTGAACGCTGGTTGCGGGATTCGGATCATCTGGGGTGTGATCAGGTTACCCTGAAACACCGGGATCGCGGGGCGAATTTCGACCGCCGAGGCACTGCAATCGATAAAGATGGTGCCGGGTTCGACAGGCTCGGTGCCGCCATCGAGCGTGATTAGGTCGGTGGTAATGCTCTGGACGCGGCCCTTGCGGATGACATTGGTGATTTTGCGCAATTCCGCGACCTCGCCGGTCGAGATCGTCGCATAGTGAAACATCGTCGGCGTGACATCGGGATAGATACGCAACATGATGTCGGCGGCTTCAAGTTTCAGGAACAGGTCGTCGATGCTGCCCGCCTGCGCGAACGCTTCCATTTGCGCGGCTTGCCCGCCGATGGTTTCGTTGAAGAACTCAAGGCCCGGTTGGGTGCGCAGGCGGTTGAGCAGCCACGAATCGCGCGGCATGATCCAGCTGATCGAGGCGGGGTCCGCGCCCGATCCGAGCAGCCAGACGCCGACGTCCATCGCGGTCTTGCCTGCGCCGACAATGACAAACTTGGTCGGCGGCGTGCCTTTGCCCATCCACAGATGTGGCAGCGCATTGGGCGGGACCAGGTGGACGCCCTCGCCGACCCTAAACTTGGGCGTGTGCGTCGAAGGGACCGTGGTGCCATAATAGGTGGCGTCGACTGTCTTTTTGCGGATCGTAACCTGCGTGTTCTTGCCCGAGAGCAATGATGTGAACCGGCCATCGCCCTTATATTCGGCCATCGGAAAATAGCGCACGCGGCCGCTGGGCAATAGTTTCTGGCGCATTACCGCATCGAAATAGCCGCTGACTTCGGGGCCGGAGGCAAGTTCATACAGCCCCTTGTTGACGCCGATTTCATCTTTGCGATTGGCACCGAGCGAGAGCGAATTGACACCGTAGAACGCCGATGGCTGATGCAGAGCGACGAACGAATAGGCGTCATTCCAATGCCCGCCGGGTTTGCCGTGGCGATCAACGATGACAATGTCGGCGTCGCTTTCCTCAATCAGGGTATCGGCAAAAGCGAGACCCACGGCACCACTGCCGACGATCAGGTAATCGGTCTCTATCATCGTCACGGCGCGGCCCTCTATCGTTGGGGCCGGTTATGCCTTTGGCGTGAGTTTAAGCAAGCGGCCCTCATCCTCGAGCAGCCAGATCGCGCCATCGGGCCCTTGTTCGACTTCGCGGATGCGCGCGCCCATGTCGTAGCGTTCGGCTTCAGCTGCCTTGTCACCTTCAACGGCAACGCGGATCAGTGCCTGCGATGACAGGCCGCCGATAAAGATATTGCCTTTCCAAGCGGGAAACATGATCCCTGAATAGACGATCAGCCCGGCTGGCGAAATCACTGGGTTCCAGCTGACCTTTGGCGCTTCGAATTCCGGACGGGTGCTGTGATCGGGAATATCGCGACCGTCATAATGATCGCCGTCCGAGACAATGGGATAGCCATAGTTTTTGGCCTTCACGACGATATTGAGTTCGTCGCCGCCCTTTGGACCCATTTCCTGCTCCCACAATCGCCCCTGCGCATCGAAGGCGATGCCGAGCGGGTTGCGGTGGCCAAAGCTCCAGATTTGCGATTTGATGCGGCCGGAATCGTAAAAGGGATTGTCGCTTGGCACCATGCCGCCGTCGGTCAGGCGGATGATTTTGCCGAGATTGCTGTCCATATCCTGCGCAGGCGTGAACTTCTGGCGCTCGCCGCTGCTGATGTAGAGCATGCCGTCGGGCCCGAAAGCGAGGCGGTGCCCGAAGTGGCCGCGCCCCGTGACTTTGGCTTCCTGTCGCCAGATGATCTGTAAGCCTTCGATGCGCGCAGTCGCCCCGTCCATCACCAGCTTGCCGCGACCGACCACGGCACCGCGGGTGTCGCTGGTGCCTGCTTCGACCCAGCTCAGATAGATCATGCCATTGCCTGCAAAATCGGGATGTACGATGACGTCGCCAAAGCCGCCCTGTCCGCCGGCATCGACTTTGGGCAGGCCGGTGACGGTCGTTCGCTTGCCGGTCGCCGTCGCGACAAGCCACAGCTTTCCGGCCTTTTCGGTCACCAAAGCCATGCCCGTCATCGGCATGCCGCGTCCGGGCAGGAACGCCATGGCCCACGGCGCATCGAATGTGGCCACCGGCGTTGCAACGAACGGCGTGGTCGATTGCGCGGGCGCAGGCCCGGTCGAGCAAGCAGTGAGCGCGATTGCGAGGACGAAAGACGTGCGGATCATTAGGGACTCCATGAAGTGACTTGCCGATGGATGCACAACTGCGTATATCGGAAATCGCTTCCTTACATCGGTAACTTTGTTCGGGTTCGAAGCCAACCGGCTCCGGACATTGCAAAGTCTTATTGGAGAGAATTTGGCTGACATCGCCGCCCTGACTGCCCTGATCATACCCGAAGCGGAAGCGCTCGGGCTGCGACTCGTGCGCGTCGGGATGTTCGGCGGGACGTCCGACCCGACGCTGCAGGTGATGGCCGAGCGGCCCGAAACGCGACAATTGACGCTGGACGATTGCGCGACGCTTTCGCGGCGCTTGTCGGAAATTTTCGACGAGCTTGATCCGATTGAAGAAGCCTATCGCCTTGAAGTGTCATCGCCGGGTATCGACCGTCCGTTGACGCGGATCGCCGACTATGACGACTGGTCGGGGCACGAAGCACGGATTAAGCTGGTCGAGCCTATCGAAGGTCGCAAGATGTTCGATGCGCGGCTTGAGGGCGTCGAAGGCGATGATACGGTTGTCGTTATCGCCAAGCACGGCGCGATGCGCATCCCCTATGACGGCATCGCCTCGGCAAAACTGGTTCTGACCGACAAGCTTATCAACGCAACCGCACCGCTTTCAACCGACGGTGCCGATAAAATTCTGCAAGAAGGATAGACGAATGGCGACTGCGATTACCGCCAATAAGGCCGAACTGCTGGCAATTGCCGATTCGGTTGCAAAAGAAAAACTGATTGATCGCGAGATCGTGATCGAAGCGCTCGAGGATGCGATCCAGCGCTCGGCCAAAATGCGCTATGGGTCGGAAATGGAAATCCGCGCGAAGATCGATACAACGTCGGGCGAAACCCGGTTGTGGCGCGTCGTTGAAGTCGTCGAGCTGGTCGATGACCTTTACAAGCAGGTCAATGTCGCGTCGGCGGAAAAGCTTCAGCCGGGTGCCAAGATTGGCGATTACATCGTTGACCCGCTGCCCCCCATCGAGTTCGGACGCATTCAGGCGCAGGCGTCGAAACAGATCATTTTCCAGAAAGTCCGCGATGCCGAACGCGAGCGGCAATATGAGGAATTCAAGGACCGCGCAGGCGAAATCATTGTCGGCAGCGTCAAGCGCGTCGAATTCGGTCATGTTGTCGTTGACCTTGGCCGCGCCGAAGGCGTCATCCGCCGCGACGCGCAAATCCCGCGCGAAGTGGTCCGCGTCGGTGACCGCGTCCGTTCGCTGATCCTGAAAGTTGTCCGCGAAACGCGCGGGCCCCAGATTTTCCTAAGCCGCGCGCACCCCGATTTCATGAAAAAGCTGTTCGCGCAGGAAGTGCCCGAAATTTACGACGGCATCATCACCATCATGGCAGCCGCACGCGACCCCGGCAGCCGTGCAAAGATCGGCGTGATCAGCCGCGATGGCAGCATCGATCCGGTCGGCGCCTGCGTCGGCATGAAGGGCAGCCGCGTTCAGGCCGTCGTGCAGGAAATGCAGGGTGAAAAGATCGACATCATTCCGTGGTCCGAAGACACGGCAACTTTCGTCGTCAATGCGCTCCAGCCCGCCAACGTCAGCCGCGTGGTCATCGACGAGGAAGAAGACCGTATCGAAGTTGTTGTGCCCGACGATCAGCTGTCACTTGCCATCGGTCGTCGCGGCCAGAATGTCCGTCTCGCATCGCAATTGACCGGCAAAGCCATCGACATTCTGACCGAAACCGACGCCAGCGAAAAGCGCCAGCGCGAATTCGTTGAACGGTCGGACCTGTTCCAGAAGGAACTCGACGTCGACGAAACGCTGTCACAGCTGCTTGTTGCCGAAGGGTTCACCAGTCTCGAAGAAGTTGCCTATGTCGATGTCTCGGAAATCGCCGAAATCGAAGGTTTCGACGACGAACTGGGTGCAGAACTCCAGAACCGTGCGACCGAAGCGCTCGAACGGCGCGAGGAAGCGAACCGCGAATTGCGCCGTTCGCTGGGTGTCGAGGACGCGCTGGCCGCCATGCCGCATCTCAACGAAGCGATGCTCGTCACGCTTGGCAAGGGCGGGATCAAGACGCTCGATGATCTCGCCGATCTGGCGACCGACGAGCTGATCCAGAAACGCCGTATCGAGCCGCGCCGCAAGGCTGTCACGACCGCTGCCGAGCCCAAGGGCGGTGTCCTTGCCGAATATAATCTGACCGAAGCACAGGGCAACGAGATCATCATGGCCGCCCGCGCGCACTGGTTTGAAGAGGAGGACGCGCTTGCGGTCTCCCCAGAATGACACAGTAGGTTCGCCAGACACTGCACATGACCCGGAACGCCGCTGCGTTCTGTCGGGGGAACGTGCGTCACGCGACGGGCTGATCCGGCTCGCGCTTGCGCCTGATGGACAGGTGCTGCCCGATGTACGCGCAAAGGCCCCGGGGCGTGGTGCGTGGATCGGTGTCGCCCGTCCGGCGCTTGAATCCGCACTCGCCAAGGGCAAGCTGAAAGGCGCGTTGGCGCGGGCGTTCAAGACGAGCGACCTGACGATCGCCGACGATCTGCCGCAGCTTATCGAAGACGCATTGGCGCGCAACGCGCTGGACCGCCTCGGCCTCGAAGCGCGGGCATCGACCGTGGTCACCGGGTCTGAACGGATCGAGGAAGCGGCGCGCAAAGGCTTGCTGCATTTGCTCTATCATGCCGCCGATGCATCGCTCGACGGCAACCGCAAACTCGATCAGGCATGGCGCGTCGGCAATGATGACGAAGGGTCGGGTCGGCAGGGGTTGATACTCAGCGTTGACCGCACGATCTTGTCAGTAGCGCTGGGGCGTGAAAATGTGGTACATATCGGGGTCACCGATGCGCGCGCTGCGGCCCGTGTGGCGGCCGCGATCGACCGGTGGCACGGGTTTATCGAAGTTCAACCGAGTGGTTTGCCTTGCGAAACGGGTTCGCAAGGTTCAGGGCCGCGCGGCGCAATTGTTACGGTTTAGAGGGTTTAAGACGAGATTATGAGCGATACCGAAAAACCGAAACTGGGCATGCGCGCCCCGCTGAGCCTCAAGCGCACGGTCGAAACCGGCAAGGTGAAGCAGAGCTTTAGCCATGGCCGCTCGAACACAGTGGTCGTCGAGGTCAAGAAACGCCGCATGATCGGCCGTCCGGGCGACGTCGAAGCGGCACCCGAGCCGCAGGTCGAAGTAGCGGCCCCTGTTGTCGCGGCACCACCCCCACCGCCGCCGCCGCCTTCTGCCCCGCAACCAAGCCTGATGTCGCGTCAGGAATTGCAGACCAAGCTGCTGCGCGAAGCCGAAGAAGCGCGGATGAACGCGCTTGAGGAATCGCGTCGCCGCGATGACCGCGCCAAGACAGATTCGAGCGAAGACGAAAAGCGCCGTGCCGAGGAAAATCGCAAGGCCGAAGAAGCGGCGCGAATTGCTGCCGAAGAAGCCGCTCGCTTGGAAGCGCTTAATCCCAAGCCCATCGCGGAACCCGAAGTACAGCAGGCGCAAGCCGAAGCAAAGCATTTCACGCGTGCGGCACCTGTTCCTGAACGTCGTCCCGAACCTGTGCGTCCGGCGCGCGGCAAAATGGGCGATGACCGTCGTCAGTCCGGCAAACTCACGGTTACCCGTGCCCTAGACGGCAATGAGGAAGGTGCGCGTGCGCGTTCGCTTGCTGCGCTCAAGCGGGCCCGTGAGAAGGAACGCCGCGCGCATGGTAGCGGACAGGTTCAGGCCAAGCAAATCCGCGACGTCGTCATTCCCGAAAGCATTACGGTCGGTGAACTTGCCAATCGCATGGCCGAACGTGGCAGCGATCTGATCAAGGCGCTGTTCAAAATGGGCGTGCCGTCGGCGATGGGCGACAGCATTGACCAGGATACCGCCGAATTGCTGGTCACTGACTTTGGCCACAATGTCACGCGCGTGTCCGACAGCGATGTCGAAATCGATGTCGCGGTCGATATCGATGCCGAAGAAACGCTGAAAACGCGGCCCCCGGTCGTCACAATCATGGGCCATGTCGATCACGGCAAAACCTCGCTGCTTGATGCCCTGCGCGGGACCGACGTCGTTCGCGGTGAAGCGGGTGGGATTACTCAGCATATCGGTGCCTATCAGGTGGCGATGAAGGACGGGGCCAAGATCACGTTCCTCGACACGCCGGGCCACGAAGCCTTCATCGACATGCGCAAGCGCGGTGCGAACATCACCGATGTCGTCGTGCTGGTTGTAGCAGCGGATGACAGCATCAAGCCGCAGACCATCGAAGCGATCAACCACACCAAGGCGGCTGGTGTGCCGATGATCGTGGCGATCACTAAATCGGACAAGCCCGAAGCGAACCCGCAGAAGGTTCGCGAGGCGCTGCTGCAATATGAAATTGTCGTCGAAGAAATGTCGGGCGATGTGCAGGACGTCGAAGTCTCTGCACTGAAAAAAACTGGCCTCGATACGCTGATCGAGAAAATCCAGCTTCAGGCTGAATTGCTCGAACTGAAAGCCAATCCCGACCGCGCCGCTGAGGGGACCGTGATCGAAGCCAAGCTCGACAAGGGGCGCGGTTCGCTTGCGACCATCCTCGTGCGGCGCGGCACGTTGCGGGTCGGTGACATCGTTGTTGTCGGTCAGCAGTCGGGCAAAGTCCGTGCGATGATCAATGACAAGGGTCAGCAGATTAAGGAAGCCGGCCCCTCGATGCCCGTCGAAATTCTCGGGCTTTCGGGTGTGCCATCCGCAGGCGATCCGATGTCGGTTGTCGAAAACGAAGCGCGCGCGCGCGAAGTGGCGCTTTATCGTGCCAACCTTGCCACCGAAAAGCGGACGGTGTCGGCCCCTGTTGATATGGAAAATCTGTTTGCCAATCTGACTGCAGTCAAGGCGATGGAATACCCGATTGTGGTCAAGGCCGACGTGCAGGGCTCCGCCGAAGCCATCGTCAACGCGGTGAACAAGATCTCGACTGACCTGATCAAAGTCCGCGTGCTGAGCGCGGGCGTCGGCGGGATCACCGAAAGCGACGTGCAGCTTGCCGCCGCATCAGGCGCGCCGGTCATTGGCTTCAACGTGCGACCCAATACCAAGGCGGCGGCACTGGCCAAGCGCGACCGCGTCGAGTTCCAGTATTTCGACGTCATCTATCACCTGACTGATCAGGTGCGGAATGCAATGGCCGGGCAGCTTGGCCCCGAAATGATCGAGCATGTCGTCGGTCGTGCCGAGATCAAGGACGTGTTCGCAGCCGGCAAGCATGGCAAGGCAGCCGGCCTGCTTGTTACCGAAGGCGCGATCCGCAAGAACCTCAAGGCGCGCATCACGCGCGCCGACGTCATCATCTACAACGGCCAGATCAATTCGTTGCGCCGCTTCAAGGATGACGTTGCCGAAGTGCGTTCGGGTCTTGAATGCGGTGTGACGTTCGATGCGACCAATGACATCAAGGCAGGCGATTTCCTCGAGACGTTTGAAGTCGAGGAACGCGTCCGGACGCTCTGACTCGTGAAACCCGCAACCCCCGAAACGCGCTCGGTCCGCCTGCTGCGCGTCGGCGAATCGGTGCGTCATGCGCTGGCCGATATTCTCGCGCGCGGGGATGTGCATGATGATGTGCTGGCCAAGCATGTCGTCAGCGTGACGGAAGTGCGTATGTCGCCCGACTTGCGCCACGCGACGGTGTTTGTGAAGCCGCTCCTCGGCCAGAATGAGGAAGCGGTGATCAAGGCGCTGCGCACCAATACGGCCTATCTGCAAAGCGAAGTCGCGCGGCGGGTGAACAACAAATATGCCGCGAAGCTGAAGTTCCTGTCCGACGAGAGTTTCGACGAAGGCAGCCATATTGACCAGCTGCTGCGCGCGCCAAAGGTTGCGCAAGACTTGGAACCAGGGTCGTAACCCTCACCGTTCGCCCTGAGCTTGTCGAAGGGGTGTCCTTCTTGGCGCATTGGTGAAAAAGAAGGGCAGGGCTTCGACAAGCTCAGCCCAAACGGATTTTGGGAACATATGGCCAAGCTCTATTTCTACTACGCTGCGATGAATGCGGGGAAATCGACGACGTTGCTGCAGGCGGCGTTCAACTATGCCGAGCGGGGGATGGCGACGATGCTGTTTACGGCGGCGGTTGATGACCGGGCGGGAGCCGGTCGGATCGCGTCGCGGATCGGGCTGGATGCCGTGGCGACGCCGTTCGATGCGGCAACCGACATTCGCGCTTGTGTGGCCGCCCGGCCAAAGCCGCATTGCGTGCTGGTCGACGAAGCGCAGTTCCTGACGCGGGCGCAAGTGTTGCAGCTCGCGGCGATTGCTGATGAGGACGGCATTCCCGTGCTGGCTTATGGCTTGCGCACCGATTTCAGGGGTGAGCTGTTCGAAGGGTCCGCGGCGTTACTCGGCCTTGCCGACAATCTCGTCGAGCTGAAAGCGATATGTGAATGCGGGCGCAAGGCGACGATGAACCTGCGGGTCGATGCGGCGGGCAATGCCGTGCGCGACGGTGACCAGACGGAAATCGGCGGCAATGATCGCTACGTCGCGTTGTGCCGCCGTCATTTCATGCAACGGCAAGCGGCCCGGTAGCAGGGAGTCTACCAGGCCGCCGCCCAAGCAATCGAACCGTTACCAGTAGAGATTGCGGATCACATCGACGACATAGCCGCTGCGCACATCGATCAGCAGCACGTCGTTATAATGGCGCACCCAGCGCTGGTTGTAGCCGGGGCGCGGCAGGCGATAGCGGCCGTAATCGTTTACATAATAGCGCGGGCTGTAATAGCCGACACCGATGCGGACGCCGGGGTTGAACGACCGGTAGCGATTGTCCGAACGCCAGCCGCCACCGCGATAGAGGTCGCGGTTGGTCTCGCGATAGCCGCGCCAGTCGTTGCGGCCCCAGTTACGGTTGCCATCGCGCACGGCCTCGCGATAATCCTGACGATATTCGCGGCGGGCATCGCGCAAGTCGCCGCGTTCATCACGAATGTCGCGGCGGTCACCATAGCGGTAGGCGCGGTTGAGATCGCGGCGCTCGTCACGGATGTCGGCGCGGTCGCGGCGCAGTTCGCGGGCTTCGCCACGGTCAATCCATTGCGCCTGTGCTGCCGCCGGGAGCAGCGATGTCGCCATAAGGCCGGCCACGATAAGGTTACGCATGTCAAACTCCTTCACGTCTCTTTCGAGGACAATGAGAGCATTACGCGAGTCGGACTGAATGCCTTCGAAACAGCGTTGTCAGCTTCCAGAAAGGACGCGGTCCGCCACATA
Source organism: Sphingomonas sp. (assembly GCA_031362355.1). Taxonomy (GTDB): domain Bacteria; phylum Pseudomonadota; class Alphaproteobacteria; order Sphingomonadales; family Sphingomonadaceae; genus Sphingomonas_O. Next base: position 13,837 of record JANLSJ010000035.1, read on the forward strand.
GGGGTTGGTCGCGCGTTCATGGGCGAAGGTTGACATGGGTCCGTGGCCGGGCACGAAATTGGTCTCGCCGCCCAGTGGCCAGAGGCGCGTCACGATGGCGTCAAGCAAGTCCTGATGATTGCCCATCGGGAAATCGGTGCGGCCGATCGACCCCTGAAACAGGACATCGCCGACCATTGCGACATGCGATGGCGCGTGGTGAAAAATGATGTGGCCGGGCGTGTGGCCGGGACAGTGATAGACATCGAGTGTGAGATTACCGACCGTCACTTGTTCGCCATTGGTTAGCCAGCGGTCGGGCTCGAAAATCTTGCCGTTGACGCCGTAAGTGCGCCCGTCATCCTCGAGGCGGCTGATCCAGAAGCGGTCGGCCTCATGCGGCCCTTCGATAGGAACGCCGAGCTCGGTCGCCAGCGTCCCCGCTTCACCGCAATGGTCGATATGGCCGTGGGTGATCAGGATTTTCTCGATGGTGACGCCATGTTGCACAGCGGCAGCTTTGAGCTTGGGCAAGTCCCCACCGGGATCGACGAACGCGCCGTTCATGGTCGCAGTGCACCAGAACAGCGTGCAATTCTGCTGGAGCGGCGTGACGGGGATGATCGTGGCGCGTAACGGGGCGGTATCGGTCATTTGCCGTCAACGGTCGCCATCGACGGCGGCACGTCCTTCATCGCGGCCGCTGTCGCTTCGGCCCCGCGCATGACGCGCAGGATGTTGCCGCCCGCAAGTTTGGCGAGGTTCGCATCGTTCCACCCGCGGCGGATGAGTTCGGCGAACAGGGTTGGATAGCCTGCGACGTCTTCCATCCCGACATTCGTGAAGGGCACGCCGTCGAGATCGGCGCCGATGCCGACATGGTCATGCCCCGCGATTTTCACGACATGGTCGATATGGTTGGCCATCACCGTGATGGGTGACGCCGGACGCGGGTTGGCTTTGTCCCATTCCGCAAGCGCGGCTTTGCGGCGCTCGGCCTGCCCCGGATAAACGCGGGCGAGGCGTGTTTCCTCGGCAGCGCGGCGGGCCATCTGGCCGATGACGTCGGGATCATTGTGCCCGGGATAGGCATTGACCATGACGACGCCGCCATTGGTGGGGAGGCGTTTCAGGATCGCATCGGGCACATTGCGCGGATGATCGCTCAACGCGCGGACATTCGAGTGCGAAAACATGACCGGCGCTTTGGTCGTGTCGAGCGCGGCGTTCATCGTTGCCTCGGAAACATGGCTGAGATCGACGATCATGCCGATGCGGTTCATTTCGGTGACGACGGCTTTGCCGAATGCTGTCAGCCCGCCATGTTTCGGATCGTCGGTGCCGCTGTCGGCCCAGTCGTTGTTGTTATTCCATGTCAGCGTCATGTAGGTGACACCGGCATCGCGATACGCCCGCAGCGCCGCCATCGAATTGCCGATCTGGTGCCCGCCCTCGGCGCCCATCAGCGAGGCGATCTTGCCGCTTTTGTGGATGCGGAGAACGTCGGCGGCGGTTTCGGCGCGTTCAAGGTCGTTCGGATAGGCGCGGATAAGGCGGTTGACGATATCGATCTGTTCAAACGTCGCCTGAATGGCGCGTTCGCCGGTAAAACCCGACGAGAGATAGACCGACCAGAACTGCCCGCCAACGCGCCCCTGGCGCAGGCGCGCCATGTCGGTCATCATTGGCGACGGGCGCTTGTCGCTGTTTGCCGCCAGCCCCTCGACCGAGGATTTATGGTTCTCGCGCACTTCCCATGGCACGTCGTTGTGTCCATCGATCAGCGGCGTTGCTTTGAGGATACGGTCGATGCGGGCCTTGGTTGCCGGGTCGATTTGCGCCTGCGCGGGGGCGGCAAAACTCACAAACATCGCGCACAGGAGCATCGGGAGAGCGCGGGCGAAGTTCACGAAGTTCTCACTATGGCGGGTGTGCGCAGTTTTTTCGGTGCGGTCGATTTCGGGGGATGCGGTCGGGCGCGCGCGGGCGGCTGTGATCTGGATCGTCATCCGCGCAGCTAAGCACAGGTCAGGGCGTGTAGGACAGCGCTTTTTTGCGGCATTATGTAGCAGTTGCACCAAGGGGTGCGGCGCGTGATTAGCGGGCTGATAAAACTACTATTTGCCGGAATCCTTTTTTCCTCGCCGCTCTTTGATCAGAGCAAGAGCGGAATCGAGCGAATAGCTGTGAAACTGCG
>JANLSJ010000006.1:0-121796 GCA_031362355.1 Sphingomonas sp.
GGCCATTGGTGGCGGCGACGGCACGCAGGGCTGCGCCGCTGCCATCCTCAGCAAAGCCGGTGCCACCCACGCGATCCTGCCGCTTGGCACTCGCAACAATCTTGCCCGCCAGCTCGACATACCGCTCGACCTTGACGGCGCCGTCAAACTGATCGCCGACGGCCATACGCGCAAGATCGACCTCTCCGACGTCAACGGCCAAACCTTCGTCAACAATGCCTCGATCGGCCTTTACCCAAAGCTCGTGAAATTCCGCGAAGAGGGCCGCAAGCGTGGCCTCCCCAAATGGCTCGCGAATATCCCGGCCGCGTGGCGCGTCCTGCGCAACGTCGGTCACCGCCGCTATCGCCTGATCCTCGACAATGCGCCGCAGCCTGTGGTCACCCCGCTGCTGTTCATCGGCAACAATGTCTATTCGCTCGACAGCGGCAAAGTCGGTGTCCGCGATGCGATGGATGACGGCAAGCTTTCGGTCTTCGCCGTCGCCAAAAGCACCCGCTTAGGCCTCATTGGCTTCGCGGTCCGCACGTTGCGCGGGCGGAGCGACCCTGCCCGTGATTTCGCGGCCATCGGCACGTGCGAAACGCTGACTGTTATCGCCCGCCGCCGCCGCATTGCCATCGCGCTCGACGGCGAAGTCATGAAGTGCGCGACGCCACTTCGATTTTCTATCCGTCCCGGCGCGTTGTCTGTGTTCACGCCGAAACCATGAACCTTGCCCGCCGCGCCACACATCGGCATAGGGCGTGGCCATGAAAGTCCGCATCCATGTCACGCTCAAACCCGGCGTGCTCGACCCACAGGGAAAAGCCATCCACCACGCACTCGAAGGGCTCGGATTTTCCGGCGTCAATGACGCGCGGCAGGGTAAGTTGATCGAGCTCGACCTCGACGACAACACGTCCGATGCCGACATCGAAGCGATGTGCACCAAGCTGCTCGCCAACACGGTTATTGAAAATTTCAAGATAGAACGATGAAAAGCGCCGTCATCGTCTTCCCCGGATCAAACTGCGACCGCGATCTCGCCGTTGCCTTGCGTGATATTGGCGGCGAAGCGCCCGCGATGGTCTGGCATCAGGAAACCGAATTGCCCGATGGCCTTGACGTCATCGGCGTCCCCGGCGGTTTTTCCTATGGCGATTACTTGCGTTCGGGCGCGATGGCCGCATGCTCGCCGATCATGCGCGCTGTGATCGACGCCGCTGCGCAGGGCCGCACCGTCATGGGCATCTGCAACGGCTTTCAGGTGCTGACCGAAGCCGGGCTCCTGCCCGGTGCGCTGATGCGCAATGCCGGGATCAAGTTCGTCGGCCGCGACGTCGCGCTGACGGTCAGCAACAGCCAGACTGCCTTTACCGCACGTTATGGCGCCGACGAGCGCGTGACCTTCCCCGTCGCCCACCACGACGGCAATTATTTCGCCGATGACGCGACGCTCGACCGCCTCGAAGGCGAAGGCCGTGTCGTCTTCCGCTATGCCGAAGCGGTGAACGGCAGCGCTCGCGGCATTGCCGGGATTATGAACGACGCCGGCAATGTGTTGGGCATGATGCCGCACCCCGAACGCATGATCGAAGCCGCACACGGCGGGAATGACGGACGCCGCATGTTCGAAGGGCTGCTGGCCGCCTAAACCTTCGCGCTGAACGGCGTGAAATCAGTGTGGTCGTCATAAACATCCACGCCCTCACGGCGTTTCAGATAGCCGACAACTCCATAAGTTACTGGCGTCAGAACGATTTCCCACAGCACTTTCAGGCCCCAGTTCGTCACCATAACAGTCAGCACGGCATCGTTGGTCCAGCCGCTCGCGCCCCAAAAGGCGAGCGGGTAAAAAAGCAAACTATCCACACCTTGGCCAAAGAATGTCGAACTGATCGTCCGCGTCCAAAGATAGCGGCCCTTGGTCAGCACCTTCAGCTTGGCCAGCACGATTGAATTGACGAATTCGCCCGCCCAAAACGCAACAATCGATGCAAAAACGATCCGCGGCACTTGCCCGAACACGGCCTCATAAGCGGGCTGGTTGGTCCACCCTTGCGCAGGCGGCAAGCTGACCACCACCCACGACATGAACGCCATAAAAATCAGCGCGACAAACCCCGCCCAGATGCAGCGCCGCGCGCGGGCATAGCCGTACACTTCGGTCAGCACGTCGCCGATGACATAACCTAGCGGAAAAAACAGGATGCCTGCGCCGAACGTGTACCCCCACAGCGTCGCCAGTTTGGCCGCGCCGATGACGTTGGACAGCAACAGAATCGCGACAAACGCCGCCATCACGAAATCGAAATAGCGAAAGCCATCGCGGCCCACGGCCTCGGCGCTGACATGCTTTGGTGCGGACACGTCGTTCATAGGCTTGGTGCCTAGCGCTGTTTCAGGCTAGGGCACAAGGGACGCGCCCGTAGCTCAGCTGGATAGAGCACGAGACTTCTAATCTTGAGGCCACAGGTTCGACTCCTGTCGGGCGCGCCATATCTTTCTACGACGCGAAAAGAACGACCGAGTATCGTCAACGCGACTGCAATTCCCCGTTAACGCCGCGCTGCAAATAATTTTGATCGCGCGGTAATATTGGTATTAAAATGGTATTGCACAATCCGAATCGTCGATATAGGAAGAATCCAGCCGGAACAAAAAGCATATCCGGGCGGGAGAATGAACGTGGGAAGCAACAAATCGAAGGTCTTATGTGGTTGTTCAGCGCTTGTGGCAATCGCTGCGGCGACAATGTCGATACCGGCGTTTGCGCAGCAGGCGACCGCGGCTGAAGAATCGGGGGAAGCGATTATTGTTACCGGCACCCGGATCAAGAGTGCGGGCCTGTCGTCGACCAGCCCGATCAGCGCGCTCGAAAGCGAGCAGATTCAATTGCAGCGCGCCGTCACTATTGAAGATTTTTCGGTTAAAGTGCCCCAGCTTGCTGGTGGCGTAAATTCCACGTCGGTCGGTAGCGACGCGTTTGGCGCGCAAACGCTTGACCTGCGCAATCTGGGTCAGAATCGCACGCTTGTGCTCATCAACGGCACCCGCGCTTTGCCGTTCAGTTTCCGCAACGCGGTTGACGTGAATTCAATCCCCGCGCCCTTGCTGAAGCGCGTTGACGTCCTTACCGGCGGTGCCGCTGCGGTTTACGGTGCCGATGCCGTTGCGGGCGTCGTGAACTTTATCATCGACGATGAATTTGACGGTATCCAGGGTAATATCAACTATCGTGCGGTTGCCGGCGGTGCGTCGCAAAAAAGCGCTCATTTGCTCGGCGGGATCAAGCTCGGTGATCGCGGCAGCATCGTCGCCTATGTCGAATATACCGAACGTGATGCCTTACTCGCCGGCAACCGCAGCTTCGCACGCAACGGCGTTGCAACACTGCCCATCGGCGGCAATTTTACCGACGTCGCCAGCGGTCGGACCTTTTCCTATGATGCGAACGGCGCGTTCACGCTGACACCGCAGACGACGGATTACACGCCAATCTTCCTGCTGGCGCAACCGCTGAAGCGGATCAATGCCGATCTGTTCTTCAAATATGAGCTGTTTGGCGGCGTCGAAGCCTATGGCCGCGTGATATATTCAACTGTCGAGACCCAGGGCGGCACGCGATCCGGCCAGAACCCGCCGACGACGGGTGCAGCAGGGATCAATGTTCAGATTTCGCAAACCAATCCTTTCCTGGACCCGCAAGCCCGGGCGCTGCTGACCTTTGTCAACGGTTCGGCCAATGTCACTGTGCGCCGTTCGCTCGGTGAACTGGGCGCGACGTTTGCCGAAAATGACCGCGAAAATATTCAGGGCCAAATCGGGCTGCGCGGCGACATCACGCCTGCAATCCGCTGGGACGCCTATTATCAATATGGCCGCTCGTCCGAATCAATCACGGTCAAAGGTGATGGATTGAAGGCGAGCTTTGCAGGCCTTGCCAACACAACGGACATTTTTGGTCCCGGCGGTAATTTCGCGACGGTTCTGCAGGATTTCAATTTTGGCGACCGTGTCCGCATACAGCAAGTGGCGTCGGCCTATATCGCGGGCGATACGAGCGATTTGTTCAATGGCTGGGCGGGGCCAATTGGCTTCACCGCAGGCTATGAATATCGCCGCGAATCAGGTCGATTTAACTATGGCACCAACCTCAACACCTCTTTCAACCAAGGGGCAGAATCAGCGCCGCCGATCCCGCCCTTCATTCGCGTGAACGAACTGTTCGGCGAATTGGTCGTGCCGCTCCTGTCTGACCTGCCGCTGATCCAGCAACTGACCGTCGAAGGCGCTTACCGCAAGTCCTGGTATGCCAAATCGGTTGGCCTGAACCGAAACTATGACACGAATAAACTGGGCCTCAACTGGATCGTCAGTGACGACCTGCGCTTTCGCGCCACGCGCCAGACGGTCATTCGCGATCCCAATATCGGCGAATTTGCTAATCCCGTGTTCTCCATTCCGTTTGCCAATTTGCGCACCGTCGCCCGCCTGTTCCCGCGTTACGGCGGCGATCCCTGCGTCGGGGCGACCAACGGCGCAACAATCGCGCAGTGCACGGCAAAGGGCTATAAGGGCACATATGACTCCAACGCCGCGGCCAACCTGACCGGCGGCTACTTCTTTGGTGGCAACGCCAATATTCAAGCGGAGCGCGGCCAAACCTACACGGTGGGAGGTGTCTTTACGCCACGCAGCGTGCCGGGGCTGATCCTGTCGGTCGACTGGTACAAGATCAACATTCGCGACGCCGTCGGCCAGATCCAGCCGATTGACGCGCTGACCAGCTGCTACATCACCGATCCGAACGTCAACAACCCGCTGTGCAACGCCGTGACGCGTGATGCCGTCACGGGCTTTATCAAGGATGCATTCGTCGATGACCGCAACCTAGCCTTTATCAAACAGGAAGGCTTGGACGTCGAATTCCGCTACGGCTTTGACGTGCCCTTGGGTCTGCCCGGCAAGAAGTGGATGTTTGGTTATCAGGGCAGCTTTGTCACGAAATACACGATCCAGCGCAATGCCGTGCTTGCGCCGGTCAACTGCAAGGCAAGCTATGGCGCCCGCTGCTCGTCGGACCTCGTGACTCTGGTCGCTCCCAGCTATCGCCACCGCGCGACGTTTACCTGGGATAGTAACCCAGTCACCTTCCAATGGGGATGGAAACGGATCGGCGCGGTCAGCGACTCGACGGTCGGCAGCACCGGCAGGATCGGCAATTTTGACTATTTCGACCTCAACCTTGCCATCCGCCCGCCAATTGACGGGCTGACGCTGACCGTCGGGATCGACAATGTCTTTGGCAAGAAGCCACCGACACCGGTAAACCCGGGTGCATTCAACACGTTCCCCGACACCTATGACGTGCTGGGCCGGACCTTTGGATTTTCGCTTACGCTGCGTCGATAGATTGCGGCATAGGAACGGCGCATGACGCCGCTCAAATTCACGCTACTCGATTGGGGCGTTGTCGCCGGATATGTGGTAATCCTAGCGGTTGCCGGGTATCTGACGACACGCCGCAAATTGCAGACGTCGGATGATTATTTTCTCGCCAGCCATCATGCTCCGACGTGGCTGGTCGCTGTGTCGGTCCTGTCCACGGTACAGTCAGCAGCGACGTTTCTCGGCGTGCCCGACAACAGCTTCCGGGGGAACTACACCTATCTCAGCAGCACGATTGGTGCGTTGTTGGCGGCGTGGTTTGTTGCGCGGGTGCTGATCCCGCGCTTTTATGCGATGGGCTCCACAACTGTTTACGAGCTCCTCGAACAGCGGTTTGATATTGTCGCGCGCCGTGCGGCGGGCGCAACCTATCTCGTCGGACGGATCCTTGCGAGTGGTGCCCGCCTTTACCTCGCGGCGATTGCGGTTTCGATGATCATGTTCCTCGATATGCAACCGCACCAGATTGCAATCGCATCGTTCGTGCTGCTGATTTTCGGACTGGCTTTCACGTTCATGGGCGGGCTGAATTCGGTGATCTGGAGCGATCTGGTTCAGGTCGTCCTTTATGTTGGCGCGGCCATCATGGTGCTGGTCTTCCTGCTCATCAAAATCCCCGCGCCAATCTCCGCCATCGTCGACGGCCTCAGCAATGCACCGGACGGGATCGACAAGATGCAGTTGATCGATTGGTCGTTCAACCTGACGACGCCGTTTTCGATCTTTGCGGTGCTGACCGGCCTGACTCTGATGAACATCGGCAATTCAGGGCTCGATCAGGACACGACCCAGCGGGTGCTCGCGTGCGAGACGGCGCGCGATGGGGCTCGCGCCCTGACGGCATCGGTTTGGGCGTCGATCCCCGTCATTTTTTTGTTCCTGCTGATCGGGTCGCTGCTCCACATCTTCTACGAGCGTCCCGACCTCATGGCATCGGACGGCGCAACGGTCGCCAAGACATTTCAGGGTGAGAAGATCACGGTCTTCATGTATTTCATCCTCAGTGAAATTCCACCGGGCCTGCGCGGCCTGGTTACCGTGGGCATTATCGCGGCGGCGGCGATAAACTCCGGGCTGATTTCGATGTCCGCCGTGTTCGTAAACGATTTCTATCGTCCGTGGCGGGAACGTCACGGCGCAATTTCTGAAGGTCATTTCGTATCGGCAGGACGCGTTTTCACGGTGATGTTCGGCCTTTTACTGTTCGGAATGTCGATCCTCTGCTATTATTGGCAACGCTATAGCAGCCTGCCGCTGCTTGATTTTGTGCTGGGGGTGATGGCCTTCGCTTATTCCGGCCTGCTCGGCGTCTACTTCACGGCGGTATTCACCACGCGCGGCTCGTCGGTGTCAGTGATTGCGGCGCTGATCGCCGGTTTTGCGACGATCCTGATGTTCCAGGGTTATGTCGTGGACAGCATCGGCTTGCCCGCGGTGCTCAAGACGATCGCATTTCCTTGGCAACTATGCCTTGGCACACTCGTCGCCATGCTCATTTGCCTGACCGGCAATCAAGCCCATAGGGAGCCGCACCTTGTCCCGAACTGAACAATCTGACCCGCGCTTTGCGGAAATCGACAACTGGCCGACAGCGGTGGCGGTCGCTGCGATGCTCGACGGTCAGGCCGAAGCCATTGCCGCTATTCGCAGCCAGACGGACGCGATTGCCGAGGCTGCCGAGGCTGCTGCAGCCTTGCTTAAAGGCGGCGGTCGCATTGCCTATGCTGGCGCCGGCACATCGGGCCGTATTGCCATTCAGGACGGCATCGAGCTTGGGCCAACCTTTGGGTGGCCCGAAGCGCGTCTTGTTTACCTGATGGCTGGCGGGATGGATGCGCTGACCCACAGCGTCGAGGGTGCGGAGGACGATGCCGACGCCGCCCGGGCCGCCGTTGCTGCCCATGGCATCGGCGCGGGCGATATTTTGATCGGCGTCGCAGCCAGCGGTCGGACCCCGTTTACGATTGGCGCAATTGAAGCTGTCCGCGCTGCAGGCGGCCTGACCATTGCCATCGCCAACAACCCCGGCAGCCGCTTGCTGTCCGCTGCCGATTATGCACTCGTCGCCGACACGGGTAGTGAACCAATTGCCGGATCGACGCGCATGAAAGCGGGTACTGCGCAGAAAGCAATCCTCAATATCCTGTCGACTGCCATCATGCTGAGACTTGGCCGCGTCTATCGTGGCCTGATGGTCGATATGGTGATCTCCAATGAAAAGCTGCTGAACCGGGCGGTCGGCATCGTGCAAACACTCGCCGGGTGCTCGCAATCGGTCGCGTTCAGTGCTATCGAAACAGCGGGTCGGGATATCCGAAAGGCTGTCTTGATCGCGATGGGGCAATCGCCTGTGACCGCCGCTGAACTGCTCGCGGCCGATAATGGCATTTTGCGGGACGCGATCGAGAGACTGGGGACTGACAGGCTATGACTACCGCCCGGCCGCAATCCGCCCGTCCCGGCAACTCGCCGATGTATATGCGATTGGCAAAAGACCTGCGGCAACAGCTCGACGAAGGCAAAATCGGCACGGGCGAAGCGCTGCCCTCTGAGCGTGATCTGTGCGAGATCATGGGCGCATCACGGGTCACCGTGCGCAAAGCCATTGAGCTTTTAATCGAGGAGGGCTTGCTTATCCGTCGGCAAGGATCGGGCACGTTCGTGATGCCGCGCATTCAGGCGCCCGGTTCCTATCTCAGCAGTTTTAGCGAAGATGCCGAGGCGCGCGGCGAGAAAACAGATATCATCTGGATGGTAAAGCTGGTTGCCGTTGCGAGCGAAGAGGAAGCGCGGATTCTGGCATTGCCTCCGGCATCGGATGTTGCGCGTTTGAGCCGCGTTCGTATGGCCAATGGCGAGCCGTTAGCGATCGAAAATGCCGTGGTTCCAGCTGACATGCTTCCCGATATCGAGTCACTTGGGAGTTCGCTTTATCAAGCTTTGGCCGAGCGCGGGAACCGCCCGGTCACCGGCCAACAGAAAATCCGCGCTGCCTTGGCCGGGCCGACTGAAGCCAGCTTGCTATCGATCCCGGAGAAATCTGAAATCTTGCGAATCGAAAGGCTGACGCGACGGGCCGATGGACGACCCGTCGAGTTTACGCGATCCGCCTATCGCGGCGAGCGCTATGAGTTTGTCAGTGAATTACGCGGGCCCTTTGGTGTTTTGTGAAGCGGCCCGGTCTTCCGGCTATTGATGCCGGTCACGACAAGTATTTGGCCGTGGCGCGCGAAAATGGCGCTAGTCAGTGAACATCTTTCCGGGGTTGAACAATCCCGAAGGATCGAGCGCATCTTTCACCTTTCGCATCGTTGCCACAGCCTCCGGGCCATGCTCCCGCAGCATCGCTTGTCGCTTGCCTACGCCAATCCCGTGCTCGCCTGTGCAGGTTCCGCCAACGGATATCGCGTGATCGATCATCATTTCGTTGATCTGACGTGCCTTTTCCCAACTTGCGTCGTCTCCGGGGAGGAGGATGAAGAAAACATGGAAATTGCCGTCACCCACATGTCCGAGAATTGGTGCAAACAGACCCGACCTGTCGATGGCGGACTTGGCTTGCGCGATTGCCGAACTGAGATGGCTGATTGGCACACAAATGTCGCTGATCCAGGCAACGGCACCCGGAACCATCGCCTTGGCCGCCCAAAGCGCTTTATGACGCGCTTTCCACAGGGTGCTCCGATCTTCCGAGGCTTCGGCAAAGTTCAATACGCCGCCGCCATTTGCTTCGCCGATCAAACGAACCAGCGCCAGTTGATCGTTGACGCTGGCCTCTGATCCGTGAAATTCGAGGAACAGCATCGGTCGTTCGGGTAGGCCGAGCCCGCTTTGCCGGTTGCAGGCGGCAATAGCGGCTTCGTCGAGCAGCTCCATTCGCGCAATCGGGACCGAGGACTGGATCGTTGCGATCACGGTATCAACCGCACCTTCAATGCGCTCAAAATCCCACGTCGCCGCAAGGACTTTTTCGGGCTGGCCGTGCAGGCGCAGCGTGGCTTCGACAATGAGCCCCAACGTGCCTTCGGCGCCCGTGAAAAGATGCGTCAAATCGAAACCGGAGGCCGATTTGCGCGCGCGCGTTCCGGTTGAGATCAAGCGACCGTCGGCAGTCACGACCTTGAGCGCGAGCACATTGTCGCGCATGCTGCCATAGCGCACCGTCGTCGTGCCGGATGCCCGTGTGGAAATCATGCCACCGAGCGAGGCATTGGCACCCGGATCGACGGGGAAAAACAGCCCTGTCGCGCGGGTTTCCGTATTCAGCGCTTCGCGCGTGACACCGGGCTCCACCACACACAGCAAGTCATCGGCGCTAACCTCGATAATCTGGTCCATGCGGCTGAAATCGATACACAGACTATCGGCATCGACCGCGGCTGCATTGCCCTCAAGCGACGTTCCCGCGCCATAGGCAACGATGGGGATGGCGTGCTCGCGCGCGTGCGCCACAAGGCGCTGAACTTCGTCGATCGTTTGCACTTGCACGACAAGTGCCGGTGGACCGTGGAGAAGATAGCCTTCACTCTGTGCATAGGGCGCGCGGCCGGACGCTGACGTAATCAGTCGTGATCCGAAGAGATCGGAAAGGCTGGTTGAAAAGCGATCCATGTCTTCCTCTGTCTGTGCCATATCGCACTTGCAATAGCGGCGAAAGTGGTATTATAAAGGTATTAATTCAATGAAGTTGATACCAGCAATGATTGCGGCCCAAACCACGCGCATGTTCGCAGAGGCCGCCGAAGCGGGATCCGTCGCGTTGCGACAGAAAGCGGAAAATGCGCTGGCCATGGCCGATCTGGCGCGTCGGTTGCGGCGTCTTGACCCAAAGATCATTGTGACCTGCGCGCGTGGCAGCTCCGATCACGCGGCGACGTTCGCCAAATATCTGTTCGAAACGCGGCTCAAGATCCCCACGCTTTCGCAAGCGCCGTCGATCAGCTCGATTTATGGCGGTCCGCTGCTTCACATCGAAGACCAGCCCTTCATCGTGGTTTCGCAATCGGGCAAAAGTCCCGATTTGCTGCTCTCCGCCGAAGCTGCGCGCAAGGCCGGAGCGCTGGTGATCGCGGTTGTAAACGATACCGCGTCGCCGTTGGCGCACTTGGCGGAGGTTGTTGTGCCGCTTCATGCGGGCGCAGAGACGAGTGTTGCAGCAACCAAGAGCTATATTGCAACGCTCGCGGCATTTGCCCATTTGGTCGGTGAATGGAGCGGCGACCGCGACTTGCAAGTTGCTGTCGATGCGCTGCCCGAGGCATTGGAAACGGCCTGGGCTGCTGATTGGTCGGCAGGGGTCGACCTTTTTGCAGACGCGCAAAGCATGTTTGTTCTGGGTCGTGGCCTGACCCTGGGGATCGCGCAGGAAGCCGCATTGAAGTTCAAGGAAACAAGCGGGATCCATGCCGAGGCCTTTAGCGTTGCCGAAGTGGCGCACGGGCCGATGGCGTTGGTAAAGCGCGGCTTTCCGCTGCTCGCCTTTCCGCCTCTCGACCAGTCTGCAATGGGGCTGGACAGCATATTGAGCCAGTTTTCCAGTCGCGGTGCCCGTATTGCGACCGCAGGCGGCGGATATGCCGACACAGTCTCCCTTCCCTTGCAGCCCGGATTGCATCATGTGACCGGCCCCATTGCGATGGTGCAGAGTTTCTATGGGTTGGTGAACGCGTTATCGGTGCGTCGTGGCTTCGATCCTGATCATCCCCCGCTTTTAAACAAGGTAACCGAAACGCGATGACGAAGACTGCCATCACCGGAGCCAGAATATTGGCGGACGGCGTTTGGTTGGAACGCCATGCCGCGCTTGTCGAAGGGGGCAGGATCGCGTCGCTAACGCCTGAGGAGACCGTGCCGGACGGCGTCGTGAGGGTGCGCTTGGGCGGCGGCATGTTGGTGCCGGGGTTTATCGACACGCAGGTCAACGGCGGTGGCGGTGTCTTGTTCAACAATGAGCCAACGGTTGAAGCCATCCGCATTTTGGCCAGCGCGCATCGCAAGTTTGGTACGACCGGCTTGTTGCCGACGTTGATCAGCGACGATTTGGCGGTGGTCGAAACAGCGATTGCGGCCGTGGATGCCGCGATCACACAAGGCGTTCCCGGCATTGTCGGCATCCATATCGAAGGCCCGTTCCTGAACGAGGCGAAACGCGGCATCCACGATGCTGGAAAATTTCGAACGCTAACCGAAGACGCCGTGGCGCTGCTGTCCTCGCTCAAGCATGGCAAGACTCTGGTGACGCTGGCGCCCGAGCTGGCCGCGGAAGGGATGATTGCCTCGCTGGTCAAACGCGGTGTGATTGTCGCAGCCGGTCACACTTTGGCGAGTTACGACGAGATGCAGCGCGGCATTGCTGAAGGGCTAAGCGGCGTGACCCATCTTTTCAACGCGATGACGCAGCTTGAAAACCGGGCCCCGGGAGTCGTTGGCGCCGCCCTTGACAGTGCCCTTATGTGCGGGATCATCGTTGACGGCCACCATGTCCACCCTGCGGTATTGCGCGCAGCCTATCGCGCAAAAGGGCCCGCTGGCTTGATGCTTGTGACCGATGGGATGCCGACGGTCGGTTCAACGACAACGACGTTTCGGGTCGGCGATGCCGAAATCACCGAGTCAAATGGCGCACTTCGTTCCATCGACGGGACGTTGGCCGGATCGGACCTCGACATGGCGAGCGCGGTGCGCAATTGCGTGAACATGATGAATGTCGATCCTATCAGTGCGTTTGGGATGGCAAGCGCAACGCCGGCGCAGTTTCTCGGTATTGAGCAAAGCTACGGGCGGATCGCACCCGGATTTCGGGCGGATTTGGTTCATATCGATGACAGCCTGACGGTTCGTGCGACCTGGATTGCCGGACGGATGGAATGATCCCTGAACTGGGCGTCATCGAAGGCTATTTCGGGCGGGCCTGGCGCTGGCAGGATCGGTCCGACGTGATCAGCCGATTGGCACCAGCAGGCTATCGCTTCTTTCATTATGCGCCAAAGATCGACAACAAACTCCGACGTGATTGGCAAGTGCTCCACAGCGCGGAAGAGACCGAATCCATCCGCAAATTCGCCGCTCATTGCAGCAGCCTTGGCGTCCGCTTTGGTGTCGGCCTGTCACCCTATGGCGCGCATGTCGAGTTTAACGCGGAGGCAAAGGCCGCACTGAAGGCGAAGATCACGCATCTGAATTCGATCCATATCGACGATCTCGCGATCATGTTCGATGATATGCGCGGCGATTTCGCCGACCTCGCGGCGCGTCAGGCCGAGATTGTTGCATTCGCCATTGGGCACAGCACGGCGTCACGCTTCTTCATGTGCCCAAGCTATTATTCCGACGATCCGGTCCTTGATCGCGTATTCGGCCAGCGCCCCCCGGCTTATCTGGAAACGATCGGCAAACGGATCGACCCCGCGGTGGCGGTCTATTGGACCGGCGAAGAGGTGTGTTCGCGGGAATTCAGTTGTGGCCACCTGAAAGACATTGCGGATCGATTGGGCCGCAAGATTGCGCTCTGGGACAATTATCCCGTGAACGACGGGCCGAGAATGTCGGCCCATCTCCACCTGCGCGCCTTTACGGGCCGCCCGGCGAATGCAGGATCATTTGTCAGTCACCATGCCATCAATCCGGCGTCCCAGCCGATCCTCGGTTGTATCCCGGCGCTGACCTTGCCTCGCTGCTATAGGGACGGCGATGGTTATCGATATGGCACGGCATTTAGCGATGCCGCGCTTGCGGTCGCTGGCCCCGAACTCGCGGCGATGTTGCAAGCCGATCTGCTTTCACTTGACGACGGCGGCCTTGATCGGCTGGGCGAACGACACGGCCGCCTGCGCAAGAAATACACTGAAATCGACCATGCGGCGGCCCGTGAAATCGTCGACTGGCTCGATGGCGGTTATGCCATCACGGGCGAGATGCTACAGACGCAATAGGGCGCCCGGCCAATATGAGTGCGCCGTCAAGGGCATCGCCCATCGGCTCTTGGAGATTGGCAACGATACGGACGCGAAGCCACGGCTTGATGCGTTCGGCAAGCCCGCCCATCAAAACGCAGCGCGCAGCCCCTTTTGCCACGATTGTTTCGATGAACCGTTCGACATGAAGCGCCGCGTCGCGAACAATCGAGAGCGCAATTTCATCACCATTGTCGGCATAGTCCATCACCAGCGGGGCAAAGCTGGCGTAATCGCCCGGTGCCGCATCGTCCATCCACGCGATAACACGCGGAATAGCGTGGTCGAACTGCTTGGTGATAGCCTGGCTGAGCGGGGTGGGCCGCGTTCGCCCGTCAAGTGCGCGCAGGGCATGGCGGATCGCGCTCAGGCCAAGGGCGGCACCACTTCCCTCATCGGAAATGGGAAATCCATAGCCCCCGATGCTGAAACTATCTTCGCCGCGTTTGATAAGGCCAACGCTGCCGGTGCCGAGAATCAGGATTGCGCCGTCCCCGCCGCCATGGGCCCCAAGGTTGGCGATCATGGCGTCGCTGCTGAATTGGACGCTGGCAAAGGGGAAATCGAGCGCTTGAATCTGGGATTTCATGCCCATGCGGTTGATCCCCGCAATCCCCATGCCGCATTTGACGGTATCGAGCATCGCCGCGCTCAACCCCGCCGCCTTCGTGGCCTGTAAACAGACCTCAATCAGCTCGGCGTGAAGTTGCTCGATGCCAACGCGTGTATTGGCGGGTCCCGCCTGCCCCGTGCCCAAGACGTTGCCGGCCTCGTCGGTAAGCCGTGACTTGCTTGCGGTGCCGCCTGCATCGACTCCCAGATAAAAGCTCACCCCAGTCCCCTTCGAACACCTTTAAAATCGTAACTATGATCGCTGTGTCGTGCAATCCAATCGGCATTGAGGGCGATTGCAACGTGCTTTATCATCTCGCAACGAACATTATTGGGTCTGCCCTCAACAATGGTATTTAATTGGTATGTAGCAAGGCCTTGCCCGACTGTCGAGCTGAGACGGTCAAACCAGCAGCGATCAAAGACGTTGGGCGCGTGCAAAATCGAACAACTTGTTATCGCGCGCCACACCGCAAGAGCATTGACAGGCATTTTCAGCGCGTAGAGTCTTTCGGTTGAGGTCGCAGGCGCGCGTCGCAAGAGCAACCACATCGGGAGAGGGCAATTGGTTTACATAATCGGCGGGTGGCAGAGCGATTTTTCAGCCGTGTGGAGCCGACAGGGTCGCGATATTGCCGACGCTTTCACCGAGGCCGTGACCGCGGGGCTATCCGCAGCTGCGCTCGATGCCAGCGAGATCGAGAGCGGCCACGTCGGCAATTTCACTGCGGAACTCTTCGCGCATCAGGGATTACTCGGCGGCCTCTTCGGCATTGCCGATCCGGCATTCGACGGCCTGCCAACCGCACGGCATGAAGCAGCGTGCGCGTCAGGCAGCGTGGCCGTGCTGGCGGCAACGGCAGAAATCGAAGCGGGGCGCTATGATCTCGCCTGCGTGGTCGGGATCGAGCAGATGCGCAACGTGCCCGGAAAGGCCGCCGCCGAATATTTGGGCACAGCCGCGTGGTCGGGCCATGAATTCGCCGATGCCGACTACGTGTGGCCGCGCGCCTTTTCCGATCTCGCGGGCGAATATGACAAGCGCTACGGCCTGAAATACGAACATCTCATGCGCATATCCGAAATCAATTTTCGCAACGCCAAGCGCAATCCCAACGCCCAGACACGCGACTATGCCTTCACCCCCGAGAGCTTTACGGCGAACGATATCGCCAACCCCGTGGTCGAGGGCCGCATTCGCAAAATGGATTGCGGCCAAGTGACGGACGGAGCGGCAGTAATCTTCCTCGCCTCGCCCAAGCGCGCCGCCGACTATGCGCGCAAACACGGCATCACGCTGGAGAGTATCCCGCGCATTACCGGCTGGGGCCACCGCTCGGCCCCCATCAGCTACGCCCGCAAAGTCGAGGCCAGCGCGGGCAAAGCCTATATCTTCCCGCAAGTCCGCCGCGCGATCCTCGACGCCCGCGACCGCGCCGGGGTCACCGACATCGCTCAGATTGACGCCGTCGAAACGCACGATTGCTTCACGTCGACCGAATATATGGCCATCGACCACCTCGGCCTGACCGCTCCCGGCGAAAGCTGGAAAGCCATCGAGGATGGCAGCATTGAAATGGGTGGTCGGTTGCCCATCAATCCCTCGGGCGGGCTGATTGGTCTGGGCCATCCGGTCGGCGCAACAGGGGTGCGGATGATGCTCGATGCCTACAAACAAGTCACCGGCACGGCGGGCGCTTATCAAGTCGAAGGCGCAAAGCGGGTGCAGACGCTCAACATCGGCGGATCGGCCACGACCACCGTCAGCTTCATCGTGGAGGCGGCATGATCACAATCCTCACCCTCAAAGCCGCGGTTCTCGTCGCGACCTTTATCGCCGCCTGGCTCATCTGCCTGAAACTGCGCGATGTGACGCCCATTGATAGTCTGTGGGCCGTCGGCATGGTCGTCATGGCGCTGGCGAGCTACCTCCACACAAACGGTGATCCGACGCGCAAGGCCTTGCTGCTTGGCCTCTGCGCGCTCTGGGGCTTGCGGCTCGGCGGCTATCTGCTGTGGCGGTGGCGCGACCACGGGCCCGACCGACGTTACCAGACCATGTTAGCCAAAGCGCAAGATGCCAAAGGCTGGGGCTTTGCCAAGGCGTCGCTGCTGATGGTGTTCGCCACCCAAGCCCCGTTACTCTTCGTCGTCTGCCTGCCGGTGCAGCTTGGCCAGATTGACGCCGCGCCGCCGGTGGGCGTGATCGGCATCGCGGGCGCTATCATCGCGCTTGTCGGCATTGCCTTCGAAACCATCGGCGATGCACAACTCACGCGCTTTCGCAAAAACCCCGCCAACGCCGGGCAAGTGTTGGACCGCGGCCTTTGGCGCTACACCCGTCACCCCAATTACTTCGGCGATGCCTGCACTTGGTGGGGGCTCTATCTGATCGCCGCCGAAACCACGACGGGTCTGTGGGCGCTCCCCGGCCCGCTCCTGCTCACATGGACCCTAATGAAATGGTCAGGCGTTCCGACGACCGAGGGGCGGATGAAGCGCAAGAAGCCGGGCTATGAAGACTATGTCCGTCGCACAAGCGGGTTTGTGCCGTGGTGGCCAAAGCGATGACCAAAAAGACCCTCTAACGGGCCAAGGGGTATAGCCCGATGTAACCACGGGCGGAAATCGAGCCGATTTGCCCGATTTCCGCCCGTTCGTTTACCAAGCGATCTGGAAACCGCCGCGGGCACCGACTTCGCCACTGTCAAAGCCGATACCGAGGCCGGCCGATACCGAGGCATTGGCGCCGACGCGTGCCGAGATTGCTGTCGTGGCCGCAGTTCGCTTCTGGAAATAACCGATGCCCCCCGACAAAGCGAAATTCGTGCCTGCCGGAAGCGACGGCGATTCCATCGCCAGCGCCATGGCAACACCTTCATTCGCCTTGCTGATGTCACGCTGGTTGATGTTGGCAAGATCGAACAGCGATGCCTGACCAGCCTGCAATGATGTGATCTGGCCGGTCTGTGTTGCGTTGACGGCCTGTAGCGAAGAGATTGACGACGTGATGCCGCCAAGGCCAACGCTATCACGTCCCAAAGTCCCGTTCGCATCGACTGTCACTAACGCGGTCGTGCCAACTTGCGCTGCCGTACTCGCAGCGATGTCACCGACCGTTACCGAGCTTCCGGCGCCACCGACGACAACCTGATTGGCGCGTGTCGTCGTTGCGGCAAACCCGACAGCGGTTGATCCGGCAAACCCGGCATTGGCGTTCTTGCCGAGAGCACTGGCGTTCGTTCCCGCCGCCACGGCCTGATGACCAACAGCGAGCGCCAAGTCGCCGGTCGCCCGTGCCTGCCAGCCAAACGTCTGTGCGCCTCGGCCCGAAGCAACGGCCTCACCGCCAACAGCGGTCGAATGGAAACCGGAAGCATTGGCGAGATCGCCGATTGCCACCGAATCTTCATCGGTTGCGCGCGATAGACCACCGACAGCGACCGATGTCGTCCCCGTGGCTGTGGCAAGATAGCCATTCGCCGTCGACTGCCGACCATTGGCACGAGCAAAAGCACCCGTCGCGGTTGCATTGATACCGCCGGCTTCGGCCGCATAGCCGAAGGCATTCGCGTTTTCACTCGACGCACTTGATGCGCCACCGACCGCAATCGAGCCATCTGCAATCGCGCGCGAGCTTGCACCGACGGCTATCGCTGTCGCACCGGAAGCGACTGAGCTTGCCCCGCTCGCTATCGAATTTCGACCTGTCGCGGTGGCAAGGTAACCATTTGCGGTCGCCTGAAACGCGTTGGCGCGGGCGAAGGCACCCGTCGCCGTGGCATTAATGCCGCCGGCTTCGGCTGCATAGCCAAACGCGTTTGCGTTATCGTCCGATGCACTTGAGGCGCCACCGACGGCGACCGAGCCAACCGACACGGCACGCGCGTTTGCGCCAATGGCGACTGCGGTTGCCCCAGATGCGACGGAGCTTGCGCCCGACGCGACAGCATTACGCCCTGTCGCTGTAGCGAGGTATCCATTGGCCGTGGCTTGAAATGCGTTCGCGCGGGCAAAGGCACCCGTTGCCGTTGCATTGATGCCATTCGCTTCGGCGGCATAGCCGAACACATTGGCGTTATCGTCCGATGCGCTCGATGCACCGCCAATTGCGATCGAACCCGTCGAAACAGCGCGTGCGTTTGCGCCTATAGCAATTGACGTTGTTCCTGACGCCACCGAAGTTGCGCCGACCGCGACGGTATTGCGGTTCGTTGCAGTCGCGAGGTAACCGTTTGCCGTCGCTTGGAATCCGTTCGCTCGAGCAAATGCGCCCGACGCGGTGCCATTTGTGCCATTTGATTCAGCGGCATAGCCAAACACATTCGAATTGATGCCTGTCGCTTGCGAAGCGTTGCCGACCGACACGCTCCCTTCGGCAGCAGCCTGCGCGTTGAGGCCCACAGCCAGCGATGATTCACCGGCGGCATTGGCAAGGTTACCAAACGCCTGCGCATGAAACCCCGTGGCGCTCGAATTCGTCCCGCATTCGGTGCTCAGCGCCGTCGGCCCGTCATTGCACTGCGGCGTCGCGTCGGCAAATGCCGCGCTTGCCGATGCCAAAGCAAGAATGCTCCCGCCGACAGCGAGCGCGCGAAATATGTTTAGATTGTGGTTCATTTGCCCAGTCCCCATTTCAATTGCATGCTTCGACCGTGGCCGTCGCGAAGTCTTCAATGGTTAACAGTGCTTAAAGAAGTTGCAAAGTTTATTATGCAGACAAATTAAGCGCGCCCGATAAATCCGCCCGCGCCGCCCACCATGAATGAGTCCCGCTCGAAATTTTGTGCGGGAGCGCGATGCGGCACACTGGCCCCGCCGAAATGTCGCGCGCGTCAATCAGGTTACACTCGCTGGAACCCGCATTTTCGTCAGTCACGAAGCTCACCAGATAGCCGTCGTCCTCGTCCACACCGCCCACCCTCGGCGCAAACGGCGCTTCGCTGGCATACCGCCCTTCTTCGAGCGCCAGCGTCCATGACTGCCCCGTCTCCAGATCGTGCTTCACAAAGCCATTGAACAGAAACCATCCGGGCTTGGTCGTCGTCGAATAGATATAGCGATGTTTGCGCCCTGCCCGCCGCTGGTCGATCATCCCGAATTCGAGGATGCGGTCGTCCAGCCGCTCCTCGCGCGTTGTCCCGGTGCTCAGATTGAAGCGCCAGCGGTGCAGCTTGGGCAGGAAACTATGCTCGTCGACATAGGCCATCATATGGCCATAGCCGTCCGCATTGGGCAGCGGTGCGGGCTGCGGGTTGTCCTGAAAATACCCATCCATCACCACTTCGTCGCCTTCCTCGTAAGCGTTGAGGAAATGGAGGATGTAAGTCGGCGCGGCCTCGAACCAGCGGATTGCGGTCGGATCGCCCCGGCGCGGAATGAGTCCGAACTGCGACGGCACGCCCTCATGTAGCCGCGCGGCGTGGATGTCGCGCTTGAGCAATTCCGCATCCCAGAACATCGGCAAGTCGTTCACTATTGCCCAGTTCTCGCTGAACGTCATATCGTGCGGCAAGCGCGGCCCCGGGAGCGGCACGGGGATGTACGTCGTCAGCCGCTCATGCCGGTCGACTACGCCATAATGCATATACGGCGCGTGCTTCGAATAGTTGAAGAACATCAGTTCACCGGTGCGCGGATCGACCTTGGGATGCGCGGAAATACCGTCAAGCGGCACCCACGGCGCGAGGCCAAGTGGTTCCAATGTTTCGGGGTCGAGGACATAGCCCTCACCGCATTGGTAGAACGTCGAAATCGCCTTTCCTGCATGGACAATGATGTCGGTGCTGGAGGAATCCTTGAGCGAGCCGTGCGCGCCAAATCCCGGGCGTTTCGACGTGCCGGGCTTGTCCATCAGCCCGCCCCACAGCGAGTCCCCGGCATCCTGTTCGGCGGCAAAACACCGCGTCCGAACCCATCGGTTGCGGTAGCTCGCCGCGCCGCCGCGAAAGCTGATCTGGTGGATCATCCCATCACCGTCGAACGGGTGGTAACGGCCCAGCGGCTGGTGCAATTGGTTCTCGGTATTGCGCAGATAAACGCCATCAATGTCACCGGGGATGCGACCCTCGATCACGGCAAGATCAAGTGCCGTGACCTCTTCATGCAGCGGCGTCCATGCCCCATTGAGATACGGGTGGTTGCTCGGACGCAGCGACGATGAGACGGGCGGAAGGCGGTCAATGATCATTTTAGACACCCGCGAAGTGTAACACAAACATGGCATCGATCACTGCAAAAATGTCACAATCGAAAAGTTTTTGCCGAAAACGGCGGTCATTTGTTTACATGCGGGTGATCTCGGTCCAAATTGCAATCGATAGCAATAAGCCACGGGTATATCCTTACCACATGGCAATATCGGGGAGCACTTTAATGCGATCACATATTCAATCCGCCGTGCGCGGTGGCCTGCTGGCATCTGCTGCAGTCCTTTCGTTTCCGCTGATGACCAGCGCTGCCCATGCCCAGACCGCTGAGGCGGCCAGCACCGGCGAAGAGATCATCGTTATCGGCACGCGCCGGACGGACCGCTCGATCACCGATTCGGCATCCCCCATCGACGTCATTGGCGCGACCGAGCTCAATGCGCAGCCAGCGGCGAACATGCTCGACGTGGTCAAGAACCTCGTTCCTTCGTTCTTCGTGGCCCAGAACACGATTTCGGACGCCTCGACCTTCGTGCGCTCGCCATCGCTGCGCGGTCTGCCGGGTGACCAGATTCTCATCATGATCAACGGCAAGCGGTTCAACCGCTCGTCGCTCGTTCAGGTATACAGCGGCGGCGATACCGCGCTGTCCTATGGCGCACAGGCGGCTGACATCGGCACCATCCCGTCAATCGCAATCAAGAGCCTCCAGATCCTGCGCGAAGGCGCAACAGCGCAATATGGGTCGGATGCCATCGGCGGCGTCATCAACTACGGCATTCGCGACGATGCAGGCATCGAACTTCAGGCACGCTATGGCCAGACGTTCCGTGGCGACGGCAAGAACAAGCAGATTGCCGGCAACGTCGGTTTCAAGATGGGGGATCGCGGATTCCTCAACCTGTCGGCGGAATGGTTCGACGATGGCCAGACGAGCCGTGGGGCAACGCGCCCGATCGCGCTTCAGTTTGCGACCAACAATCCGACTCTTGCAAGCCAGCTGCCCAATTTTCCGGGACCGGTGCAAATCTGGGGATCGTCGCCTTCAAACGGCTACAAGCTTTTCCTGAACACAGCGTTTGATCTGGGTTCGGACAGCAAGCTGTATTTCACGGGGTTGATTTCGCACAGCGAAGCCAACCAGAGCTTCAACTACCGCTCGCCGGTTTCGGCAACGGCTCCCTTTGCTGTTGACCTTGGCGGCGGGGTGACGGGAACGCGCTCGCCAGGGCGCAACGGAGCGTTTGCGCCGATTTTTCTGACGCCGTGCCCAACGGGTAATCTAACGTGCCCCGTGGGTGGGTTCGTCAATAACACGAACACGACAAGCTTTGCTTCGGTCTATCCGGCAGGTTTCACGCCGCGCTTCATCGGCGTGGTCGACGAATCGTTCGGGACCGTGGGCATCAAGGGTACCGCCGAAGCAGGCTTTACTTATGACCTGTCGGGAACGCTCGGCCGTCACTCGACCGATTTGTCGATGACCAACTCGCTCAGCCCCTCTTTTGGCCCCGTCGTCAGCCAGCGGAGCTTCAAATTCGGCCAGCTGATCCAGAGCGAAATCACCGGCAACCTTGATCTGACCTATCCGCTGGAGGCGGGCTTTGCCTCGCCGATCACGCTGTCGGGCGGCATGGAATACCGGCGTGAGCAATATAAAGCGACCGTGGGTGACGCGCAGTCGTTCAACGCCGGGCCGTTTGCTTCGCAGCCGCTTTACACAGAAACTGCCTTGGGATCAGGTGTCTTCAATCGAACGACTCGGATCGACATTATCAACGGTGTTCCGACTGTCGTCGACGTCACGGCCAACCAGTCGCCGGGTGCCAGCGGCTATGGCGGCACCAGCCCTCAGGCGGCGGGCACATTCAGCCAGTCGAACTACAGCTTCTATGCTGGTGCTGAAACCGACATTACCGACGCGTTGAGCGTCGGCCTTGCCGGACGGTATGAAAACTACAACACCTTTGGCGGCGTTGTCGTTGGCAAGTTCAATTTCCTCTACCGCGTCAGCGATGCGTTCTCGTTGCGCGGCACTGTCGGCACCGGCTTCCACGCCCCCTCACCGGGCCAGAGCAATGTCCAGATTCTGACAACGAACTTCGTCAGCGGCGGACAGGTGCAAACCGGTACGTATCCGGTCGGCAGCGCGGTTGCGCAATTCTTCCAGGCAAAGCCGCTGGTTCCCGAACGCTCGACCAACTTCGGTCTCGGCTTTATCCTGAAACCAGCGAGCGGGTTGACCTTCACGGTTGATGCCTATTCGATCAAGGTCACGAACCGCCTGACGATCACCCGGAATTTCACGGTGACGCAGGCAAACATCAATGCGCAGCCCGCACTTGCGTCGGTGGGACCTGGCGGCGTCATCAACTATTTCGCCAACGCCTATGACACCGTCACCGAAGGCGTCGATGCGGTTGCGACGTACCGTACCGACTTGGGTGAAGGTAAATTCAACGCGTCGCTTGCCTATAATTACAACAAAAGCCGGGTCACGCGATCAACCACTGCCGTTGACCAAGCTCAAATTGCGGGCGTTTCAAGCTTCGCGCCAAAGCACCGGGCGATTTTGTCGGCGGGTTATGAACTTGGTGGTTTCTCGCTGAATGCGCGCGGCAACTACTATAGCTCATGGCAGCAGACGATCGATTATCCCGGCCAGACGTTCGGCGCGAAGGCGACGGCTGACCTCGACCTCAGCTACACAATTGCCGATCATTACACGCTCACCGTCGGCGCGAACAACATCTTCAACACCTATCCCGACAAGATCGCCGCATCGGCGACCAACCCGGTCTATCAGGTCACGGGCAGTCTTGCCGATGGCCAGATCTATCCGCGTTCGGGCGGCCCGTTCGGCATCAACGGCGGCCTTTGGTACGCCCGGTTGAAGGTTAAATACTGAGAGTAAACTTCGCCTAAAACGAAGGCCGGTTGTCCCGACGACGTTTCGTCAGGGCAACCGGCCTTTTCGTTTTTGGATTGAGTGCGTGACCACCAGCGATTAGCGTCGCGCAAATGCATATTTCGCACGATCCGTTGGCCGCCGCGGCTGACCTCATCAGCTTCGAACAGTTCCTGGCCGTCGATATTCGCGTTGGTTGCGTCCGAACAGCCGTGCCGATTGCAGAAGCACGCAAGCCCGCGATCAAGCTGACGATCGATTTCGGCCCGGCCATCGGCGTTCGAACGTCGTCGGCGCAGATCACCGAGCATTACACCCCCGAAACGCTGATCGGACGACTGGTCGCCGCAGTCGTCAACTTTCCGCCGCGTCAGATCGGCAAGACGATGTCCGAAGTGCTCACACTCGGTTTCCCCGACGAAAATGGCGCTGTCGTGCTGTTCGCGCCCGACCAGACTGTCCCGCTTGGCGGACGCCTGTTCTGAACGACAGCCACCGACGGTCACCGCCCCCCTGAATCGGTTGACAGCCGCCGCCCCCTCGCTTATCGGCCTCGTTCCCGCGAGCAGTGTCATGTTGCCCGCGCCACTCGTTTTGAAGAAGAGTTCAGGCCCATGTTCGCAATCGTGCGCACGGGCGGCAAGCAGTATCGCGTTGCCGCCGGAGACAAGATCGTCGTTGACCGTATGGACGGCGAAGCAGGCGCGCGAATCGCGCTGGGCGACGTGCTTTTCACCAGCGAAGGGTCCGCCAAGGGTCTCACCGTCGCCGCTGAAATCATTGCGCAAGCGAAGGCCGAAAAGGTCATCGTCTTCAAAAAGAAGCGCCGCCACAATTATCGCCGCAAAAACGGTCATCGCCAGCAGCACACGATCCTGAAAATCATCAGCGTCGGCGCGGCGGAAGAAAAGAAAGCTGCGCCCAAGAAGGAAGCTGCGCCCAAGGTTGAAGCCGCGACTGAAATCGCCGCTGCGCCTGCACCGGCAAAAAAAGCTGCTGCTCCCAAGGCAGAATCCACCGCAAAAAAGGCACCGGCAAAGAAGGCCGCGCCCAAAGCTGACAAGGAGTAACCCACCATGGCACATAAAAAAGCAGGTGGTTCAACCCGCAACGGTCGCGACTCAGCGGGCCGTCGTCTTGGCGTGAAGAAATTCGGTGGCGAACATGCGCTGGCCGGCAATATCCTGATTCGCCAGCGCGGCACCCGCGTATGGCCGGGCCGTAACGTGGGCTGTGGCAAGGATCACACCCTGTTTGCGCTCGCCGAAGGCCGCGTGGCGTTCCACGAAGGCAAGCAAGGCCGCAAATATGTATCGGTCGATCCGATTATGATGGCAGCCGAATAACCGGTGGTCCGATTTACGGGTCACCACAAGGGTGACCCGAAGATCTGCCAAGGCAGGTCGTAGGGAGTAAGGGTCACCCCCGCGCTCCCTTTTTTGTATCTCCCTGAAACAGTGTCACCGAGCCGTCGTTAATGCGGCGTAGTGGCACGTCCAAGGAGAGATCTAATGTTTGCGCGTACCGAAAGATTGCTGCTGCGGCCCGGCTGGGTCGAGGATGCACCTGCGCTGACCGACGCCTTCGCGCGTGAGGACGTCGTCCTGAAACTCGCGACGGCACCGTGGCCCTATTCGGTTAGCGACGCCGAAACCTATCTCGGCCGCGACCGCAAAGCCGGGGAAGCCGATCTGCTGATCTTCCAGCGCACGATGGGTGCGCCGCGCCTCATCGGCGGCATCGGCTTGGCCGACCGCGATGCCGACCTCGAGCTCGGCTATTGGATCGTCCCCTCGCATTGGGGTCTGGGCTTCGCCACCGAAGCTGGAAACGCCGTCATCGCGATGGCGCGCGACACGCTGCGCCTTGATCGCATCGTCTCGGGCCATTTCACCGACAACCCCGCTTCGGGCCGCGTGCTGGGCAAGCTCGGCTTTAAACAAACCGGCAGCGAAATGCGCAAAAGTGCCGCGCGCGGCCATGATGTGCCCAGCGTCACAATGGCGCTCGACCTGCATCCGATGGCAATGGCGGCCTAAGCGGTCAAACCACCCGCTTGCGCTCGCCGCCGCATGGCCTTAGACGCGCAACCTCGGTCGGGACGTAGCGCAGCCTGGTAGCGCATCACACTGGGGGTGTGGGGGTCGCAGGTTCGAATCCTGTCGTCCCGACCAACGCGTAGCCCGCGTTGAGATAGCGAAGCTATCGATACAGACGGGCAAGCGCGGCCAGCGGCACCTTTGCCGACTGACGGCATGGGCTTTGCCCATGCCCGCCGCAATCAGTCCCGCTCGCCCCTTGCGATCACCATATCTTCGCGGTTCGTGTCGAAATCGCCCGCGTCATGCCGTTCGCGTAGTTGCGTTTCCGGCCCGCCAAACGTGCGGTTTACCATCCGCCCGCGCTTAACAGCCCCACGTCCGCCGACCAGATCGACCCAGCGGCTTAGGTTCGTATATTCACCCACGTTCAGGAATTCCTGCGCCGCATACGCCTCGCGCATGATCGATCCATACCACGGCCAGATCGCCATATCGGCAATCGTGTAGTCGTCACCGACCATATAGTCGTTGGTCGCCAGATGCGTGTCGAGCACATGCAATTGCCGCTTGGTTTCCATCGCATAGCGATCAATCGGATATTGCATCTTGAACGGCGCATAAGCGAAGAAATGCCCGAACCCGCCACCAACGAACGGCGCGCTGCCCATTTGCCACATCAGCCAGTTCATCGTTTCGGCGCGCTTGTGCGTGTCGGTCGACAGGAACGCGCCGAACTTCTCGGCGAGATAGACCAGCATCGATCCGCTTTCGAACAGGCGCAGCGGCGGGCTGACGCTGTGATCCATCATCGCCGGGATTTTCGAGTTTGGATTGATCGCAACAAACCCGCTGCCGAACTGATTGCCATCGCCGATCTTGATCAGCCACGCGTCATATTCCGCGCCCGCATGGCCCGCCGCCAGCAGCTCTTCGAGCATGATCGTGACTTTGACGCCGTTGGGCGTGCCCATCGAATACAACTGAAACGGGTGTTTGCCGACGGGCAGCACCTTGTCATGCGTCGCGCCGGATGTGGGGCGGTTGATATTGGCGAACTGGCCGCCGCTCGGCGCATCCCATGTCCAGACCTGAGGCGGCACATAACCGGCGGGCTGGTTGTTCGCGGGGTCGGGTCCGTCGGCCATGTCATGCTCCTTGTTCGGGATAGGCCGAAGATAGGATGCGGACCGCCTTGATGCACCCTGCAATTATCGCTGTCCTACATAAAACCAGATAGGTTATCTTCGAGTCGCAAAAGGAGCATTGCTATGGATGTGACCAAACTCATTGATGACGTCATCGACCGCGAGGGCGGCTATTCGAACCATCCGGCGGATCGCGGCAGCGCGACGCGTTGGGGCATCACCGAAGCGGTTGCCCGCGCGCATGGCTATCGCGGCGACATGCGGACATTTCCGCGCGACGAGGCTGTGCACCTCTACAAACGGATTTACTGGATCCGCCCCGGCTTTGACAGGATCGGTGACATTGCGCCCGACATTGCTGGCGAACTTTTCGATACCGGCGTGAACATGGGGCCGGGCGTCGCCGTGTCCTTCCTGCATCGCGCGCTCAATGCGCTCAATCGCGGGGCGTCGGATTATGCCGACATCGTGCCGGGTGTCCGGATCGACGATGCGACCGTTACCGCGCTCACTGTCTTCCTCAAAAAGCGTGCGCCGCATGGCCAAGTGGTTCTCATGAAAGCCCTCGAAGCGCTCCAGGGCGAACGCTACCTCGACCTCGCCGAACGCCGCCCCGCCAACGAAGCCTTCCTCTATGGCTGGCTCGCCAACCGTTTGGGTTAGTTTTGTTGGAAACTAGTGTGAACTTAGTGAACTTCAGGAGATAGAAAATGGCACTTCTCGACGCTCTGATTAGCCCGATTGCGGGCCTGATCGACAAGATCATTCCCGATCCCCGCGCCCGCGACGCGGCCAAACTCGAACTGCTCAAGCTTCAGGGCAGTCAGGAAATGGATGCCATCAAAACACAGATGACCGCCATCGTCGCCGAAGCGCAAAGCACGGACCCGTGGACGAGCCGCGCGCGACCCAGCTTTCTCTATGTCATGTATATGATGATCCTGTGGGCAATCCCGATGGGTCTGATCGCCGCTGTCCGCCCCGATATGGCACGCGGGATTTCGGACGGGATGAATGCCTATCTCGGCGGCATCCCCGAGCCGATGTGGGCGCTCTTTGGCACCGGCTATCTCGGCTACACCGCGGCGCGGTCGTGGGGCAAGGTCAAGGGGGTGGAGAAATAGCGCCATAGGCGGGGCTTGCTTTCGTTGCGCTTGCGGTGAAAACTCCGGGTCACGAAACAGGGAGTTTGCCGCGATGGGCACATCATTCGATCCGGGACCGCAAGTGACCGGCCTCATCAACCGCGCCAAGGCGATCATCCTGACGCCAAAGGACGAATGGCCAAAGATTGCCGCCTCGCCCGAAAGCATTGGCGACATTTACCGCAGCTGGGTCCTCCCGCTTGCCGCCATCGGCCCGGTAGCGCAGTTCATCGGCGGCGCGTTGTTCGGCTATGGCGCGTTCGGATTCAGCTATAAACCCAGCCTGATGAGCGCGCTTGGCACGGCGATTATGTCCTATGTCTTGACGCTGATCGGCGTTTATCTGGTGGCTCTCGTCATCGACGCGCTGGCCCCGAGTTTCGACGGCACGAAGAACAGGACAGCCGCCTTCAAAGTCGCTGCGTTCGGCTCGACGGCCGCCTGGGTCGCGGGCATTTTCGGGCTTATCCCGGCGCTCGGCTTTCTGGGCATCCTCGGGCTCTATTCGCTCTACCTGATTTTCCTTGGCCTGCCGCTGCTGATGAAATCGCCACCTGAAAAGGCAACGGGCTATATTATCGCGACCATCGTCGTCGCGTTCGTCGTTTCGCTGGTCGTGGGGATTGCCTCGACCAGCCTGTCACGCGCCATGTTTGGCGGCGGCATGATGGGCGCCGCATCGGGAACGCTCTCCGTCCCCGGCGGCGGCACCGTCAACATGGGCGAACTCGAAAAGGCGGGCAAAAAGCTCGAAGAAGCCGCGACCAAGATGCAGACGGGCGAAGGCAAGCCTGCGATTGCGCCCGATGTCTTGCAGGGACTGCTTCCTGCCTCGCTCGGTGGCCTGGCGCGGACGGCGGTCGAAAGCTCGTCAATGGCGGCGGCAGGCGTCGGTGGGTCGCAAGCTGAAGCGCGCTATGGCACGGGCGACAGCGTCATTACGCTGAAGATTACCGATATGGGCGCGATGGGCGCTTTTGTGGCGATGGGCAGCGCGCTGAACATGCAGTCGTCAAAGCAGGACGCCACATCCTATGAAAAAGTCGGCAAGGTCGAAGGCCGGATGACGACCGAAAAATATGACAGCGCTGAAAAGCAAGGTGAATATATGACCATCGTCGGCGATAGGATCATGGTCCAGGCCGAGGG
Source organism: Sphingomonas sp. (assembly GCA_031362355.1). GTDB lineage: Bacteria > Pseudomonadota > Alphaproteobacteria > Sphingomonadales > Sphingomonadaceae > Sphingomonas_O. Next base: position 28,536 of record JANLSJ010000006.1, read on the forward strand.
CACAGCGCCGTCGATTGACGCCTTCAAAGCGGCTGTGGCGTCCGTGGACCTCCGCAAGGTCGAATCGCTGGCAAAGCAATGACAAAGGCTGAGATGTTGCAATCGGACGCGGCGGTTCCCAATTACCGCTCATGAATGAACGCACGTCTTCCATGCCGGTCTGGCATGGCACCACCATCGTCTCGGTCCGCAAATCAGGCACAGTCGTCATTGCCGGCGACGGGCAGGTTTCGATGGGCCAGACGGTCATGAAACCCAACGCCAAGAAAGTCCGCCGTCTCCACGACGGATCGGTCATTACCGGCTTTGCGGGCGCAACCGCCGATGCGTTCACGCTGTTCGAACGGCTTGAGAAAAAGCTCGAGGCGCACAATGGCCAGCTGATGCGCGCCGCCGTCGAGCTCGCCAAGGACTGGCGGACTGACAAATATCTCCGCAACCTCGAAGCGATGATGATTGTTGCCGACAAGGACGTGACGCTGATCCTGACCGGCAACGGCGATGTCCTCGAACCGGAAGCGGGCATTGCCGCCATCGGTTCGGGCGGGAATTATGCGCTGGCGGCGGCAAAAGCACTGGCGGATTATGAGCCCGATGCCGAAACGCTCGCGCGCAAGGCAATGGCGATTGCTGCGGAGATTTGCGTGTATACCAATGACCGGCTGACTGTTGAAACATTGGATGCTGCCTAATCACCCCTCTCCTTTAGGGGAGGGGCCGGGGGTGGGGACTGTTCACAAATCCCCAACTTCGGTTCCCCTGTATTGACTTCCCCACCCCAACCCCTCCCCTGAAGGGGAGGGGCTAGAAAGACCAAGAATGAACGACCAACTGACCCCCAAAGCCATCGTTGCCGCGCTCGACGCGCATATCGTCGGGCAGACCGATGCCAAGCGCGCGGTTGCGGTCGCGCTGCGCAATCGCTGGCGGCGGCAGCAATTGCATGCTGACCTCCGCGATGAAGTCAGCCCGAAAAACATCCTGATGATCGGACCCACGGGATGCGGCAAGACCGAGATTTCGCGGCGGCTGGCCAAACTTGCTGACGCGCCGTTCGTGAAAGTCGAAGCGACCAAGTTCACCGAAGTCGGCTATGTCGGTCGCGACGTCGAACAGATTGCGCGCGACTTGGTCGAGGAGGCAATCCGCCTCGAAAAGGAACGCCGCCGCGTTGCCGTGATCGACAAGGCCGAGGATGCCGCGATGGGCCGTTTGCTTGACGCGCTGACCGGCAAAGGCGCATCCGAAGCCACGCGCGCCGCCTTCCGCCAGCGCTTTCACGACGGGCATTTGGCCGAAACCGAGATCGAGATCGAACTCGAGGCCGCGCCGACAATGCCGTTCGAAATCCCGGGCGGCGCCAATATCGGCATGATCAACCTGTCCGAAATGATGGGCAAACTGGGCGGCAACCAATTGAAGCGCCGCAAGATCACCGTGCCCGCCGCCTGGTCCAAGCTGGTCGAGGAGGAAGCCGACAAACGCCTCGACCAAGAGGAACTCAGCCGTGTTGCGCTCGCCGACGCGGAAGCCAACGGCATCGTTTTCCTTGACGAAATCGACAAGATCGCGGTCAGCGACGTGCGCGGGGGATCGGTCAGCCGTGAAGGCGTCCAGCGCGACTTGCTGCCGCTGATCGAAGGCACCACAGTAGCAACCAAATATGGGCCGATGAAAACCGACCATATCCTGTTCATCGCATCGGGCGCGTTTCACGTCGCCAAGCCAAGTGACCTGCTCCCCGAACTTCAAGGTCGTCTCCCGATTCGTGTGGAGTTGAAAGCACTGACCGAAGAGGATTTCGTTCGCATCCTAAAAGACACACGGGCGTCGCTCGCCGACCAGTATCAGGCGCTGCTCGGCACCGAGGGCGTGACGATCACCTTCACGGATGACGGCATCGCGGCCATCGCGCACATCGCCGCCGAAGTGAATGCGTCCCTAGAAAACATCGGTGCGCGGCGACTGTCCACGGTCATGGAAAAGCTGCTCGAAGACGTCAGTTTCAACGCCGAGGACCGGCAGGGCTCAACGCTGACCGTCAACGCCGCTTATGTCGATGCGCAACTGGCGAGCGTGGCGCGGAATACCGACCTCAGCAAATACGTGCTTTGACGGCTACCTCTTCTCCGGCACCACAATCATCGCCAAACTCTTCTCGGGGATCAGCCAGCGCTTCGCGGTCGCTTGCAACTCGGCGGGCGTGATCCGCGCATAGTCGGCCCAGAGTGTGCGCAGCGAATTGAGCTTGGTAGGATCGGTCGATGATCCCGCCAGTTGCGCCATCCACAAGCCACTGCCGTTCGCCGCGCGGTCGATCGACTGGCGCATCGGCGTCAACGCACGCGCCAGCTCGTCGCTGGTGACCGGCTTGTTGATGAAATCCGCCGCCACCGCACGCGAGATGCGGAAAAACGTGTCGATCCGCTCGGGCTTCAATTGCGCGATCACGACGAAACTGCCACCCGAATCAAAGCCCGTCGGCCAGCTGCTGCTGACGCCCGGTGTGTAGCTTGCGCCTTCGGCTTCGCGGAGCTGGTCGAACAAGCGGTCTCCGAAAATGTCGGCGAGAATGTCGAGCTTGCGGCTCTCGTAAATGTCGGTAAGCCCACCGCCCGTCGGCCAGGCGAGGACAGCCGCCGCTTGTTCGGGCGATCCGCGATGATAACGCACGATGGGTGTCGCTGCGGGGCTGAAGGCTTTGGGATCAGGACTGCGCGCCTTTTGGGCCTTGCGCGGGGCCATCGCGCCGAATGTCGCCGCAGCGGCATCAATGGCTTGCTGCAAATCAAAATCGCCAATGATGAATACTTCGACGGGGCCCGACGCGAGCAGCGGTTCCCATAGTTTGCGGAACGCTTTCGGCGTCAGCTTTTCAATATCCTTGCGCGTCGGCGGGGCAAACCGGGCATCCCCTTTGCGCAGCAACAGTGGCAATTCACGGCCAAGCGCTGATTGCGGGGACGCGCCAACAGTCTCGATCCCGAGCAGCGCGGCGGCGCGTGCACGATTGACCGGCGCCGGGTCCCAGCCGGGTTGTTCGAGCTTTGCCGCGAGCAGCTTCAGCTGGTCTGCAAGGTCCGACGCGCGGGTGGCGGCGCGCAGGACGAACGCATCCTCGCCGATGTCAATCGCCAGATTGAGCCGTCGCGCACTGGTCAGCCGGTCAAGTTCTTCCTGCCCCAGATCGCCGATGCCCGACGAGATCAGCGCAGACGGCGCCGCCCAAGCCAGCGTCGGCTTTCGTGCCGGCAGCGCGCGATAGCCATTGCCGAAGCGAACGTTGACGAAGACTTTGCCGACTTGTTCGGGTTGTCGGAAGAGGACCAAGTTCACACCGTTCGACAGCGTGATATAAGTGACCGGCAGACCGTTCAGCGCGCGACGCGTGGTGACTTGCCCGGCGGGTCCAAGCGTTGGCACGCGCGCGAAATTCACGGGCGCTTGCGAAGCCGATGCCACCCCCGGCTTTACCTCGGCCGTCAGCGCCGCGAGCAGGTCAACTTCGGCTTTGGGGTCTGCCGTCGGCACGGTCAGGACGGCGCGCACCGGTGTTCCGTCGAGCAGCCTGCGCGTTGACGCGATGATGGCGGCGGGTGTCAGGCGATCCTTCATGACCGCGAAAACATCGCGCGCCACTTCGGGGCTGGCCACGGTCTCGCGGATGTTGACGGCTTCGGTAATCATATCGGCCAGATCGCCGCTCTGCTGCGTCGGCGCAGTATCAACCTGATTCTGGAGCGCCGCGGCAAACTCGGCGGCTTCGCGATCGATCTCGTCCTGGCTCGACGGGTTGGTCATGGCGTCAGCGATGGCAGCGCGGACATCGCGGACGGCGGCTTTCCAGTCGGCACCGAGCGGCACGACCTGAATGAAGGTGCCATCGACCGACCGTGACACATCGTCCTGATCAATCGAAGCCTGAAGAAACGACCCACCGAGGCGCGCCGCGCGTTCAAGGCGGCGGTTGACGATGCGCAGCGCCAGACTGTCGATCAGCTTGCCGCGATTATATTCAACGGTGTCGTCCTTCTGAAACCAGGGCCGCAAAACGGCGAGGTTGACCATCACCGGCTGGCCAGGCTCCACGATCACTTTTGCGCGCGGGGCGGCGGGATCGGGCTTGCCGAAATCGGCTTTCGGCGGCGGACCGACGGCTTTCCAGTCGCTAAAATATTGCTTGATCAAGCCTTCGAGAATCTTGGGATCGGTGTCGCCGGCGATGGCAATAATCGTCTGGTCGGGGCGATACCAGCGATCACGGAAGGCACGCAACGAGGCTGCCGTCGCGGCGTTGAGCGTTTCGGGTGTCCCGATGGGCGAGCCCATGCCCAAACCTTGCCCTGCGAAAAAAGCTTGGGCAACGGCATCGCCGATGCGCTGTTGCGGACTTAACCCTTCGCGCAATTCGGCAAGCACCGTGCGCCGTTCGGTATCAACCGCCGCCGGGATCAGAAAAGCGCCCGTCATCATGCCCGACAAGATCTTGACGCTTTCCTCAAGACCGGCAGGCGTCGCGCTGGGCAAGTCGAGTTTGTAGATCGTCTGCGTCGGGCTGGTCAGCGCGTTGGTGTCCGACCCAAAGGTCGCGCCGAGCCGCTGCCACACGCGTTTGGCTTCCTCGTCAGCGACAAATTTCGACCCGCGAAAACTCAAATGCTCGTTGAAATGGGCAAAGCCTTTTTCGCTCGGGCCTTCCATCAGCGATCCGGCATCAATCGCGACGCGGATCGACACCTGTCGCGAGGGCACAGCATTGCGGCGCACGGCATAACGCACGCCATTGGCGAGTTCGCCGAACGTCCATTCCTTGTCCTGCGGGATGTCACTGCCACGATAAAGCCACGGCACAGGCGCCGCGACGGGTGTCTTTGCGACGATCACCGACGTTTTGCGCTGCGCGACCGCCGGGGCCGTGAGCGCAAAAGCAGCAAGGAAGGGCAGGATGAAGCGCGGCGTGCGCAAGGCGGCAAAAAGCATTTCCCTTCCCTACGCACTGAAGCTGAACAACACCAGTATGGCGCGCCTGCTTGCCCGCTCCCCGTTCCACTGGCAGGAGAGCGCGCGATGACGCTCCGCTTGCCTCGCCATGACACGCCCTTCGTGCTGCTCGACGATGCACGGGTAGAGGGCGCAGCATCAGCGCGGCTTTATGTCGATCCCGTCGAAATCATTGTCACGCGACGCATGGGCGACGTGGCGTCGGCGCTCGAGGCCTTGCGCACGGCGACGCGCGGCGGGCTCCATGCGGCGGGGTATCTGGCCTATGAAGCAGGGCATGCGCTTGAGCCGACACTGACGCCGCTCGTGGCGGATGTGGCCGATGCGCCACTTTTATGGTTCGGGTTGTTTCGCGAGTTTGTAGAGGTCGCGCCGGATGACGTTGCGGCGCTGCTGCCCGATCCGGCGGGGGCGTGGGTCGGTGCGCCGATGCCAGACATATCGCGGGCCGATTACAACGTGGCCATGGAAAAGGTTCAGGCGTTGATCGAGGCGGGCGATATTTATCAGGCCAACCTGACCTTCGGCGCGACGGTGAAGACTGCGGGGCATCCGCTGGCGCTTTACGCGGGACTTCGGGAGCGGGCGCGGGCGGGCTATGGCGGGGTGATCCATACCGGGCGCGACTGGATATTGTCGCTGTCGCCCGAATTGTTCTTTGCGTGCGATGGCGCGAAGGTGTGGACGCGGCCGATGAAGGGAACGGCAGTGCGATGCGCTGAGCCCGATGTGGATCGCGCAGCAGCGGATGATTTGAAGAGCGATCCCAAACAGCGCGCCGAAAATCTGATGATCGTCGATCTGCTGCGCAATGATCTTTCACGGATTGCCAAGCCGGGGAGCGTCGCGGTGCCCGACCTGTTTCATGTCGAGACCTATCCGACAGTGCATCAGATGACATCGACGGTGACCGGTGAACTCGTGGAGGGCCATGATGCCATCGACATCATCCGCGCGATTTATCCCTGTGGGTCGATCACCGGCGCGCCGAAAATCCGCGCGATGGAAGCGATTGCCGACATCGAAATTGCCCCGCGCGGCGTTTACACCGGGAGCATCGGGCGGATCGACGCGGGCGGTGTCTCCGCCGCGTTCAATGTGGCAATCCGGACGTTGCATCTGGACGACGGGGTGGCCCGGATCGGCCTTGGGTCGGGGATTGTGGCGGACTCAAATGCTCGCGACGAATGGGCCGAATGTCTGGCCAAAGGGGCGTTTATCCCGTGCCATCGGTCGTTCGACCTGATCGAAACGATGGCCTATGACCCGCATGGCGGCATCGCCCGGCTCGAGCGGCATTTGCTGCGCATGAAGGCCAGCGCCGCCGCTTTGGGATTCACTTTTGATCGCCATGCGGCGCGCAATGAATTGCAGGCAGCGACATTTCATTTGCGCCAGCCACGCCGCGTGCGCGTGTTGCTGGGCCGCAGTGGATCAATGGCGATCGAGACGCGGCTTTTGCCCGAGGCGCCAACCGAAGATGTGACCGTGGCGCTGGCAGCGCTCCCGGTGGACGTTCATGATTTCCGGTTGCGCCACAAAATAACCGACCGGCGCTTCTACGATGCGGCGCGACAGGGGGTGTTTGAAATCCTGTTCACGCACCCCGACGGCTATTTGACCGAAGGCAGCTTTACCAACATTTTTGTGCAGGAAGGCGGCATGCTGCTGACCCCGCCGCTGTCGCGCGGCCTGCTTGGCGGCATTCTTCGCGAAGAGCTGATCGAATCCGGAAAAGCGCGCGAGGCCGATTTGCGCGCCGACGATTTGAAGTTCGGTTTTTTCATCGGCAATTCCCTGCGCGGGCTCTTGCCCGCGCGACTTTCCGGAAAATAGCGGGCGGGCTCTTGCCCGCCCGGCTTTGCGGAAAATAGGGCGCGGCCTGTTGCCCGCAAAGCTCGTGGCGCTATAGGCAAGCCGCCACATAGGGATTTGCCGTGCCCCAGCTTTCCGCCGCCATCGACCGTATCAAGCCGTCGCCAACGCTCGCCATGACCAGCCGTGTGCTGGCAATGACGCGCGAAGGCATCGATGTGATTGGCCTCTCGGCGGGTGAACCCGATTTCGACACGCCCGATTTCGTGAAAGACGCCGCCATCGAAGCCATTCGTGCCGGTAAAACAAAATATACCAATGTCGACGGCACGCCCGAACTGAAAGCGGCGATTGCCGCCAAGTTCCTGCGCGACAACGACCTGACTTATACGCCCCACGAGATCAGCGTGAATGTCGGCGGCAAGCACACGCTGTTCAACTCGCTCGTCGCGACCGTGGACACGGGCGATGAAGTCATCATCCCTGCGCCTTACTGGGTCAGCTATCCCGACATCGTGAATTTCGCAGGCGGGACGCCGGTCATCATCAGCGCCGGCGCGGATCAGCTTTACAAGATCCTGCCCGAGCAACTCGATGCCGCCATCACGCCGCGCACGAAGTGGGTGCTCCTCAATTCGCCCTCGAACCCGACGGGGGCGGCCTATTCGGCGACCGAGTTGATGGCGCTGGGCGAAGTGTTCCGCCGCCACCCGCATGTCATGGTGATGACTGACGATATGTATGAGCATGTCTGGTATGCCGCGACACCCTTCAAGACGATGGCGCAGGTTTGCCCTGACCTTTACGAGCGCACGCTGACCATCAATGGCTGTTCGAAAGCCTATTCGATGACAGGTTTGCGGATTGGCTTTGCGGGTGGTCCGGCTTGGCTGATCAAGGCCATGTTGAAACTGCAGTCACAATCAACAAGCAATCCCTGCTCGATTGCGCAGGCGGCGGCGACGGCGGCGCTGAGCGGCGACCAGTCGTTTCTGGAGGATCGCAATGCAGCGTTTCTCAAGCGGCGCGATCTGGTTGTGCGGATGCTCAACGACGCAGCCGGTTTGCATTGCCCCACACCCGAAGGGGCATTCTATGTCTATCCCGATGCAACCGGCTGCATGGGCAAGACGACGCCAAAGGGCAAGCGCATCGCGAATGATGCCGATCTGATCGACTATTTCCTCGACGACGTTCGCGTCGCCGCCGTCAATGGTGAGGCGTTCGGGCTGAGCCCTGCGTTCCGCGTGTCCTACGCGACGTCGGAAGCGATCCTGACCGATGCGTGCACGCGGATTCAAGACGCGTGTTCGGCGCTTAGATGAACCTAGCCTAACCACCCCGTTCAGGCAGGGTGAAACCTTCCGCGCGCAGGTAACGTAATTGAAACGAAGTTACCCGAAAGAGCCCCCTATGCGCCGTGCCCTGTCTTCCGATTTCACTCAGTTGTTCCTTGGCGGATTCGCCGTTGCCGCGATTGCGATGCTCGCGCTTTTGCCCGGTTTGCTGTAACCGTTTCGCGTTAGGACGCGAATGATGAGTATGACCATGAAAGCAACATTTGTCGCTGGTGCCCTCGGTGCGCTTGCCCTTTTCGCCATCTCAAGCGGCACGACCGCCGCCGAACGCACGGTGCTCGTGCCGATGCCCGCCGTGGACGCAGCCCCGATGGGCAGCCGCGCCACCGCCGTGCTTGCGGGCGGATGTTTCTGGGGCATGGAAGCGGTGTTCAGCCATCTGAACGGCGTCGTCGCCGTGTCATCGGGTTACGCCGGTGGCAGCGCGGCGGATGCGACTTATGACAAAGTGACCACCGAAACCACGCGCCATGCCGAAGCAATCCGCGTGACCTATGATCCGCGCAAGATCAGTTATGCGACGCTGCTTCGCGTCTATTTCTCGGTCGCGCATGATCCGACGCAGTTGAACCGGCAGGGGCCGGACACGGGCGCAAGCTATCGTTCGGCCATTTTCCCGCAAACGCCCGGCCAAGCGCGTGTTGCCCGCGCCTATATCGCGCAGATTGGCAAAAGCGGGGTATGGGGCGCGCCGGTCGTGACCAAGATCGAGTCGGGCGGATTTTTTCCGGCGGAAACCTATCATCAGGACTTCGCGTTCAAGAACCCCAACCACGGCTATATCCGCCGCTGGGACGCGCCAAAGGTGGCGGCGTTGAAGAAGACGTTTCCGGTGCTTTGGATGACGAAGCCAGCGGCCTGAATTCTCATCCCGCGATGGCGCATTCACGCATGATCTGTTCACATTAAAATCGCTTTCGCGCGCACCAGTGCTGCGCGGCGAGCGACGATGCCGTTGGTGCCGCCATTGACCGCGCGGGTCAGCCCGTCGATGTCATCGGCATCGGCAAATGCGTTGCAGCGCTTGTCGGTCCAGAAAATACAGGCGGCGCGCATGCCCGTATTCGGGTCCTCGAGCAGCGCGGGATTGGCGATCACGTCGATGCCGCTCAGGGCTTTCACGCGCCCGTAATTGGCCCGCCCCGTCGTCTGTTTCGCCCCGCGCCCGCGAAAGCGCCAGCCGTCGCCGGGCTGCGTATTGCCCAGTTGTGCCAGCCCGAATGCCCCGCCGTAAACGATGTTGGCAATCGCTTCCTGCCGGGCAGGTGGCAGCGGCGGCTCGCCCTCTTTCCGCCCCAGCCGTTCGCAATCGGCGGCGCTGATCCGCGCCCGGCCAAATGTCGAAAGGAGCCCGGACACACGATAGTTCAGGCTCTCCACCAGCGTCCCGAACCGCCCTGTTTCAACGCATTGCTGCGCCAGAGCATGCGATATACGCAGCGCGCTTATGATCCCCGCGCCCGGGAAATGCCGCGCGGCGGCCTTGCCCAATTCCAGCCGCAGCGGATCGACGGCGGCGCGCTCGCCGATATGGCTCATCAGCGCGGCATAGGATTTGCCGCCGAAATCGCCGTCGATCCCGATCGGAAACCCCAGCGCCACCAGCCGCGTCTGCGCCCGCCGTGCATCCATCACCCGACTCCCCGCTTTGTCTGCACCGGATGCTGCGCCACTGAACCGCAGAGATCAAGCATTCGCCGCCCCTTGCAATCGCCCCGCGCGCGCGCCACTGTATTACTGATTAACCACAGGGAAGGGTTGCCCCCATGTTCAATATCATCGGCTGGATCGTTGTCGGCTTTATCACGGGATTGATTTCACGGGCGCTGATGCCCGGCAATGACCAGATGGGCTTCATCATGACGACCATTCTCGGTATTGGCGGCGCATTTGCGGGTGGCTTCATCGGGTCGTTGTTTACCAAAGCAAAGGACATGGGCCAGCTTAACAAGGCCGGGTTCGTCATGTCGATCGTCGGCGGCATGGTGCTGATCTTCATCGCCCGCCTGCTCGGCTTGGGCTGATCCGCACAGGGTTTTTGCTGCTCGTCCGTTGATGAAACAAATGCCGACCGCACTGGTTTGGCATGCATCAATCAAAGGACCAAAGCATGACCCTATATAAAGCTGCTCTCGCTTTCGCCGCCGCGTCGGCTGTTTTCGCCATTCCGTCAGCTGCCAATGCGCAGCGCGGCTGGGAAACCATCGGGTCGCGCGCCGTCAATGGCGGGCTCGACCGCGACGTGATTGCGGTGCGCGGGAACGAGCGGTTCCGCGCGATCCGGCTGTGTGCCAATCGCCACCCCGTGCGCCTGATCGATGTTGATGTCGATTATGCCAATGGCACGCGCCAGGATATGCAGGCGGCAGCGCTTCTCCGCGTCGGTGAATGCACGCGTCCGCTCAATCTGAACGGCAAGCGCCGCAACATCACGCATGTCCGCCTGGCCTATGCCAAGTTCCGCATTTTCTCCAAACCGCCGATGCTGACGGTGCAGGCGCGCTAAAGTCATCAGGCGCTAAACCGGGCGGCGATGCTGCCGTTCTTGGTAACCATGAACGCAGCCCGCCAGATGCAGGAAGCCCGCGCCGCCGAACGTCGCCGTGTCGACATCCGCGCGCTCGTCCGCGAAGCCGGGTCGGCGCGCGTTGACATTGATCTTGTCGACTTGTCCGCAACCGGCTTTCGCTTTGAAAGCTTCTACGGATTCGCCGTCGGCACGCGGGTCTTCCTGACGATCCCTACGCTGCAACCGCTCGAAGCCGTCGTCGCGTGGCGCGGCGGGAATGCGTTCGGCTGCCGCTTTCTGGCGCCGCTCCACCCGGCAGTGTTCGAAACGATTGCCACGCGTTTTGGTTGAAACCGCGCTATAGCCATCCACCAGCAAAGGATGCGCCATGACCGAAGACGATTATGTCTATGACGAAGCCAGCGGCGAATGGCTGCCCGCGAGCGATGTGAAATCTCCAGAAACGGTCGAAGTGCGCGATGCCGTCGGCAACATCCTCGCCGATGGCGACGCCGTCACACTCATCAAAGACCTCACTGTCAAGGGCGCGGGCCAGACGCTCAAGCGCGGCACGCTCATCAAATCGATCCGCCTGACCGGCGATGCGCAAGAGATCGACGGCCGTTACGAAGGCATCAAAGGCCTCGTCCTGCGCGTTGAGTTTGTGCGCAAGCGCTAGATGCGCCTATAGTGTCCCTCCGGGCACCCCGTCCGCATCAAGGAACGCCCCATGGCCAAGAGCCAGAAAAAGACCAACAAGGAAACGCGCAAGCCCAAGGCCGATAAAGCCCCCAAGCAAAACGCCTCGAATCCCTCGACCAAAAACAATCCTGTCGGCATCGCCACGATCAAGGGCTGAGATGCGACCGGCGCTGCGTTTCCTCCTCGCGGCGCTCTACTTCGCGGCAGGGGTGATTCACCTCCGCGCGCCTGCTGGTTTCGTGCAGATCACTCCGCTCTGGGTGCCGCTGCCCGATGCTGTGGTGCTGGTCACCGGCTTGTGCGAGATTGCCGGTGCCTTTGCGCTGGCGTTCGTACCCGGTCTACGCCGTGCGGCGGGCATTGCGCTCGCCGTCTATGCCGTCGCCGTCTTCCCCGCCAACATCAACCATGCCATCAATGACATTGCGATCGGTGGCGTTGACATGAGCTGGTGGTATCACGGCCCGCGCATGATGCTCCAACCGCTAATCATCTGGTGGGCGCTGTGGGCGGGCGAAGCGACCGACTGGCCCTTTGGAGCAAGAGCATGAGCGACGACCTTGACGAGCAGATGATCGACACCCCAGACGGCCCGATGACATGGGCCGCGTGGAAGAAGAAGAACCCCGTTCAGGTGCCGTCACGGCGGACCAAGGGCAAGGATCTGCCGGTCAAGGTCAAACGGTTTACCGAGAAGCCTTAAATCGAATGATCCTTATTTGCGGGCATTTGGAACCAAATGGCCGAGCCGCGCCTTCCCCTTTTCACAACGTCGCGGGTGGCCCGCGGCCCATTTTCGTCCAAGGAAACCTCGATGAATATCCTTATGATACTGACTTCGCACGACCGGCTGGGCAATACCGGGAAAAAGACTGGTTTCTGGCTCGAGGAATTCGCCGCGCCATATTATGTATTTACGGATGGCGGGGCGCAAGTCACCCTCGCCTCGCCCAAAGGCGGACAGCCGCCGCTCGATCCCAAGAGCGATGAGCCTGATGCACAGACCGAAGCCACCGAGCGTTTCCGCACTGATTCAGCGGCGGTCGCAGCGCTTTCCGCGACACACAAACTCGCGGAGATCGACGTTGCTGATTATGACGCCGTCTTCTATCCCGGCGGTCACGGCCCGCTCTGGGACCTTGCGAACAGCACGCACTCAATTGCACTGATCGAGGATGCGCTGGCGGCCGACAAGCCGGTTGCGCTCGTCTGTCACGCGCCCGCCGCGCTTAAAAATGTCCACGCGTCGGACGGGTCGCCGCTGGTCAAGGGCCGTAAAGTTGCGGGCTTCACCAATAGCGAGGAAGCTGCGGTTGGCCTGACCGATGTCGTGCCCTTCCTTGTCGAGGACATGCTCAAGGAAAATGGCGGCAATTACAGCAAGGGTCCCGATTTCGCGCCTTATGTCGTTCAGGACGAGATGCTGATCACCGGCCAGAACCCCACTTCATCGGAAGCGGCGGCAAAGATGGTGCTGGCATCGCTAATGCAAACAGTGCGTTAGAGCGCCGCAGCCAAACTCTTCATCCCCAGCAACGGTGCCAGATAGTGCCCGGTATAACTGCGCGGTTCTCTGGCGACGGCTTCGGGCGTGCCGACCGCAACCACTTCGCCGCCGCGCGTGCCGCCTTCGGGGCCGAGGTCGATCACCCAGTCAGCCGTCTTGATGACTTCGAGATTATGTTCGATCACGACCACGCTGTTGCCCTGTTCGACCAGCGCGTGGAGCACTTCCAATAGTTTGCGGACGTCCTCGAAATGGAGACCGGTGGTCGGTTCGTCGAGGATGTAGAGCGTTTGCCCCGTCGCCCGCCTGCTCAGCTCCTTGGCGAGTTTGACGCGCTGTGCCTCGCCGCCGCTCAGCGTCGTCGCTTGTTGCCCGACCTTGATATAACCCAGCCCGACTTCGGCGAGCATCGCCATCTTGTCGCGGATGCCGGGCACTGCCTTGAAAAATTCGACAGCATCCTCGACCGTCATGTTGAGCACATCGGCGATGCTCTTGCCCTTGAACTTCACTTCCAATGTCTCGCGATTATAGCGCGCGCCGTGGCAGACATCGCAGGTGACATAGACATCGGGCAGGAAGTGCATTTCGATCTTGATCAGGCCGTCGCCCGTGCACGCCTCGCAGCGTCCGCCTTTGACGTTGAAGCTGAAGCGGCCGGGCTTGTAACCGCGCGCCGCTGATTCAGGGAGGCCCGCGAACCAGTCGCGGAATTGCGTGAAGCTGCCGGTATAAGTCGCGGGGTTGCTGCGCGGCGTGCGGCCAATGGGGGACTGGTCAATGTCGATGACCTTGTCGAGATATTGGAGCCCCTCGATCTTTTCATGATGCCCCGCCAGCATCCGCGCGCCATTGAGCGCCCGCGCCGATGCCGCGTACAGCGTGTCAATTGTAAACGATGATTTGCCCGATCCACTCACCCCCGTGATGCAGGTGAAGGTGCCCAGCGGAATGCTCGCGGTGACGTCCTTCAGATTGTTCGCCCGCGCGCCTTTGACGGTCAGCTTCTTGCCATTGCCCTTGCGCCGCTTGTCGGGGATCGGGACCGAACGGCGACCCGACAGATAGTCCCCGGTCAGGCTGGTCTCGCAATCGAGAATATCCTGCAAGCTCCCCTGCGCGACGATATGGCCGCCGTGCACGCCCGCGCCCGGCCCCATATCGACGACATGGTCGGCGGTGCGGATTGCATCCTCGTCATGCTCGACAACAATGACGGTATTGCCGAGATCGCGCAGGCGGCGCAGCGTGATCAGGAGCCGGTCATTGTCCTTCTGGTGCAGCCCGATGCTTGGTTCATCGAGGACGTAGAGCACGCCAGACAGGCCCGACCCGATCTGTGAGGCAAGGCGGATGCGCTGGCTTTCACCGCCCGAAAGCGTCCCCGAGGTGCGGTCGAGGCTGACATAATCGAGGCCGACATTGTTGAGAAAGCCGAGGCGCTCGACGATCTCCTTCAGGATGCGCTCGGCGATCTGATTTTGCTGTGCGTTGAGCTTGGCGGGCATCGCTTCGAAGAACGCCAGTGCCGGGCCGACCGCGCGCCGCGTCGACATGCTGATGTCTTCGCCCGCAATCTTCACGGCGAGCGCTTCGGGCCGGAGCCGCGCGCCTGTGCAGACTTCGCAGGGCTGGGCGTTCTGATATTTCGAAAGCTCTTCGCGCATCCACGCGCTTTCGGTGCTCAGCATCCGCCGGTCGAGATTGCCGATCACGCCTTCGAACGGTTTTTTGACTTCATAGGATTTGCGCCCGTCCATGAACTTCAGAACCACCGGCGCACCCTTGGTGCCATAAAGGATCGCGGTCACCACATCTTCGGGCAGTTCGTTCCATGGCGTCTCGAGGCTGAAATCAAAATGCGTCGCGAGGCTGCCGAGAACTTGCATGTAATAAGGGCTTGGCGGGTTCGACTTCGCCCACGGCACGACTGCACCTTTTTTGATGCTGAGGTTCTCGTTGGGCACCACCAGCTGCGGATCGAAGTGCAGTTTTTCACCAAGCCCGTCACACGCGGGGCAGGCCCCTTGCGGCGCGTTAAAGCTGAACAGCCGTGGCTCGATTTCGGCAATGGTGAAGCCGCTGACCGGACAAGCGAACTTTTGCGAAAAGGTGATGCGGCCCTCGGGGGCATATTCGCCCGCGACTTTCTTGGTTTCCGCGCTCGCGGGTTCGGCATCCGCCGGATCGACATAGGCCAACCCATCCGCCAACTTCAGCGCTTGCTCAAAACTATCGGCAAGTCGGGATTCGATCCCCTCGCGCACCACGATCCGGTCAATGACAACCTCAAGGTCATGCTTGTATTTCTTGTCGAGCGCAGGCGCTTCGTCGATCTCGTAGAATGCGCCGTCGATCCGCACGCGGGTGTAGCCCGCTTTCTGCCATTCGAGCAGTTCCTTGCGATACTCGCCCTTGCGACCGCGCACGACAGGCGCGAGCAGGAACAGTCGCGTCCCTTCTGGCAGCGCCATGACCCGATCGACCATCTGGCTAACTTGCTGCGCGCTGATCGGCAGGCCGGTGGTCGGCGAGTAGGGAATGCCGACCCGCGCCCACAGCAAGCGCATGTAATCGTAAATTTCGGTCACGGTCGCGACCGTCGAACGCGGGTTCCGCGATGTCGTCTTCTGCTCGATGCTGATCGCGGGGGATAGCCCCTCGATATGATCGACATCGGGCTTTTGCATGAGCTCGAGAAATTGCCGCGCATAGGCGCTGAGGCTCTCGACATAGCGCCGCTGCCCCTCGGCATAGATGGTGTCGAACGCGAGGCTCGATTTGCCCGATCCCGAAAGGCCCGTGATGACTGTCAACGTCTCACGTGGGATGTCGAGGCTGATGTCCTTGAGATTATGCTCGCGCGCGCCGCGAACGCTTATGTGGGTCAGCATTCGGTAAACCGGTGCTTTTGAAGATGAGTCAGCATAACTTTGCTGTTCCATATTTGTTCGGAATGGGCAAGTATCGTTTCGGTTGGCCGCGTTGGCACCAGAGCCGCGCGAAATTCCCCAGTCTCGCAGCGGCGCACCGCCCCCATCGACGGGTCATTTTTTGCACTATCCTAAATGGTTGCGACTCGAATCCGTAAAGGATCATAACATTCATAAATCGAGGCAGGCGACATGATCGACAGCGCAAGCAGCAAACAGGTTGGTGACCACGAAACAGTGTGCCGCCTGTTGCGCGATGCGCTTGTGATTCTTGATCGACTTGCTCTTTCGACAGCAGCAGCACTGGTTTCGCAAGCGCTTGACGAGGCTGAATGTCATACGCCGACGCCGTAGCGCCCATCATCCTGTGGGCATATTTCCCGTTTTCTGAATGACTTCATCGATCAATCGCTCGAGCACCGTTTGCGCTTTTGGCGTGAGGCTAACAAAGGCACGTCGACGATCGCGGGCATCATTTTCGCGTTTCATCAGCCCTTGGTCCTCGAGGGCCTTGAGCCAGCGAAGCGCGGTCGTATTTGGAACGCCAGACGCAATACAGACGTCGCTTACCGAGATGCGCCGCCCATCAAGGTCAGACGCATAAGCATCGAGCAGGATACTCCAAGCAGGATCACTGAATAGATTGCCACCCAAATTCCGGTTGCGAATTTCGCGGACTCCCAAAATCAGTCGAACGGCGCGACGGCGGCGTGATTTGAGGTCTTCGGACAGCGCGTGTTCCAGCCCGGCGTGCCGAAGAAGCTTTTGCAACTGCATGGTGGCGCGTTGAACGTCGGCCAAACCCTTGACCATCGCATCTGCAGGAGACACGTCGGTGCTCAGCGCGCCTTCGCTGTCCTCCGATTGTGCAAATTCTAACAATTTGACCCCTGTCAGTTTTAATGACTTGCGTTCTCCAAGGGGTAAGGATGGATTTCTTTCCCAAAGCGAGTGCGTTGTTACAACTGCACATCAAACCGATTGTTTCAACGGCACGCAACTTTAATTACTATTTGAGTACAACGTCATGATTAACGCACTGGCGGCGCGGGCAATCGTCGCGCGGTCAGAATGCGCACTGGCTTTTCGATCATCTGTCCTTTCAATATCCCTTCGCCGAGCGTCGGTGACAGCGGCACGTCATAGATTTTGCGCGCGACGTCCATGCCCACGACGACTTGACCAAAGGCCGCATAGCCATCGCGGCTGCCGGGGTCTTCGCGCGTGGGATCGGCGTCGAAATAGGGCTGGTCGGAAAGCATGATCATAAAGTCACCCGTCGCCGTGCCCGGCGCAAGCCGCGCCATCGACAGCGTCCCTGCCTTGTGGAGAATACCGGTCGCGGTTGTCGGTTCATGCGCGATGGGTTTGAGCACCCGCTTGGGGTCGCCGCGCGGTCCGGCCTGAATAATGCCATTGGGCGGCGTTCCCCAGTCGAGCCGCATCACCCGGTAGAAAGGCACGCCGTCAAACCGCTTCTGATCGACATAGCGGATGAAATTCGCCCCGGTAATCGGCGCGCGTTTTGCATAAATATCGACAATGATGGGCCCGAGTTCGGTCGTCAGCGCGACGCGCACAATGTCCGGAAGGGGAACAACCGGCGCAGGCTTGGCGCGCTTTGCGGGCGCTGCTGCGGTGAGAACGAAGAGGGCGAGGAGGACGAATCGGATTTTCATGCCGGTGTTATACGCCGCATTGCCCCCGGTGCATCAACTTGGCATCGGCAAGCACCAGCGCGACCATCGCTTCGACCACCGGCGCGCCACGAATGCCGACGCACGGATCGTGGCGGCCTTTGGTCACGATTTCAGTTGCCGCACCGTCCCGAGTGATGGTTTCGACAGGCGTCAGAATCGATGACGTCGGCTTGAACGCGACGCGCACGACCACAGGTTGCCCGGTCGAAATCCCGCCTGCGATTCCGCCGCTGTGATTGGCGAGGAATTCGGGGCCGTCCCCGGACTCTGGATTGCCGGGCCGCATCCGGTCGGCATTGTCCTCGCCGCGCAGGCGGGCCGCGGCAAAGCCGTCGCCGATCTCGACCGCCTTGACCGCATTGATACTCATGCACGCGGATGCAAGCTGCGCATCAAGCTTCATGTAAAGCGGCGCGCCCCATCCGGCAGGAACCCCGGTCGCCACGCACTCAATCACCGCGCCGAGCGACGACCCCGCCTTGCGCGCTTCATCGACGAGTAGTTCCCAGCGTGCAGCCGCAGCGGCGTCGGCGCAAAAGAACGGGTTCTGATCAATCTGGGTGGCATCAAATGTCTCAGCGCGGTCACCGCCAATTTCGACGACATGCGCACCGATTGAGACGTCGGGGATGACCAGCCGCGCGACACCACCTGCCGCCACCCGTGCCGCTGTCTCGCGCGCCGAACTCCGCCCGCCGCCGCGATAATCGCGAAAGCCATATTTTGCGTCATAGGCATAGTCAGCATGGCCGGGGCGATAGGCAGCGGCGACCTCGCTGTAATCTTTCGACCGCTGGTCGACATTCTCGATCATCAGGCTAATCGGCGTGCCGGTCGTCTTCCCCTCGAACACACCCGAAAGGATGCGCACCTGATCGGGCTCCTGCCGCTGCGTCGTAAAGCGCGATGTCCCCGGGCGGCGCTTGTCGAGCAATGGCTGGAGATCGGCCTCGCTCAGCGCCAGCCCCGGCGGACAGCCATCCACGACGGCGCCGAGCGCAGGCCCGTGGCTTTCACCCCATGTCGTGAAGCGGAACAGATGGCCGAAGCTATTGTGGCTCACCGTGCGTCCGACCTAAGCAAGCGCAATATCCGGCGCATCCTCGGCTTTCATGCCGACGACATGATAACCGCTGTCGACATGATGTGTCTCACCCGTCACACCGTTCGACAAGTCGCTGAGCAGATAAAGTCCCGCACCGCCGACGTCTTCGATGCTCGTGTTGCGTTTCAGCGGCGCGTTGAGCTCGTTCCATTTCAGGATCAGGCGGAAATCGCCGATGCCCGACGCCGCCAGCGTCTTGATCGGCCCTGCCGAAATGGCATTTACGCGGATATTGTCGCCACCCAAATCGACGGCGAGATATTTGACGCTGGCCTCGAGCGCTGCCTTGGCCACGCCCATCACATTGTAGTGCGGGATGACGCGCTCGGCCCCGAGATAGCTCAGCGTGATCATGCTGCCGCCGCCCTTACCAGTTTCCGGGTCATATGGCGTCATCATCGCGGCAGCACGCTGGGCAACCGCCGTAAACGAATAGACGCTGATGTTCATCGTCAGAAGGAACGTCTCGAGATCGACGTCGCAATAGCGCCCGCGCAACGCATCCTTGTTGGTGTAGCCAATGGCGTGGACGATGAAATCAATCGTCGGCCAGCGCGCGGCCAATGTGGCGAACGTCTTGTCGAGTTCGGCCATGTCGGCAACATCGCAGTCGATCAGGAAATCGCTGCCCAGTGATTCTGCCAAGGGCCGCACCCGCTTTTCGAGCGCATCCCCCTGATAGCTGAACGCAAGTTCTGCGCCCGCCTCGCTGAGGCTTTGCGCGATCCCCCACGCCAGCGAACGGTCATTGGCGAGGCCCATGATCAGCCCGCGTTTGCCTGCCATCAAGCCGGTCATTCAACTCTCCGTAACATCACTGTCATGACCCTTTAGGCGCTTCGTCGTCGGTTCCGCCAGTGCTGCGTTCAGATGTGCGCCGATGACGATGCCAAGGCCGATCAGCCAGAAGAAAAGCAGCGCCACGATTACGCCAGCCAGGCTGCCATAGGTCAGCGCATAGCTGTTGAATTGCGCGATGACGATGGGCAGCAAGGTCAGCGCGCCATACCACCACAGCGCAATGAACAGTGCCCCCGGCCATTTGGGATATTTGCCAAAGCGATAGCGGCTTGGCGTCAGCGACCAAATCAGCATGTAAAGCGCCAGCCAGATGATGAAGAGCGGAATGAGTTTCGACAGGCCAATCCACGTCGCGGCATCATCGGCAAAGGGGACAAGGCGATAGACGAATTGTTCGGCGGCGGTCAGAAATACCTGCGCCGAAAAGGCCAGCATGACGAGCACGACCGACAAAATGATGATCGCCATCGACGTCAACCGATATTGCCAGAAGGGGTTCGAGAACGGCGTGCCATAAGCACGGCGCAATATGTCGCGGATCGTTTCGATGAAACTCGCCACCGTCCACAGGCCGATCAGTCCGCCAATCCAGAGCAGCGCACCGGTGCGGGCGGTGAGCACATCATAGATCGGTTTTTCGAGCAATGTTTGCACGACCGGCGGGAGCGTATTGAGAAAGGTGCCGACCGCGCGCATCGTATCGGCCCCGCGTCCGAACAAGCTGGCCAGCGCCGCCGTCACGATAAAGAAGGGAAAGAGCGTGAGTAGCGTCAGATAAGCGAGATTGCCCGCGTGGATGAACCCGTCCTTGAACACGCCGACGACAACGCGGTGGATGACTTCGTAAACCGCAGACCCCGGCCCCAAGTCGTCAAGCGCCCACCCGATGGGATGCCGACGCCGCTCCTCGGGGGAAATGGGAGAGATTTCCTGCACCCGGCATTAAACCCCAAGTTTTTCGCGCGGGTTCCCGAGTGTGGCACGGTTCTCCTCGGCCCAGGCGGTGAGCGCTGCGTCGTTGGCAGGCAGCGCTATTTCTAGGGTGACCAGCTGATCACCACGCGTGCCGGTCTTGCCGGTAAAGCCCTTGCCTTTCAGGCGCAGCGTCTGGCCCGATGAGGACCCGGCAGGCACATTGAGCATGACCGGTCCATCGACCGTCGGCACGCGCACCAGCCCGCCAAGCACGGCTTCGGCAAGCGTTACCGGCAAATCGAGGCGCACGGCATCGCCATCACGGCGGTAAAAGGGGTGGTTGCCGATCTGGATCGTCACAATCGCGTCGCCGTGCCCCGCCGGACCGGGTTCACCCTTGCCGGAGAGCCGCATCTGCGTGCCATTTTCAACGCCGTTCGGCAGCTTGAGGTCGATGGTCTTGCCATCGCCCAGCGTAATGCGTTGCGGGCGACCGGCGGCGGCGTCTTCGAACGTCACCGAAAGGCGATAGGCAGCGTTTGCTCCCTTTTGTGGTGGCGCTTGACGCGATCCAAACCCCCCGCCCGCACGGCCACCAAACAGCCCCTCGAAGATGTCCCCGAAGTCTGCGCCGCCCGATTGCGGACGAAATCCGCCGCCGCCACCACCGCCGCCAAATCCGAACGGTGCGGCAGGATTGCCATCGCCATCAATCTCGCCACGGTCAAAACGCGCGCGCTTGTCCTTGTCAGACAACAAGTCATAGGCGGCAGTCACGCGCGAAAAGCGCTCCGCGGCGGCCTTGTCCTTGTTGGTATCGGGGTGCAGCTCTTTCGCGAGCTTGCGATAGGCTTTCTTGATGTCGGCGTCGGCGGCACCGCGCGCCACGCCGAGCACTGAATAGGGGTCTGCTGCTGCCATCCGCGTCAATTATGGGCTGAAACGATCTCATGCAATGGCTCGACGTCGACCGACACTTTCATCGTCCGCGCACCCGAACCGAGAAAGATGCCGTCAATTGGCGCAATTTCGGAGTAATCGCGACCGATAGCGGTCACGATATGGTCACCCGCCATCCAGATGCCGTTGGTCGGATCGACGCCGACCCAGCTGCGATCCGGGCCACACCACAGCAAAACCCAGGCATGCGTCGCGTCCGCACCGACCAGACGCGCCTGCCCCGGCGGCGGTATGGTGCGCAGATAGCCCGAGACATAGGCTGCGGGCAGCCCCGCCGAACGGAGGCCCGAAATCATGATCTGGGCAAAATCCTGACAGACGCCGCCGCGCTTGGCGAAGGCTTCGGATGGCGGCGTGTCGGTACGGGTCACGTCGGTGTTGAATTCGAAATCGCGCTGGATGCGGCAGGCGAGGTCGATGGCGGCGCCGAGCGCGCCACGCGAAGGGTCGAGGCTTGGCGCGCAATAATCGGCAATGCCCGCATCGAGTGCGATCATCGGCGAGGGGAAGAGGTAATTGGCGGGGGATGCAGCGGAGACATCGCGGCTTTCGCGCGCCAGACGAGCCACCGTTGCGAGATCGAGATCATCGGCGCGGATGTCGGGAATATCGCGATTCACATCGACGACCGCGTGGCTGACGATGCGCAGGTCGGTCACTGCTTCGGGAATGACCAGTCGCGTGACATTGGCGAGCGAGGCATCAGCGCGCCCGAACGAGAATTCACCCGACGGAATGGTGGCTAGACTGTGCTCGACCAGCGTCTGCCCCGACCAGATGATCGGCTTCAGCCGCAGATTGCACCGCGCAAAGCGCACCGGCACGGCATAAGTGAAGCGCGTTTCGTGAATGATGCGGTATTTCACGCCAATGTTAAGCCTTGGGCGCGCAACGGCTCCCCACCGCGCAGGAAGAACCGGTTGGCGATCGCGTCGGAGATGGCAAGCAGTCGGTTTTCGAGGCTCTGGACCGCATGGTCTTCAAGCGTCACTGCGGACAAAGTCGCCAGTTGCGCGACCAAGGCATTGGCCAATTGTTGCTGTTCCTCCGCCATGCCATCGTCGGACAGGCGGGGGAGCGCGATCAGATGTGCGGCAATCGCTTCAACCTGAAACGCGAGGCTGCGCGGGTTGCTGGTATCAAGCGCGATCAGGTCGCGGACGGCAATCGGTGCAAGACCAGTCGGATATCGCTGACGGTAACCGATGGCGCTGTTGGACAGCTCGAGCAGCGCCGACAAGTCATCGGCACTGGCGGCGTCGCTGCCCAGCGCACGCAGCAGGCGACAAACGGTGATCGCCCTTTCGATCCGCCGCCCGAGATCGAGGAAGCGCCAGCCTGCTGTCCGCCCCATGTTTTCCGCTGACAGCCCCGCCAAAGCGGCAAAGCGTTCGTGGAGTTGCGCCGCGCGTGTTGCGATGCTGTCGCGCGTCGGGAACGGCGCATCCAGCAACCGCCACACATCGGTTGCGAGACGCTCGCGCGATCCTTCACCAATCGCGCGGGCGTTGCGCAGGATACTGCGGACGCTCGACATTTCCTTGGCATCGTCCATCGCGGCGCGGGCAAGCGCGATAATATCGGCATCGCGGGTCCGCGCGCGGTTGGCAGCGGCACCGCTCGCGGCGAGCAAATTACCGAGTTTCGAAATCGTTTCTGTCGCAAGCGGCGCGCCGCCATCAACATCAATCGACCCGCCAATCGCCGCGCGAACCAGACCCAGCACAGCTTCGGCACGCTCAAGATAACGACCCAGCCAGAACAGATTGTCGGCAACGCGGCTGGGCAGTGTTCCCGGATTGCGGCGGATGGTCACTTTCTCAGCCGCCGACATCAGCGTGATTGGGGTCACCGGCTTTTCGCTGACGATGCAGACATCGGCGGAAAACGCACCTTCGCCGATCAGCGCGGCGCGCACATCGAGATGTTCGCCGATACGCGCAAAGCCACCGGGCATCACGCTCCACTGCCCCTGGGCATCGCGCGCGGCGAACACGCGGAGGAGGAACGGGCGGGGTTCGAGGCCGTTCGCACCAACGGTGGGAAGCGTCGACAGGCGGACAAGCTCCTGTCCGACATAATCGATGCCGCGCTTGTCCATGTCAGCGAGCAGCGTGGCGCGCGCCGCCGGATCAAGGTCAGCACCGATCATCGGGCCATCGGGCAAACCGACCAGATTCGGCGGGAAGGCGGGGCTGATCAGCATATGATCGAGGCCCGCAGTTACGCGCTCGCGCTCACCATCCTGCCCGCACCACCACGTCGCGATATTGGGCATGCGCAAATCCTCGCCCGTAAGCCGCATCGACAGGCGAGGCAGGAAGGCAGCAAACGCCGGCGATTCAAGGACACCCGCACCCGGCGCATTGGCAATCACGACATTGCCCGCGCCCATCGCATCGATCAGCCCCGGCACACCGATCCGCGAGCGCGAATCAAAGGCGAGCGGATCAATCAGCCGCGGATCAATCCGCCGCCACAGTGCATCGACGCGCTTCATGCCTTCGATCGTGCGGAGATAAAGATGGTCGTCGTGCACCGCGAGGTCTTCGCCTTCGACCAGCAACATCCCGAGATAGCGCGCCAGATGTGCCTGTTCGGCATAGCTCTGGTTGAACCGTCCAGGCGTAAGCAACGCAATGCGCGGATCGGCGCGGCGCGACGACGCGGCAATCCCGGCGCGTACATCGGCAAAAAAAGGCGCGAGGCGTTCGATATTCAACCGTGCTTGGAGGCCGGGCAAAACGCGCGAGACGGCCAAGCGGTTTTCGAGCGCATAGCCTGCGCCGGTCGGTGTCCGCGTGTGATCGGCAAGCACGCGCCACTCGCCATTCGGCCCGCGCCCGATGTCGGCGGCGTAGAAATGGAGCTGATGCCCGCCGGGCGGCTGCAAGCCCACCATCGGGCGGAGGAAATGCGGCGACCCATTGAGCAGCGCCGCCGGAAGCAGCCCGCTCCCCATCAGCCGCTGTGCGCCATAAATATCCTCGAGCAACACTTCCATCAGCGTCGCGCGCTGGACGATGGCATCGGCGATCCCTGCCCATTCGCGCGCGTCGATCATCAGCGGAATGGGGGAAAGGGGCCATTTGCGCTCTTCACTGTCGCCCGGCATGCGGAAGCCCGTGCCGATCTCGTCGGCCTGCCGCTGGATGCGCGCGCGCGCTTGGTTCAGATCACCGCCGCTCGCAACCGCGACCTCATCAGCCATCGCTGCCCACATGCCGCGATTGGTGGTTTCGCGGACGACATCGCCCTTCGCGACCTGCGCGCCATAGGCGTCAAGCCACGCCGCGCCGCTGAACGCGGGCAAATCGGGTGCAGGGCTAGCCAAGGTCGGCTCGCATGATGTCGTCCCCTTTGTCGCCGCCTGCATAACACCAATCAGGTGTTGCGTTGCAACAATTGCGGGGTGCGAGGTTTTATTTGGTCCAGCGACGCGATAGGACGGGGCTATGAGTATTGATCCGATTGTGCGCTTTTCCGAATGGCTCACCGAAGCCGAAGTGTCCGAACCCAATGATCCCAATGCGGTTGCGCTGGCGACAGTCAACGCCGCAGGGCAACCGGCGGTCCGGATGGTGCTGCTCAAAGGGCTGAGCGACGAGGGGTTCGTCTTTTATACCAATCAGCAGAGCCGCAAGGCCGATGATCTTGCCGCCAATGCCCGCGCCGGATTGCTGTTCCACTGGAAGACCTTGCGGCGACAAGTGCGCGTCGAAGGGGCCGTTACGCCCGTCAGCGACGCCGAGGCCGACGCTTACTTCGCCACGCGCGGGCGAGTGTCGAAGCTCGGGGCTTGGGCTTCGGACCAGTCTAGGACGTTGCCTGATCGCGCAACGCTCGAGGCGAAACTCGCCGAAGTGACCGAAAGGTTCGAGGGCGGCGACGTCCCGCGCCCGCCGCATTGGTCGGGCTATCGCGTGGCGCCCGAGCGAGTCGAATTCTGGTGGGACGGCGAGCATCGGTTGCATAACCGCGAACTTTTTGTCCGTGACGGAGGCAGTTGGACGACAAGCCTGATGTATCCATGAGCGGCGCGCACCATCATCACACCCATCGCGCCACGCTGACGTCGCGGGCGGCCTATGCCAGCATTGGTATGGCGCTGTTCCTCCTCGGGCTGAAAGTCTTTGCCGTGTGGCAAACGGGCTCGGTCGCGATGCTTGGTTCGCTCGCGGATACCGGGCTTGACCTCCTCGCATCGCTCGCGACGCTTTACGGCGTTCGCTATGCCGCGCAGCCTGCCGACAGCGAACACCGCTTCGGCCATGGCAAAGCCGAAGCGCTGGCTGCGCTGTTTCAAGTTTTTATTATTGCGCTGTCGGCGCTGGCGATTTTCTATCGCGCCATCGAGCGACTGATGAAAGGCGAAGTCACCGCGCATGCCGAATATGGCATCGGCGTTTCGGTGATCGCAATTGTCGCGACACTCGGCCTGCTTGCCTACCAGCGTTATGTCATCGCCAAGACCAAGTCAGTCGCGATCACGGCGGACCATGTTCATTATCAGAGCGATGTGGTGCTCAACATCGCGGTCATCGCCGCACTGGCGCTTGACCAATATGCCGGGATTGTCTGGGCTGATCCGGTGTTCGGCATTGGCATAGCGGGTGCCTTGATGCTGGGAGCGTGGCGCGCATCGACACAGGCCGTTGACCAGCTGATGGACCGCGAATGGCCCGAGGAAAAGCGCCAGCATTTCCTGCGCGTCGCGGCGCGCCATCCCGAACTCGCCGGTATCCATGATTTGCGCACACGGACCAGCGGGACGCAGGACTTTGTGCAATTCCATGTCTGGATGGACCCGGACATGACGGTCGCCGCAGCGCACCGAGTGATGGATGAAGTCGAGGACAAGCTCGCCCATGAATTCCCCGCAACCGAAATCCTGATCCACATCGATCCCGAGGGACAGGTCGACAAGGAAGGCGTCCTGCCTAGCCACCTCGCCGAGGAAGCCACAAGATGAAGATACCGTTTGCGCAGATTGATGCGTTCGCCGACCGGCCCTTTACCGGAAATCCCGCAGCCGTGATGCCGCTCGACGCGTGGCTTGACGATGACGTGCTGCAAGCCATTGCCCAAGAGAATAATCTGTCGGAAACGGCGTTCATCATTCCCGACGCGAGCGGCGCGGCGGATTATGAATTGCGCTGGCACACACCCGCCGCGGAAGTTGCGCTTTGCGGTCATGCGACGCTCGCGAGCGGCCATTATGTCCTGAGCGCGGACCCGGCGCGCGCGACAGTTTCATTCCGCACACGGCAGGCGGGGATTCTTGAAGTGTCGCGATCAGGCGCAGGCTATGATCTGGCGCTGCCCGCATGGGGACCGACCGCAAAGGCGATGCCAGAAATTTCGGAGGCGCTCGGCATTGCAGCGCCCGTCGCGACGCTCTGGCATGACAAGGGTTATGCGCTGGTCGTTGTCGAGAGCGAGGCGATGGTGCGCGGATTGCGTCCGGATTTGCACGCTTTGGCGAAACTCGGCAAAATCGTTGCTATCGTCAGCGCGCCCGGCGATAATACCGATGTCGTCAGCCGCGTCTTCACCCCTTATTTCGATATTCCTGAAGACCCGGTCACGGGGTCGGCGCATGCGGTCATGGTCCCCTATTGGGCCGAACGCCTCGGGCGCGACACCTTCACCGCTTATCAGGCGAGTGCGCGCGGCGGGCATGCCGGCTGCCGCTTGTCAGGAGACCGTGTTATCCTCACGGGCCAATGCGTCACGGTCATCGAAGGCGTTTTCACGCTTTGAGCTTTGACCTTCCGCGCACGTGGGGCGGAAAATGTCATCCTAATGTAACATTATCGCTCTTGACGGTGAACGGTGCGTCCGCGCATGATTAGCGCCTATGATCAACCGCACCACTCTCGCCGCTGTCGCGGCGCTCATCACCCTCTCCGCCTGTCAGCAGGAAACCATCGTCGCCGGTCGCAAGGACGACATGGCGGAGGATCTTGCTAAAGCGCCAAAGGTCGTTCTGCCACCGTCGATCAAATCGACCAAGGCGTATCGCTGCAAGGACGGCGGCCTGATCTATGTCGATCTGTTCCAGGGCGACAAGATGGCGAACCTTCGAAGCGCTGAAAATGGTCCTGCAACAAAACTGGAAGCCCCCGAAGCCGGTCAGCCAATGGTCGCCGAAGGCTATTCGCTTACCGTTTCGGGCAACAGCGTGAATGTCACGCAACCCGGCAAGGGCGCACAAGCCTGCAAGACCGGTTAATCCGTTCAGCCTAAGTTTATCGGCGGCGTTCCAACTCGTGCAGTATCTGCGCGCGGAGTTATGCTGCCATGCTTATTGTTCTCGCCCTGCTCGCCGCTGCCCCGGCCAATCCACTGATCGACTATGACGGCTTTGCTTCGTTGACATCGCAAGTCCGTGACCAGCGTCGCGCGCGCCTGATCCCGCTGACGAAGTTTCAGGCGATGGCAAAAGCAGGCAATGCGCTCATCCTTGATGCACGCTCCACCGATGCCTTTGCAGCGGGGCATATTGCGGGCGCGGTCAACCTGCCCTTCACCGATTTCACGGCGGAAAGCCTCGCGCAGCTTATCGGCAAAGCGGACCGTCCAGTGTTGATCTACTGCAACAATAATTTTGCCAACAATGTCGCGCCGGTGCGCCTCAAGGCCCGGCCCCTCGCGCTCAATATCCAGACGTTCATCAATCTCGTCGGCTATGGTTACAAGAACGTCTGGGAACTGGGCGAAAAAGTCGACTTTAACGATCCCAAGGTTGCGTGGGTGCGCGGCGGCTGACACGCTGCCCCTTCGCAAAGAAGGGGCAGAATCATGTTCATCGGTCATTACAGCGCAGCCTTCGCCGCGGCCGCGCTGCCGAAAGCGCCAAAACTCGGTACTTTATTTGTCGCAGCCCAGCTGGTCGATTTTGCCTTTTTTGCGTTCGTCCCGTTCGGGATCGAATCGATGCGCGTAGCCCCCGGCATCTCAGTGATGAACCCGATGGACCTCTATCATATGCCGTGGACACACAGTTTTCTGGGTGCGCTCGCGTGGTCGGTGGCATTTGCGAGCGTCTTGCGCCTGGTCATTGGAAATTGGACAGCGGCGTTGATCGGCGGTGCGGTTGTCGTGTCGCACTGGTTTTTCGATTTCCTCGTTCATGTCCCCGATCTGACGCTCGCCGGATCGCCGCCCAAGCTCGGCCTTGGCCTGTGGAACCATCCCATGATCGAGATGCCGCTCGAACTCGGCCTCCTCGCAATCAGCATACTGATCTATACACGGCTTCGTCCCGCCCCGCGCAAATCATGGGCGCTGCCCGTCCTGATCCTGTTCCTGCTCGCAGCACAGGCCGTCAACTGGTTCGGCCCGCCGCCCGTTGCAGTTGATGCCAGCCTGTGGGGCGTCGGCCTGTTTGCTTTCGCCGTCGCTGCCATCCTCGCATCGTGGGTGGCAAGGAACCGCGTCCCCCGCTAGAGGCTTCGGCGATGTCCGAAATCACGCCCCAGATCGTCGCCGAACACGGCCTGTCCGAAGAAGAATATGCGCGCGTGCTTCACGCAATGGGGCGCGAGCCAAATATCACCGAACTTGGTATCTTCTCGGTCATGTGGTCCGAGCATTGCAGCTATAAGTCCTCGCGCATTCACTTGAAGAAGCTCCCCACGACTGGCCCGCAAGTCATCTGTGGCCCCGGTGAAAACGCCGGTGTCATCGACATTGGCGATGGCCAGGCAGCGATCTTCAAAATGGAGAGCCACAACCATCCGAGCTATATCGAACCTTATCAGGGCGCGGCAACGGGGGTCGGCGGCATCTTGCGCGATGTGTTCACCATGGGCGCGCGACCGATTGCCAACATGAATGCGCTGCGCTTCGGCAGGCCCGACCATCCTAAAATGCGTCATTTGATCGCCGGCGTGGTCAGTGGCATCGGCGGCTATGGCAATTGCGTCGGTGTCCCGACGGTGGGCGGCGAAGTAAATTTCCACCCCGCTTATGATGGCAACATCCTCGTCAACGCGATGACCGTCGGCATTGCCGATCAGGACAAGATTTTCTATTCGGCGGCGTCGGGCGTCGGCAACAGCATTGTCTATGTCGGGTCGAAAACCGGTCGCGACGGTATCCACGGCGCGACGATGGCGAGCGCGGATTTTGGGGAAGATGCCGACGCCAAACGCCCGACAGTGCAGGTCGGCGATCCCTTCACCGAAAAACTGCTGATCGAAGCCTGCCTCGAACTGATGGCCTCCGACGCTATCGTGGCCATTCAGGACATGGGCGCGGCGGGTCTCACATCGTCCTCAGTCGAAATGGCAAGCAAAGGCGGCGTCGGCATCCGGCTCGACATGGACAAAGTACCGCAACGCGAAACCGGGATGACGGCCTATGAAATGATGCTCTCTGAATCGCAGGAACGCATGCTCATGGTCCTAAAGCCGGGCCGCGAGGGGTTTGCGCAAAGCATTTTCAAGAAGTGGGAACTCGACTTCGCCGTTATCGGCGAAGTGACCGATACCGGTCATATGGTGCTCGTCCACCACGGTGAGACCGTTGCCGACATCCCCCTCGCGCCACTCGCCGACGACGCGCCGCTGTATGACCGCCCGCATGTCAAAACACCCGCGCCCGCCCCGCTGGCCGATGTGCCCGTAAGCACCGACATCACCGGCGACCTAACCAAACTCATGGCCAGTCCCGACATCGCCAGCCGCCGCTGGATCTGGGAACAATATGACCAGAAAGTCGGTGGCGACACCGTGCGGCCCCCCGGCGGTGATGCCGCGCTCGTCCGCATCCACGGCACAACGAAAGCGCTCGCGATCACCACCGATTGCACCCCGCGCTATTGCTTTGCCGATCCCTATGAAGGCGGCAAGCAAGCCGTTGCCGAAGCCTATCGCAACCTCTGTTCGGTGGGCGCCCGTCCCCTCGCGGTCACCAACTGCCTCAACTTCGCCAATCCGCAGCGCCCCGAAATCATGGGCCAGATTGTCGGCTGTCTCGACGGGATGTCGGAGGCCTGCGTCGCGCTCGATACGCCCATCGTCAGTGGCAACGTCAGCCTCTACAACGAAAGCAAGGCAACCGGCGGCGGCAGTGCGATCCTCCCCACCCCCGCCATCGGCGCGGTCGGCATCCTTGCCGACTGGTCCAAATCAGCGACCATTGCCTTCAAGGCGACAGGCGAAGACATTGTCCTCCTCGGCCACACCGTCGGCCATCTCGGCCAGTCGATCTGGCTGCGCGAAATCCATGGTCGCGAACAAGGGCCACCGCCCCCGGTCGATCTCGCCGCCGAACGTCGCGCGGGTGAATTGATCCAGTCGCTTATCGCCGACCGCCTCGTCACGGCAGTCCATGATTGCTCGGACGGCGGCGCAGCAGTGGCTCTCGCCGAAATGGCATTGGCCGGAAACATCGGCGTCATTGTCCCCGTCGTCCCGCAAATCCCCAATCCCGCCGCAATCCTGTTTGGCGAAGATCAGGGCCGCTACATCGTGACCACCCGCGACGCCGAGACCGTCCGGGCGCGAGCAACCGCCGCCAACATCTTCTCGATCCCGCTCGGATCAACCGGCGGCGATACCATGGGCTTCGACATGATCGACCGCGGCGGCGTGCAGAGCATCCCGCTCGCCGACCTCCGCGCCGCGCATGAAGGGTTCTTCCCTGCATTGATGGACGCCTGAGATGGCGCTGGCGGGCTATTCCGGCACGCCGCTGGGCAAGAAATTGTCGCTGAAGCCCGGCCTGCGTGTCTGGTTCGATGCAATGCCTGCAAACGTGCGCGCTGAGATCAAAACGGTTGATCTGGTCGAACTGGCTGAACCGCAACCGAATCTCGACGCCGCGCACATCTTCGTCACTGAACGCGCCGATATGGAAGCCAAACTCACCGCGCTCCGCGTCCTGCTGACTCCGACCGGATTCATCTGGGTGAGCTGGCCGAAAAAGGCATCCAAGGTTCCGACCGACATCACCGAAGACACGATCCGCGCGGTCATTCTGCCGGCGACTGACCTGGTCGATGTAAAGGTTTGCGCAGTTGATTCGATCTGGTCGGCCCTGAAACTGATGATCCGGAAGTCTGCCCGATGACCGCTCACGATTTCATTCCGTGGATCAATTATCCCGCACAAACCGACAATGAACGCATCGCCAATGCGCGCGCCTTTTACGAAGCGATTCGCACACGACGCACTTGTCGACAGATCGGCAATGCTCCCGTGCCGCGCGAAATCATCGAATGCGCCATTCTCGCCGCGGGCACGGCGCCAAGTGGTGCAAACCACCAGCCTTGGCATTTTGCCGTGATCGCCTCGCCAGCCATAAAAAGCGAAATCCGTCGACAAGCCGAAGAAGAGGAACGCGAATTCTACGCGGGCAAAGCGGGCAGCGAATGGCTTGACGCCCTGACGCCTCTCGGCACTGATGCCGACAAACCCTATCTTGAGGTGGCCCCCTACCTCATCGTAATCTTCGGCCAGCGCAAAGGTGGCTTGAGCCCGAGCGATGCCAAGCAGAACTATTATGTGACCGAAAGCGTCGGGATTGCGACGGGCTTCCTGCTCGCCACCTTGCATGCGGCGGGCCTTGCCACGCTGACGCACACGCCGAACCCGATGCGGTTCCTCGGCACGCTCTGCAATCGGCCCTCAACAGAAAAGCCCGTCATGATCATTGTCGTTGGGCATCCGACAGCAGACGCGACGATCCCGGTTCACGCCACGATCAAAAAGCCACTCGACCAGATCACGACCTGGCTATGACCAACGACCGTATCCGCACGCTCGACGCCGTGCGCGGCATGGCGGTGATGGGCATATTGCTGATGAATATCGTGGCGCTGGGGATGCCGAGCTACGCCTATATCAACCCGACCTATTACGGGCTGAACGGCCCCGCCGATTGGGCCGCATGGGCGATCAATTACGTCTGTTCAGAAGGGAAATTCCGCGCGCTGTTCACGATGCTGTTCGGTGCGTCGATGGTGGTGATCGCCGAGCGTGCCGACGCCAACCCCGACGGCCCCGGCGCCGCGATGACGCATTACCGGCGCATGTTCTGGTTGTTTGTCATCGGGATGATCCATGCGTGGTGCTTCTGGTATGGCGATATTCTTGTTCAATATGCCGTCGGCGGGACACTCGGATTCCTGTTCTGGCGCTGGCAACCTCGCGCGCTCTGGATGTTTTTTGCGGCGATGCTCGCGCTTCAGGGGGCTAGCGGCCTTGGCCATTATGCCGACCTTGCGCCTGTCCGCGCCGCTGCGATGGCTCCCGATGCCACCCCCCAAGACATTGCGAAATGGGAGATGCGCAAGGCGAGCGAGCAACCGAGCAAACACGATGCCGTAAAGGAACTCGACGGGTATCGCGGCGACGTCAAATCTGCGTTCGAGACGCGCGCGACGACAACGATTTTTTTCCAGACGTTCCTGATACCCGTAACGATGCCAGAGATTTTTGCTTTCATGGCGCTGGGTATCCTGATGTTTCGCAATCGTTTTTTGACGGGGGACTGGTCGAGGCGCGCCTATGCAATGGTCATTGGTGCCGGCTATCTGGTCGCTGTCCCGCTTACCGCGGCGCTCGCCAGCATTCTTCACGATGCAAATTTCGATCCTGCGGTTCAGGCGTTGTGCGATACCGGCAGCTTGCTGCTTCGCCCCTTTATTGCCGCGGCACATGCTGGGGTCATCACCTTAATCGCGCGATCAGACCGCCCGAACGGCTTTATGGGGCGGGCGGAGGCAATCGGCCGCATGGCACTTTCCAACTATCTCGGCACCACGTTGATCGCGACCACGCTGTTTTACGGCTATGGTTTCGGTCTGTTCGGCTATCTTGGCCGTGCGCAGCTTTACATCGTGGTTGCGGCGATCTGGGCGGTCATGCTGCTCTGGTCAAAGCCTTGGCTGGCGCGCTTTCACTATGGCCCGGCCGAATGGCTATGGCGCAGCCTTGCCCGTTGGGAACCGCAAGCGATGCGCCGTTAACAAAATCGCTATTGCGAATGATTATCATGCCTGCTAATCAATTTGCATTAGGAGAAGGTGATGGTCGTCTGCATCTGCAATGCGCTACGCGAAAACGAGATTCGCGATGCTGTGCGTGCGGGGTCGGCCCATCCGAAATGTGCCTATAAACGCCTTGGCTGCCAAATTCAGTGCGGCCAGTGCCTGCCCTTTGCCCGTGAAATCATTCAGGCCGAACGCGCGGCTGCTTAGCATTCGCATTAGCAAAAATTGGCGGAAATCTCGGCTTTACGCTGCCACTTAACGCCCTATAACAATGCCTGAATAGGAGCATCGTTATGAAGGGCGACCCCAAGGTCATCGAACATCTGAATATCTGCCTCAAGAACGAGCTGACCGCGGTCAATCAATATTGGCTGCATTACCGGATGCTCGATAATTGGGGCGTGGCCAAACTTGCCGAATTCGAACGCCACGAATCAATCGACGAGATGAAACATGCCGACAAGCTGTCCGAACGCATCCTGTTTCTCGACGGCCTCCCCAATTTCCAGATGCTCGGGCGTTTGCGGATCGGCGAGAATGTCGAGGAAATCCTGAAGGCGGATTATGCGCTTGAGGAAGAGGCGCTCCCGCCCCTGCGCGATGCCATTGCCTATTGCGAGAGCATCCGCGACTTTGTTTCGCGCGATCTGTTCGCTTATATCCTGAGCAGCGAGGAAGAGCATGTCGATACGCTCGAAAAGCAGTTCGACATGATCCGGCAAATGGGGATCGAAAACTACATCCAGCTTCAATCGAATCCCGCTGAGGCAAGCTAACTCACGCGGCTTCGGCCATTTCGGTGGCGACCGTTTCCTCGATCCAGCCGCCGCCGATGACACGGTCCGCCGCGTAAAACACAGCCGCCTGTCCGGGTGAAACGCCATATTCAGGCGCTTCGAAATGGAGCCAGTCGCCTTCGCGATGCGCGGGGACGGGCTTGGCCATCGAGCGGACTTTGGCGCTCAATGGCCCTGCATAATCCGCGCCGATCAAATTGATATCGGACAAACGCGCCGACGAGACCGCAAGCGCGCTGCGCGGCCCCACAACAACGCGGCGGCTGTCAGGATCGAGGCGGATTACATAAAGCGGTTCGGCCTGTCCGCCAACATCGAGCCCGCGCCGCTGGCCGATTGTGAAACCGACAATTCCCTGATGCCGCCCCAGGACACGGCCCGACTGGTCAACAATATCGCCACCCGCAACCGCTTCGGGGCGGAGCTTTTTTACAAGGCCTGCATAATCGCCGTCGGGCACAAAGCAGATGTCCTGACTGTCAGGCTTGGCCGCCACCGCGAGATTGAGTTCGGCCGCAATCGCGCGGACGGCGGGCTTTTCCATACCGCCCAGCGGAAAGCGCAGATAATCAAGCTGCGCCGTCGTCGTTGCGAACAGGAAATAGCTTTGGTCGCGCGCCGGATCGATGGCGCGGTGGAGTTCGGGACCAGCCGTCCCCATGATGCGCCGGACATAATGGCCTGTCGCGAGGCAATCAGCGCCGAGTTCGCGCGCGAGACGGAAGAGGTCGGTGAACTTCACCCCCATGTTGCAACGCACGCAAGGGATCGGTGTGCGACCCGCCAGATATTCATCGGCAAACCCGTCGATCACTGAATCGCGGAACCGGCTTTCGTGGTCGAAAACATAATGCGCGATACCCAGCGAATCGGCGACCGCGCGGGCATCGCGAATATCCTGTCCTGCACAACATGCCCCCGGGCGCTTGATCGCTTCCCCATGATTATAGAGCTGGAGCGTGACACCGATGGTTTCCGCACCTGACCGCGCCGCCAGCGCTGCCACGACCGACGAGTCCACGCCGCCCGACATCGCCACGACAATGCGCTTGGCCTTCATACTGCCGAGCCGAAAAAGATTATCCATAGGCGCGGCCATAGCGGGCCATCGCAAAAATGTCATGGTTTACGCCCTCTTCACCATATCATGCGCATAGCGCTGGTCATGGACATGAGTTTTGCCCGCCGCCGCAAGGCACCGCCGAAAACCGGCACGCCCGATCTGGCGGTTCTGCTCGCTGATATGAGCGCACGCCAAGGATCGAGTCGCACGGTGTTCGTTCAGTCGCGCGCGAATTCGCCAGCTGCCGATCATGTTACAGACCCCTTGGTTGCGATTTTTGCGCCCGAGGGTCAGTCTACCGCCACCACGCACCGGTTCAGCGATCAGATCGCGAATCCCGTAATTCCGCGTAAACTAATATGACCGCGCCGTTTACCTTGGCATTTCAGCCTATCTTCAAGCCCACGCTGTTAGACCGCTCAAATCGAATGAGCGTTTGGCACCCGTTGGTGTCTGTGAGGAATTAAATGATCGAGAACCAGAAAATCCGACCCGCACAAGTCATCGGCCCGTTGGGCGAGCCGCTGACGCTGGCGACATTGCCGCCGGCGGGAACGACACGCTGGGTCGTGCGCCGCAAGGCCGAAGTGGTTGCCGCTGTGAACGGCGGGCTGCTGTCGGTCGATGACGTCTGTGATCGTTACGGTTTGACCGTGGAAGAATTTGCCGGATGGCAGCGCGCCATCGACCGTTCGGGCATGCCCGGACTGCGCGTTACTCGCATCCAGCATTACAAATCACTTTACGAGCGCCAGCAGAAATATTGACGCCCACCGCCGCGCGCTGCATCGAGCGATGCAACGCGCGGAGGCTTTATGTTGTTCGGTATCATCATCTGGCTGGTCGTCGGCGGCATCATTGGCTGGCTGGCCAGCGTCGTGATGCGCACCGACGCGCAGCAGGGCATATTGATCAACATCGTCGTTGGCGTCGTCGGCTCGTACGTCGGCGGGGCGCTGTTCGCGCCGTTCATGCGAATCGGCGCGCTGGGTGGATATCTGACGGCCTTTGCGGGAGCCGTGTTGCTCCTCGGACTCGTCAATCTGATCCGCCGCGGCAAACTGCGCTAGATCCGGTCATCCGAGCTCGAATGTCACCGACAGCGTCACACCGACATCCTGCTCGCCCGGCACAATCTCCGATTTCGCTGCCGATTGCACCAAGACACCGCGCGCATAGTCCATCGGCATCGGGCCTTGAACAGCACTTGTCTCGCGGATCGCAACGATTCGTTTTGCGGTCAATCCCGCCGCCCTTGCATAAAGTTCGGCCCGCGCCCGGGCCGTTTTGATCGCATCGGCGCGCGCTTCGTCCTGTGCGGCGTCGGGCTTGTCGAGCGTCAGCGTTGGCCCGTTGATCTGGTTCGTCCCCGCCGCGACCAGCGCGTCGAGAATCGCGCCTGACTTCGCAATATCGCGAAAGCGCACCGTCACGCTGTTGGTCGCTTGATAGCCCGTCACGATCGGTGCCTGATTTTCGACATAGCGATATTGCGCATTGAGGCTGATTTGCGCGGTCGCCATGTCACGATCCGCGACGCCTGCGCCGCGCAATGCCGTCAGCACCCGCGCCATCGCGGTCGCATTGCTGGCCATTGCCGACTTGGCATCGCGCGCGGTTGTCACAACACCTGCCGAAATGATCGCGACATCGGGGACACGCTTGACCGACCCCTGCGCCACAATATCGAGCCGTGTGCCGGTCACCGTCGGACCCGTAACCTCGGCCATAGCCGCCAGTGGCAGCGCCGCCATTGTCGCGGCGAGCGCAAGTGATTTCATCATCGTCCATCTCCTTCAGCGTTGATAATCCAACGATAAACCACGCAGAGCAGCATTTGGCTGCATCGGGGCTGAACATGGCGGCAAACTCTCGTTATTGCCTTGCTCTGGTCGCATCGGACACGCTATGGTGCGTTGCAATGTAAAACGAAGCTCAGGTTAGGCTTGAGCTTGGTGATCTATTAATGTAATACACCTCGTCGATAGCATGTGGCACGACGATAAAGGCGTTTGGCAATGAATTTCGAATCGGGATTTTCGACCAAGGGATCAACCATCGAATTGATCGATGACACAGAGGTTGCCCAGCGCAAGCGGCGGCGCATGCTGATCATCGGTGCGCTGGTCGTGGCGGCGCTGGTGCTGGTCGCGGCATGGTGGACGATGGGCAGCGGCAGTGGCACAACTGCGGGCGCTGCTAAAGGCGGCAAGCAAGCGCCGACAGTCACGGTCGTCGTTCCCGGTCGTCAGACGGTTGACCGCGTCGTGTCGGCAACTGGCAATCTAGCGGCACGGCGTGAAATGCCGGTCGGCGTCGCGGGTGAAGGCGGCATGGTGTCCGCCGTTCTCGTCGAACCCGGCCAATGGGTCGGCGCCGGGCAAGTGCTCGCAACAATCGACCGGCGCGTGCAGGCGCAACAGTCAATATCACTCGATGCGCAGATCGGGGTCGCCGAAGCTGACGCCCGGTTGGCACAGTCGGAGCTTGAACGCGCGCAGGCACTAGTCGCGCGCGGCTTTATTTCAAAGGCTGATATTGATCGCAAGATGGCAACACGCGATTCGGCACGGGCCCGTGTCAATGTCGCCCGGGCGCAATTTCAGCAGTCGCAGGCCAGCAATTCACGGCTCGACATCCGCGCCCCGGCTGCGGGCCTGATCCTCGAGCGCAAAGTTGAGCCTGGCCAGATTGTCAGTGGCGGATCGGGGATGCTTTTCCGCATGGCAAAGGGCGGCGAAATCGAATTGCTCGCGCGCCTCGGCGAAAGTGATCTTGCGCGCATGACTGTCGGCCAGCAAGCAACCGTTACGCCGGTTGGCGGTGCGCAGGGTTTCAAGGGACAAATCTGGCAGGTCGCCCCTGTGATCGACCCCCAGACGCGACAGGGCATTGCGCGCATCGCAATCCCTTATGACCAAGCACTGCGCCCCGGCGGCTTTGCGGCGGCCAGCATCACCAGCGGCGTCGCTGATGTGCCTCTACTCCCTGAATCAGCGGTGCAGAATGACAGCAAGGGCAGCTTCGTTTTCATCGTCGGCAAAGGGAACAAGGTCGAGCGTCGCGATGTTCAGGTCGGTGACGTGAATGATCGCGGTGTCACGATCCTGACGGGTCTCAGCGGGCAGGAAGCTGTGGTTTTGAGTGCTGGTGCCTTCCTCAATCCCGGCGAAGTGATTATACCGCAGAAAGCCAAGTCGCCCAGTTGATGCTTAAAAGGACTGCCCACCGATGAGTTTCCGTAACATTTCGGCTTGGGCAATCCGCAATCCCGTTGCGCCTATCGTCTTGTTTATTGCGCTTCTGCTTGCCGGCACGCTGTCGTTTGTCCGGATGAGCATCAACGATAGCCCCGATATCGACTTTCCGGCGGCGCAGATCAGTATTTCGCAACCCGGCGCGGCACCAAGCGAGATGGAAACGCAAGTCACGCAAAAAATCGAAGCCGCCGTGCGCGGCGTCAATGGCGTCGACGAGATCAACTCAACCGTGCGCGAAGGCAATTCGGGCACTTTTGTGCAGTTTACCATCGGCACCCCTACCGACCGCGCGATCAACGACGTGCGCGACGCCGTGGCCAATATCCGCGGCGACTTGCCCGATGGTATTTTGGAACCACAGGTTAGTCGTGTCGATGTTCAAGGCGGTGAGATCGCCATTTTCTCGGCTGAAGCCCGCGACATGACGCTTGAGGAACTCAGCTGGTTTATCGACAATACGGTGGCCAAAAAGCTGCGTTCCATCCCGGGCATCGCAAGCGTTTCGCGCAGTGGTGGCGTCAACCGCGAAATCCGCGTGGTTCTCGACCCCGCCAAACTTCAGGCGCAAGGCGTCACCGCGTCGCAAGTCAATGCGCAGCTGCGGTCAATGAATCTGAATGCTGCTGGCGGTCGCGCCGAAATCGCCGGATCCGAACAATCGGTCCGCGTGCTCGGCAATGCCATCAATGCTTTTGCCCTGTCGCAAATGAACCTTTCGACAGGCGGCGGGCGGACGATCAAGCTCGCCGACATCGCAGAGGTTCGCGATAGCTATGCTGAACAACGCACGCTGGCCAAAATGAACGGCCGTCAAGTTTTGAGTTTTTCGATCGAACGATCGAAAGGAGCATCGGACGTCGATGTCTACAAAGCTGCGAACATAGAACTCGACGCGTTGAAAAAATCGAATCCGAAAGTCACCTACACTGAGCTGTTCACCAGCGTGAACGACACAATGGACCAGTATAAATCGGCCATCCACGCGATGATCGAAGGCGCAATCCTCGCCGTCCTTGTTGTCTGGCTGTTCCTGCGCGATTGGCGCGCGACGCTGATTTCGGCCATCGCGATCCCGCTCTCGGCGATCCCGGCCTTCTGGTTCATGGATTTGATGGGCTTCACGCTCAACTTCCTGTCGCTGCTCGCACTCAGCCTCGTGGCGGGAGTGCTGGTTGATGACGCGATTGTCGAAATCGAAAATATCATGCGGCATATGCGCATGGGCAAAACCGCGTATCAGGCATCGATTGACGCAGCGGATGAAATCGGTCTTGCCGTTCTCGCAACGACAATGGCGATTGTCGCGGTTTTCCTGCCCGTCGGCTTGATGCCTGGCGTTTCGGGCCAGTTTTTCAAAAACTTCGGTCTTACGGTGGTTGCCGCCGTGCTGGTAAGTCTTGCTGTTGCGCGCCTGATTACGCCGATGCTTGCGGCCTTTTTCCTGAAATCAAAGGGGCATGCGACGCACGGCGAAGGACCGCTGATGGACGTCTACATGAAGACTCTGTCATGGACGATGGATTCATCCGGTGTTGCCGCACGGCGCGGGCGGACGTTATGGTCGCGCATCTGGGCGCACCGCGTCGATCATCGGTTGTGGACCGTTGGCTTGGGCGGACTTTCGTTCGCCGCCACGATCCTTGCCTTTTGGGGCATTCCGATGACGTTTCGGCCTGCGGAAAACAATGATTTCAGCCGGGTCCGCATTTTCATGACCCCCGGCACGACGCTGCAACGAACCGAAGCCGTGACCGATGAAGTGCGCGATATGCTGGCGAAGGCTCCCGAGGTCAGCTCGGCATTTTCGCGGATCAATGTTGGCAATGCCAATATCTTCCTGACGCTCCGCAAAGATCGGACGATGACCAGCGTCGAGTTTCAGCGCAGCTGGGCACCGCGGTTGAACAAGGTTGCCGACGCCCGGGTGACGTTTGAATCGCAGTCGCAGGGCGGTCCCGGCGGCACCGGTCGCGACATCACAATCACACTGGGCGGCAGCAATCCCGTCGAGTTGGTCGCGACGGCAAACAAGCTACTCGAAGAAATGAAAGGCATGCCCGAGCTCGTCGCGCCGCGCACGAACGCCGATCTTCAGCGGCCCGAAATTATCATCAAGCCACGCACGCAGCTTGCCGCCGAACTGGGCGTGACCACGCAAGCGCTCAGTCAAGCGATCCGTATCGCCACGCTGGGCGAGATTGACCAGAACAGCGCAAAATTCTCGCTGGCCGACCGTCAAATACCGATCCGCGTGCAACTGGGTCAACAATCGCGCCAGAATCTTTCGACGATTGAAAACCTGCCCGTGCCAACATCGACGGGGGGGTCTGTCCCGCTCAAGGTCGTTGCCGACATCAAGTTTGGATCGGGTCCGGTCATTGTCCAGCGCACCAACCAGATCCGTCGGATTACCGTTGGAGCCGATCTTGCGCCGGGTCTGGTCAGCGGCGATGCCATGCCGAAAATAGATGCGCTACCGACGATGAAAAATCTGCCGGTCGGCGTTAGCAAGCTGACATTGGGCGAAGCCAAATGGCAAGGGGAGCTTATCAAAAGCTTCGTGATTGCGGTCATCACTGGCATTCTGCTCGTCTTTGCGACGCTTGTTCTGCTCTATAAGCGAGTCATGCCCCCCTTTGTTAACATGGGGTCGTTGCTGCTCGCGCCGTTGGGCGGGGCGCTTGCGATCCGGCTCACCGGCGATCCGATTTCGATGCCCGTGCTGATCGGGATGCTGTTGCTGCTCGGCATCGTTGCTAAAAACTCGATCCTGCTGGTCGATTTCGCGCTTGAGGAAATGAGCAAGGGCGTCAACATTCACGATGCCATCATGGACGCCGGGCATAAACGCGCGCAGCCCATTGTCATGACCACGGTTGCGATGGTCGCCGGGATGGTGCCTGTGGTGCTTTCGCTGACCGGCGACGGGAGCTTCCGCGCCCCGATGGGGGTTACGGTCATCGGCGGCTTGACCGTATCGACAATACTGACGCTGCTGATTGTGCCTGCGACGTTCAGCCTTGCGGTCGGCATCGAAGAGCGCGTCGGCCCATGGCTGTCACGCAAACTGACCAATGGCGGCGAAGGCGCGCCGTCGACGCAACCGGCGGAGTGAGTCTGCGCACTCGGCTAAACCCGCTTCAGGGCGGCGCGACGCGCATGCGCACCGTGGCAACGGGATTGCTCGTGCTGATGGCCGCGATTTATCTGACCGCGCGGATCTACGAGCCTGTGCATCCCGCCATTGGTTTCATCCGCGCGTTTGCCGAAGCCGCGATGGTCGGTGGGCTGGCCGACTGGTTTGCGGTGACCGCGCTGTTCCGCCATCCGCTCGGCATTCCCATTCCGCATACTGCCATCATCCCGCGCAATAAGGACCGGATCGGGGACACCCTCGCGTTGTTTCTGCGGGATAATTTCCTCACGCCCGCCGTCGTCGCCCGGCGGATGCGGCGCGTTGATGTGGCGAGCGCGGCCGGGCGCTTCCTGACCAAAGCCCCCGATGAAGGTGGACGGTTCAAGGCAGGGGCGTCACGGCTCATCGCCAATATGCTTGAGTCTTTCGATCAGGAACGGCTCGGCGGCATGGTAAAATCGGCAATGTCAGCGCGGATTGCCGAGCTCAATCTTGCGCCCTTGCTCGGCCAGGCGCTCAGCGCGGCGATTGCCGAACAACGCCATTTGCCCTTGCTTGATGGCATCATCCGCTGGGCCGGCAAGACATTGGCGCACAATGACCAGCTTGTCCGCGATATGGTGCACAAGCGCGCGGGTGGCATCCTGCGCTGGACCGGCCTCGACGAACGACTGTCGAACGCCATCATCGACGGGTTACAAAAAATGCTCGACGACATGGCGACCGAGCCTGACCATCCGCTGCGCGCCAAGGCCGAAGAGGGCCTCGCCACGCTCGCGCACGATCTTCAGCATGACAAGAAGATGCAAAAGCGCGTCGCGAACCTGCGCGATGAAATTCTCGAAAACCCCGCTATGCGCAAATGGCTTGATGGCCTGTGGGAAAGCGCCCGTGCCGCGCTCCTGCGTTCGGCACGTGATCCCGACGCCGCGCTTGCCGGGAAATTCGGCGAAGCGCTGCGAACACTGGGCGAAACGCTACAGACCGATGACAAACTCCGCGTGACCATCAACCGCTTCGCCCGGCGGACAGCCGTCGGCGCGACCGCGGGCTATGGCGACGGCATCGTCAAGCTGGTCAGCGACACCGTGCGCGGCTGGGACGCAGAAACCATAACCGGCCGCGTCG
The DNA here is from genome assembly GCA_031362355.1 of Sphingomonas sp. Taxonomy (GTDB): domain Bacteria; phylum Pseudomonadota; class Alphaproteobacteria; order Sphingomonadales; family Sphingomonadaceae; genus Sphingomonas_O. The sequence goes on from JANLSJ010000006.1 coordinate 71,230, forward strand.
AAAATGCCGTCGGGCGCGATTTGCAGTTCATCCGGGTGAACGGGACGGTGGTCGGCGGACTGGTCGGCGTCGCGCTCCACGCCGTTGACGTTTGGCTTTAGCTGCTCTCGCCCAACCGCCGCTCCCAAGCCAATGCATCCCGCACAATCCCGTCGAGATCGGCACGCTTCGGGGTCCAGTCGAGCGTCGCCAATATCCGCGCATTGTCTGCTACCAATGCATCAGGATCGCCCGCGCGGCGCGGCTCTATGCAGCGTTCGAGCTTCATGTTGGTCACCCGGTCCACCGCGTCGAGGACTTTCGTAACGCTGAACCCGCGCCCGTAACCGGCGTTCATGATATGGCTCTCGGTCGGTGACGCGATCAGCTTTTCGAGCGCGGCAACATGCGCGTCAGCCAAGTCGCTAACATGGATGTAATCGCGCACCCCCGTGCCGTCGGGCGTGTCATAATCGGTGCCAAACACGCTGATCGACGCGCGTTTGCCGGTCGCGGCTTCGGCGGCGATCTTGATCAAGTGCGTTGCCCCCGCCGTTGATTGCCCCGCCCGCCCGGCCGGATCGGCCCCCGCCACGTTAAAGTAACGCAGCGCGGCATAGTTCATCGGATGCGCTGCTGCCGTGTCGCGCAACATCGCTTCGGTCATCAGCTTCGACATGCCATAGGGATTGATCGGCACCGTCGGGCTGTCCTCGCGCACCGGGATCACCTCGGGGATGCCATAAGTGGCGGCGGTCGATGAAAAGAGGAAATGCGGAATGCCCGCCGTCACTGCCGCCTCCAGCAAGGCGCGCGTCCGCACGGTGTTGTTGAGATAATATTTGAGAGGATCGACGACTGATTCAGGGACCACGACCGATCCGGCGAAATGCACGATCGCGCGGATGGCATGTTTGGCAATCGTTGCCGCCAGCAGCGCCGCATCGTCGATATTGCCTTCAACAAAAGGGACATCGTCGGGCACCGCCGAGCGAAACCCCGTCACCAGATTGTCGATCACAACGACTGGCCACCCCGCATCGCGAAACGCGAGGACCGCATGGCTACCGATATAGCCAGCGCCGCCGGTGATGAGAACGGGCAGGGTCATGTGATTACCTTGTGGCGAACAGCACGGCGTTATCGCGAAACACCATGTCCAGAAATGCCTTTGGCTTCTTCATCAAGTTTTGCTGAAACACGACTTTCAAACCGACAATCTCCGCGGCCTGCCCGGCGAAATGCACACAGTTGGCTTTGCTTAGATTATAACCCTTGGGCCCTCGTGCGCCCCAACTTGCGACCAGCATCATCAATCGGTCATAGGTCGCATCGGGCACTTTCACCGAAAAATGCCGCCGGCTGCGTGCCACATAAGGCGTTTCTTTCGTCTCGATGTCGCCCTGCGTCGTCCCAAACAATGCCGCATCGGTCGATCGCGCGGTAAAGCCATAATTGGTGTTGATGGCCGGTCCGCCGCGCGCGAGCGTCCCCGTCACGGTAAAGAACGCATGCGGAAATGCGCGCATCCCCAGCGCTTCCATATCGTGCGAATAAAATGTCACGGTCACATCGGCACGGGCGGCGGTCGGCAGCCACGTCGCCAAAGCGAGCCACAGGAGGAAAAAAATCCTTTTCATGACCGCGCTCTATGGCTTTTTTGCCATGGCGCTGTCGAGCCATTTTGCGGCGGCTTCGGGCGACAGTTTCTGGCCATCGACCATCAGATTTGCGCGGCGCATGTCCTCGACACGGATTGCAGCGATCAGCGGTTTTAGCGTTGCGACGAGCCGCGCATCGCCCGACGCCTTCGGCCCGATCAGCAACAGCGCATCATAGCCCGGAATAACCCCCTTCGGATCCGAAAGCACGACCAGCCCGTCCGCTGCAATGCGCCCGTCGGACGAAAACGCCGAAATCACATCGGCATCACCCGATTTCAGTGCCTCATACATGAACGTCGGACTGAACGCGCGGGTCCGCGTGAAGTTCAGGTCATAGCTCTTTCGGATCGACGCCCATTCGGGCCGGTCGAGAAATTCGAGATCACCACCCAGCGTCATCTCATAAGCGGGAAGCCGGAGGTCTTCGAGGCTCGTGATGCGGTATTTGCGCGCAACGTCCCCACGCATCGCCAGCGCATAGGCATTTTCAAAGCCCAGCGGCCCAAGTGTCATCACCTTGCGGCGCGCCAGTGTCCAGTCGGCAATCGCGGCATTCATGGCCGCGCGCGGGGGCACGTCGGCGCGCTTCATCTCGTTGGTCCACAACGTCCCCGAATAATCGACATAGACGTCGACATCATTGCCCGTGAGCGCCGAAAAAACGACTGCTGACCCCAGATTTTCCTTATACCGCACCCGGTATCCCGCCGCCTCCAACCGCCGCCCGATGACGCGCGCCAGAATATATTGCTCTGAAAAACTCTTCGCTCCGATGGTGATCGTTGGCGGCGCTTTCGACTGGCCAAAGATTATTGCGGCGGGGAGCAGCACAGCCGCTACCAGCGGGATCGCCCACAGCCACCGCCTTCGCGTCTCGATGCCTGTCGTCGCCATCGCGAGCAGCCCATCGACCACCAACGCCAGCCCCGCCGCAACAAGGCACCCGGTCAGCACCAGCACCCAGTTTTGCGTCTGCAACCCCGAAAAAATGATGTCGCCCAGGCTGGGCTGGCCCACCGTCGTTGAAAGCGTCGCTGCGCCGATCGTCCACACCGCCGCCGTCCGCACACCGCCCATCACTGCCGTCAACGCCAGCGGTGCCTCGACAATGTGAAGCTTCTGCCAGCGCGTCATACCGATCCCGTCCGCCGCTTCGATCACAGCCGGGTCGATGCCGTTCAGACCGATGACGGTGTTACGCAGGATCGGCAGCAGCGCATAGAGCGCAAGCGCCAGCAAGGATGGCAGAAACCCCAAGGCCTGAAACGACAGCGCCAGCAGCAGCGGATAAAACAGCGCGAGCAAAGCCAGCGACGGGATGGTCTGAATGATGCTCGCAAAGCCCAGTGCAACCCGCCCGAACTTTGGATGCCGCGCGGCAAACACGCCCAGTGGCAACGCAATCACCGCGCCGAGCAGCATCGCCGACGCCGCCAGCACGATATGCGACGCAAGCAACGGCGGCACCCGCTCGAAGGCGTCAGCCCAATTCAAATTTTCACCGTTCGGGCTGAGCTTGTCGAAGTCCTGCCCTTCTGTTGGCGCTGTGCATTCACGAAGGCCAACCCTTCGACAAGCTCAGGGCGAGCGGCGTAAGGATCATGCCGTCAACCCCGCCAATCTCGCCGCCTGATCACGCGGAATCGCCACCAGTGCTTGTGCACCTGCCCCGCCGGCACCCCCCAGCAATGCCACGGGCGTTTCATCCGCCACGACACGGCCACCGTCGATGACCACCACCCGGTCGGCGAGTAGCAGCGCCTCGGCCATGTCGTGCGTCACCATGATGCTGGTCAGCCCCAGCCGGTCGTGCAGCGCACGATAACATCGCCCCAGCGCATCGCGCGTCACGGGGTCGAGTGCCCCGAACGGCTCGTCCATGAGCATCAGGCCCGGTGCACGGGCGAGTGCGCGGGCAAACCCCACGCGCTGCCGCTGTCCGCCTGACAATGTTTCGGGCAAACGCGCGGCGAAATCCTGCGGTAGATCGACGAGATCGAGTAGTTCGGCGACTCGTCCTGCCGCGCTTTCCCCGGCGATCCGCAGCGGCATGGCAATGTTCGCCGCAACGCTCAGATGCGGGAACAGACCGACCCCTTGAATGACATAGCCGATGCGGCGGCGCAGGCTGTGCGACTCGCTGTCCGCGACATCCTCGCCATCGACGCGCACGATGCCACGATCAGGCACAACCAGCCGGTTGATCGATTTGAGCAATGTCGATTTGCCCGATCCCGACGCGCCGACCAATGCGACAAATTGCCCGCCATCCACGCAAAGCGTAACGTCGCTTATACCGCCCCCACCGGCATAGCGCTTTGAAACCGCTTGAAGCGCGACGGCGGGGCCGTGATTTGTCTTGCCTTCACGCATATATGGCGTTGTGACGGGGCAAACACACGCGGTCAAAGGGAACCCATGCGCAAAGCAATCTTCATTACCGGCGGCGGATCGGGTATCGGGCAAGCAACAGCCGTGTTTTTCGCAAACAAGGGGTGGTTTGTCGGGCTGGCAGACGTAAACCCGGCGGGTCTCGCTGAAACCGCGGCGCTGCTCCCCGACGGCGCGTCGTCACAACACATCATGGACGTCCGCGACCGCGAGGCGTGGGAAACCGCGCTTGCCGACTTTGCCGTCAAAAGCAGTGGCCGGCTCGACATCTTGTTCAACAACGCCGGCATCGGCACGGGCGGGCCGCTCGAGATCATGACCCCCGACGCCATCGAGCGCGTCCTCGACATCAACCTGAAAGGTGTTTTCTGGGGCGCACAAACGGGCTTTCCCTATCTGAAAAAGACACGCGGATCAGCACTGGTCAGCACCTCGTCCGCCGCTGGGCTCTATGCAAGTGCAGGCATGTCGGCCTATTCCGCGACCAAATTCGGTGTTCGCGCGATGACCGAATCGCTCGACCGCGAATGGGCAGCCGACGGCGTCAAAGCGCGCACAATCATGCCGAGCTTTATCGATACGCCGCTGCTCGACGGCGTCAGCGCGGGGTCGAATGAAGCCATCCGCGACACGGTTCGCAATGCAGGCCTCGAATTCACGCCGGTCGAACAAGTCGCGCAGGCGGTCTGGGACGCGGCGCACGGCAAGCGCGTCCACACCGTTGTTGGCAAGACTGCGCGACGCCTGAAATGGGCCACGACATGGGCGCCATGGCTGCTGCCCAAAGAAAAGTTCAAACGATGAGCGTCGCCTTCCGCCGCGACAGCGATGAGGAACATCTCGAGCCGAAGTTCGAGCTCCCGCTGCCGCCCGGTGCCAATCTGGTCACTGTGCGCGGGTTGGCGTTGATCAGTGCGAAGGTCGTCGAACTCGACGCCGCACTGACCGCTGCCGCTGACGATCCCCCGCGCGCAGCCATCAAGCGCGACTTGCGCTACTGGCGCGCCCGCGAATCGACGGCGAAGCTCGCGCCAATCCCGTCCGGCGACATCGTGGCCTTCGGCACTCGCGTGACCTTCGCCCTCAACGGCGTCACCCGAACCATCGCCATCGTCGGCAGCGACGAAGCCGATCCCGCAAGCGACCGCATCACGTTCACCGCCCCCCTCGCCCGCGCGATGATGGGGCTGTCCGTGGGCGATTTTGCTGATTTCAACGGACGGGAGGACGCCATCGAAATTATCGCGATCACCTAATCCACCAGCGCATCAATCGCGCGTGCCAGCGCCACATCGCGCGCCGACAGCCCGCCCGCATCATGCGTCGTCAGCAACACATCGACCCGGTTATACACATTCGACCATTCGGGGTGATGATCGGCTTTCTCCGCCATGATCGCCACGCGTGTCATGAATCCGAATGCTTCGACAAAATCGGCGAACTTGAACGACCGCGTGATCGCGTCGCGTGCCTCGTCATAATCCCATTCGCCCAGCGCATCGAGTGCGGATGCGCGTTGGTCTTCATCCAGTTGTTCGATCATCTTTGCCACTCCGTGTTCGCGCGTCTATGTCGCAGCGATGGCATATGCGGGTCAACTGGCGCCGGACGGTGCGGAGATCGAGCGACTGGCGCGCGCGGCGATGGCGCGCTTGCCCGCGCCGTTCGATGCCCTGATCGAAGATGTCGTCCTGATCGTCGAGGATTTCGCCACGGATGACGTGCTGGCGGAAATGAAAATCGACGATCCCTTCGCGCTGTCGGGCCTATATTCGGGGCGCCCCATCGGACAACTCCGCGAAACCGGCGATCTGCCTGCGACCATCCATCTTTATCGCCGCCCGATCCTTGATGAATGGTGCGAAAGCGGCGAGGCGCTTGACGTCTTGGTGGCGCACATCCTGGTCCATGAAGTCGGGCATCACATGGGCCTGTCCGACGCCGATATGCACGCGCTTGAGGATGCCGTCGCTTGACGTTGCTGGCCTTCGAAGGCGTGACGTGCGTGCGCGGGCGGCGGTTCCTGTTTGGCGACGTTTCGTTTGCGCTCGGCGCGGGCGATGCGCTGATCGTGAGCGGACCCAATGGCGCAGGCAAATCGAGCCTCCTGCGCCTCGCCGCTGGCCTGCTCAAAGCCGATCAGGGCGATGTGACGCGGAACGGCCAAGTCGCACTCGCAGATGAATATCCCGCGCTCGATCCGATGCTAACGCTATATGATGCGCTCGACTTCTGGGCGCGGATTGACGGATCGAATGCCTTGTCAGCGCTGGGATCGGTCGGACTCGATCATCTCGCGCGTGTGCCAGTGCGGATGCTTTCCACCGGCCAGCGCCGCCGCGCCACGCTTGCCCGAACACTGGCCGCACGCGCGGAAATCTGGCTGCTTGATGAGCCCGCTAACGGCCTCGACATTGAATCCATCGCAATGCTTGAAGGATTGATCGCGGTCCACCGGATGCAGGGCGGCGCGGTCGTCGTCGCCTCGCACCAGCAGATCGCCGTCGATGGCGCACAGACGTTGGCGCTTGGATGATCTGGACACTCATCTGGCGCGATCTGGCGCGGGCTTTCCGCGGCGGCGGGATTGCCCTGCCCGTTGCGTTTTTCCTTCTGGTCGCCACGCTGTATCCGTTTGCCGTCGGGCCCGATGGACCGCTCCTCGCGAAAACCGGCGGTGGCGTCCTGTGGGTTGCAGCTCTCCTTGCGGCACTCCTCCCCGTCGACCGCCTGATCGCCCCCGATGTCGAAAGCGGCGTGCTCGATCAACTCGCGGTGCGCGGCATTGCCGATGAAATAATCGCCGTCGCCAAGATCATTGCGCACTGGCTCGGTTTTGGTCCCGCGCTGATGCTCGCCGCAATCCCCGCCGCCGCACTCCTCCGCCTTGATGGCGCGACGCTGCTCACAGTCGAGATCGGACTCATGCTCGGCACCCCCGGCCTCGCCGCATTGGGCGTCATGATCGCGAGCCTGACCAGCGGCCTGCGCGGCGCGTCGGCATTGACGGGCCTGCTGATGCTGCCGCTTGCCATCCCGATCCTCATCTTCGGCGCGGGCAGCCTCGGCCCCTCAGGCGTTGGCGGCCTGAAGCTGCTGGCGGCAGCGTCTTTACTGTTGGTGGCAATCGCCCCCTTCGCCACAGGCGCGGCGCTCAGGGGTTTGCGCGACTAGACCCCAGCATTAGACCACCGTGCGAAAATCGCCGTCGGCAATGCCAACCCCCGTGCCTCCTCGCGCACCGCCAGTTCGCCGCACTCGACCCGCCCGGGCAAATCGCCGAACGCCTGTCGCATCAACTCACCAATCGCCAGCGCCGACATGCGGATCGCATAGACCGTCAGGAAGACAAACGACGAGTCCGCATCCACCAGCGCACGGCAATTGGCGACCAGTCCCGCCAAGTCGCTTTCCAGCCGCCACACTTCGCCTTCAGGCCCGCGGCCATATTTAGGCGGGTCGAGAATGATCCCGTCATAACGCCGCCCGCGCCGCACCTCGCGCGCCGTAAACTTCGCCGCATCGTCGATCAGCCAGCGGATGGGTTTGTCACTCATCCCCGACAGGACTGCGTTCGCCTTGGCGGCCTCGACCGATTTCTTCGACGCATCGACATGGACAACCGAAGCCCCCGCATGCGCCAGCGCCAGCGATCCGACCCCAGTATAGCCGAACAGGTTGAGGCACTCTGACTGCGCAGGCAATTGCGCTTTTGCCCATTCCCACACCGGCATCATGTCGGGAAAAAAGCCTAAGTGGCGGAACGGCGTGGTCTGTGCGGTAAAGGTCAGGCCGTCCCACTCGAGCGGCCAGCCACCCTTGGGGACGTTGCGCGAGAATTCCCAGCGCCCGCCGCCATCCTCGTCCGACCCCGGCACGAATTCGCCATCCGCATCCCAAATATCGTGCGCGGGGGCCCACATCGCTTGTGGCTCGGGGCGGATGAAGCGGTACGCGCCATAGCGTTCAATTTTGCGCCCATGCCCGCAATCAATCAGGCCGTAGTCGGCCCACGGCTCACCAGTGAGCGTGACCAGCTTCACGCCGACCGTTCGAGCACATACCCGCGCACTGCCTTAAGCGTCGCCGGTAGACTGTCATACCGTTCGTCCCGGTCAAACAACCCCGACAACCGCATCGGCATCGTCGGTCGCACCCCGGTCGCGCGCTCGACGGCGTCACGGAACTTCGCCGGATGCGCGGTCGCCAGTGTAACCACCGGCACGTCCGTCGGCAAATCCGCCTCGCGCGCTGCCGCCAGACCAATCGCGCTATGCGGATCAAGGATCTGTCCGGCGCTGTCATGCGCCCAGCGCATTGCCATCGCCATGCCGTCGCCATCGATCCGCGCACTGGTAAACAACCCCGCCGCGCCCGCCGACTGCGCATTGGTCAACGTCATTGCCTTCGACGCTTCGAACGCGGCCATTTGTGCCGCTGTTGCCGCGCCATCGCGCCCGCCGAGATCGAACAGCAACCGTTCGAAATTCGACGAAACCTGAATATCCATGCTCGGCGTCGCGGTCGGCGTCACGGTCCCGCAGCTATAATCACCGCTCGACAACGCGCGGTGAAGGATGTCGTTGACGTTTGTCGCGACAATCAGCCGCGCGACCGGCAACCCCATTTTCGCCGCAACATAGCCCGCAAAGACATCACCGAAATTGCCCGTCGGCACGCTGAACGCCACAGCGCGATCAGGCGCACCAAGGCGGACAGCAGCATAGAAATAATAGACCACCTGCGCCATCAACCGCGCCCAGTTGATCGAATTGACGGCGGACAGGTTCAGCCGTGCCCGCGCTTCGGCATCCGCAAACATCGCTTTTACGATCCGCTGCGCATCATCGAAATCGCCGTCGATGGCGACGTTATAGATGTTGGGCGCAAGCACTGTCGTCATCTGCCGCCGCTGCACATCGGACACGCGGCCCGCTGGGTGCAGCATGAAGACATCGACTTTCGCACGGCCCGCCAGTGCATCAATCGCGGCCGACCCAGTATCGCCCGACGTCGCGCCGACCACGGTCAGATGCGTGTCGCGATTCGACAAAAACCGCTCGAACAGCAGCCCGAGCAGCTGCAACGCAACATCCTTGAACGCCAGCGTCGGCCCGTGGAACAGCTCAAGCAGCCATTGGCGATGATCAAGCTGCACCAGCGGCGTCACGGCACCATGCGCGAACCGGCCATAGGCTTGTGTGCAGAGCGACCGCAGTTCGTCTTCGGACAACGCATCGCCGACAAACGGGGCCATCACCGTGACCGCGGTTTCGACATAGGATTTACCCGCCAGCCCCGCGATCACGTCGCGCGATAACGTCGGCCAGACGCGCGGCACATAAAGCCCACCGTCGCTCGCCAGCCCCGCCAGCGTGACATCCTCAAACCCGAGCGTCGCCGCGCTCCCCCTGGTGCTGATATAATCCATATGGGGGAGCGGTTAGCGGCTCACTCAAACAACGGCAACTTTACTTCACCACCCGAACGGGCACCGGGATATTGCAAATATCCGCACCACCCGCAGGCACGATAAAAAACGGATCGCGGCGATTGGCGCGGGCATCGGCATATTTCGCAAAGGATGCGCTTTCGGTCGACAGATATTCGAAGCGCGGCACATCCTTGACCTCGGTGCCGATGCGGATCGATGTGATCGCGGTGCGCTCCTCGGGCTTTTCGTAGAACCCCAGTGGACCCGTGCCCCGCGGCAGGCTCGACAGATGCTCGATCCCCGAAATCACCCGCCCCACCAGCGCAATGTTGCGATCCAGATGCCGCGGCGCATGGCCGATGACGGTATAAAGCTCCGCTCCCGTCCCGGTATTGGGCGGCATATCGCGCCCGACCCCGACCATGCCATAGCAGTGGACAGGCCAAAATTGTTTGAATTCGCCATTTGTTGCTACCGGCCAATTGTCGACGAACGCGGTCGGACCATAAGCGTCCCCGTCGAAAACTTTGAAATAGACGCCCGAGCGCGGTCTCGGAATAACCGAGATACCGTATTCTTCTTGTGTTACAGTCGCCAAACCCGGTGGCAGCGTTTTCGCCTTCGCCTTGTCCTCGCCATTCGCATCGCCCCATTGCACGACATAATTGTCCTGCACGCGGTTGATGCTTGTCCCGTCCCACCAGTGCGCGGCGGCGACTTTGCGGATGTTGCCGACCCACCCTTGCGAAAACGGCGGCGGCATCAGCTGGATCACGACGCGCTTTCCCGAAGCAAGGTCCATCACCAGCAAATCGGACGGCGATATCGCCACCCAGTCCCCCTTGGGCGCCGCCGCAATAATCTCCGACGGAGCAAGCGCCGCCTTCGGCACAGGCGTGGCGGCTGCCGCAGCAGCAAGCATAAGCAGTGTTTTCATGGGCCGTAACCTTGCGCATCCCCCCGCGCCTGTCTAGTCGCACCATTCCAGCGATATGCGGAGCGGTGGCCGAGTGGTCGAAGGCGCTCGCCTGGAAAGTGAGTATGCGCCAAAAGCGTATCCAGGGTTCGAATCCCTGCCGCTCCGCCAAAGATCAAAGAGCCCGCACCTTGTGGGCTTTTTTGGTCTTTGACGGTGAGGCATCGGTGGACGGACACTTGTTCGGGCCGTAGGCGACCGGAGCGCAGCGGAGGTCAATCCCTGCCGCTCCGCCAGCTTGATTGACAATCATTTCTTGATGTAGCGAAAATACCAGACTTCATGCCCCAATCGTCGTGCTTTGCGCTCGTATCGCGTCTCGGGCCAGTCGGCGGGGCGGGTGAGGAAGTCGGCGGCGGTTGACACCTGCCAGTCGAAATCGCGCCGCCTGTTCATGATCATCATCGCGTGCGCGACATAGATGGGATGATCGGTCCCGAAGCGGAACTCCCCACTAGGTTTCAGCTTTGCTGCGACCATGTCGATGGGTCCGGCATTCATGAACCGCCGTTTGGCATGGCGCGCTTTGGGCCACGGGTCGGGATGGAGCAGGTAAACGCGCTCCAGTGATGCGTCGGGTAACCGGTTCAGCACATCGAGGGCATCGCCCATGTGGAGGCGGATATTGCTCAGCCCACCGTCCTGAATATGGTTGAGCGCACCGACGACGCCATTGAGAAAGGGTTCGCAGCCGATGAAGCCCGTTTCGGGACGCATCGCGGCCTGCCCCGCCAGATGCTCGCCACCGCCAAAGCCGATTTCAAGCTCAAGCGAGCGATCATCACCGAACAGCGCCCTCGCATCAAGCGGTCCATCAGGCACCGAAAGCTGCGGCAACAAGTCCTCGACCAGCGCTGCCTGCCCCTCGCGCAGCTTATGCCCCGCACGCCGCCCGTACAGGCGGCCGATGGTGACCGGATCACTCACAGGCGGTCAGCGGCAGGGCTTGCCGAGATATTCACGGCGATGGTTGGCGTAGGCGCGGCCGTTCCAGCGAAACACCGGAAAGCAGAATCCCGGCCCACCAACCGAAATGTCAGGCCAGTTCGCAACGCCGCGCCGCTGGTCGAGCACTTCGGCGACGCCCACGCTGCCGAGCATTTTCTTCCACTTGCTGCCCGGCTGACCTGCAAGCAGCACGAACGACGTGCCCGTATTGCCATAGCAGCGCGCACTGTCCTCGACCACGATCACATCCTTGCGGCCATCGCCGTTGAGATCGCGGTGCAGATCGATGCGCACCGTCGCACGCGGGTCTTCACGGCACATCGTCCACGCTTTTCCGCGCCGCGACCCACCCGCCGCTGCGAACATCGCGTCGGTTTCGGCCGTCGTCGGTGCGGCCATCATGGTCGCGGCGATCAGTAAGATGAGCGACATGCTACGGCTTTAGGCCGCGCAAAGTGCTTAGGCCAGCGCCGCTTTCAAGTCCGCCACAAGATCCGTCTTCTCCCACGGGAAGAAATCGCCCTCGGCCTTTTGCCCGAAATGGCCGTAAGCTGCCGTCTTGCGATAGATCGGCTTGTTGAGCCGGAGATGCGTGCGGATACCGCGCGGGGTCAGGCCACCGAGCTTTTCGATGCCCATGATCGCGGCTTCGATTCTGTCATCCCCGACCGTGCCGGTGTCATGCGTATCGACATAGAGCGACAGCGGCTTCGACACGCCGATGGCATAAGCGAGCTGGATCGTGCAGCGCGTGGCGAGCCCCGCTGCGACAATGTTTTTCGCCAGATAGCGCGTGATGTAAGCCGCCGAGCGGTCGACCTTCGTAGGGTCTTTCCCGCTGAACGCGCCGCCGCCGTGCGGGGCCGCCCCGCCGTAAGTGTCCACGATGATCTTGCGCCCGGTCAGCCCGGCGTCACCGTCCGGCCCGCCGATTTCGAAGCTGCCCGTCGGGTTGATGTGATATTCGGTTTCGGTCAGCAGGTTTGCGGGCAAGATGTCGGCGATCACCTTCTTCACATAGGCGTGCAGTTCGGCTTCGTTCGCGCCTTCGTCATAGCCTTTGCCGTGCTGCGTCGAGACGACGATGGCGGTTGCGGCGACGGGGATGCTGCCTTCATAACGCAGTGTGACTTGGCTCTTGGCATCAGGCTCAAGGAACGGAGCCGCGCCCGAATGGCGGTCTTCGGCCATCTGCTTCAGGATTTTGTGGCTGTAATAAAGCGTGGCGGGCATCAGGTCAGGCGTCTCGTCGGTTGCATAGCCGAACATGATCCCCTGATCGCCAGCGCCTTCATCCTTGTTGCCGCCGGCATCGACGCCTTGCGCAATGTGTGCCGATTGCGGATGGAGATTGTTCATGAAGGTCAGCGTTTCCCAGTGGAAGCCGTCCTGTTCATAACCGATTTCCTTGACTGTCCGGCGCACCGTGGCTTCGACTTCGTCACGAACACCTGGGGCCCAATTGCCCGCTTCGTCCATGATGCCTTTGCCGCGAATTTCACCGGCGAGCACCACAAGCTGCGTTGTCGTCAGCGTTTCGCAGGCGATTCGCGCTTCGGGATCTTTCGACAGGAACAGGTCGACAATCGCATCCGAAATCTGGTCCGACACCTTGTCGGGATGACCTTCCGAAACCGATTCGGATGTGAAGAGGTAATTGGCACGCATGGGCGAATCCTGTCGTTAGATATAAAGAAAGCTTTATGTGTGGGTTGCGCCCTTAGCGAGGACGGCGGCGAAGGGCAACGGCAAAGCCGATCAGCGTTAACGCGAACGCCAGCGGGAGGATGTTGCCGTAACGCGCGAAAAGCGGCGGCGGCGCGGCGTCGGGAAGCTGGGTCTGGATGAACCCCGCTTTGTTCATTGGCAACGCGACCAGCACCCCGCCGTTCGAGTCGATCACTGCCGAAATGCCCGTCGGGGTAGACCGGATCACCGGCAATCCCTCCTCGATGGCGCGCAACCGTGCCTGCGCCAGATGTTCAGGCGGGCCCCACGAACCAAACCACGCATCGTTCGACGGGTTGAACAGGAAATCGGGTCGGTTCGTGCGGTCGGCGACTTGCCCCGAAAAGATGATCTCATAACAAATCTGGACGCCGATTTTGCCGAAGCTGGGCAGCGTGATGCTCTGCGGCCCCGGTCCCGGCCTGAAATCAATATCGCCCGGCACCAGCCGCGACAGGCCAATCGCGGACAGCAACGGCCGCATTGGCAGATATTCGCCGTAGGGCACCAGATGCGCCTTGTCATAGCGCGCGCGCACCGCGCCTTTGGCATCGATTACAAATGCACTGTTCGTCGCCGCTACCCCGATTTCCTCAAGGCCCGCACCCGTGCGCCGCCGTGCATATTCGATGCGCGTGCCCCCCGTAACGAGCACGTCGCGTGGCCCAAGCAGCGACGCCAGATCGGCGCGCAGCCGCGAATCATAAGCAATCTCATAGGCATCGTTGAGCGCAGCCTCGGGCCAGAACAGCAAGCGCGGTTCGTCACCCGGCACGCCACTCAACTGCGCAATCTTCTCAAGCCCCGCACGGGCAACGGCCAAATCGCGACCTTCGTTCAGGCCGATGTTCGGTTGCATGACGCGCACCAGCGTGTCGGTCCGCCCCGGATCACCTGCTGCATAAGTCGCCAGCCATCCGCCCGCCAAAACCCCCGCCAGCACCGCTGGAAAAGCAATCAGCCGCCGCGCATGGAGCAGTGCCCCTGCGATCAGGATCACGCATCCCGACAGGCCGTAGCTGCCGATAAGTTTTGCCAAACCATCGGCGAACGTGGGCACCAGTACTACGCCCAGCGGATTCCACGCAAAGCCGGTAAATAGGCTCGCACGCAGATATTCGGTGACAATCCAAGCAGCGGCAAAAAGCAGAACATAGACCGCCTTATTCGCCCGCCCCCACCGCCACGCCAGCCCCGCCGCGACCGCTGGATAGACCGCGAGATACACCGACAGCGTCGCCACCGCGACCCAACCGAGCCACACCGGCATCGCATCCTGATAGCGGAACGCGCCCGCAATCCAGTTCATGCCGACAACGAAATGGCCAAGCCCGAACCACCATCCCCGCGCCAGCGCCGCGCGCAGGTCGACCGCATTGGCAACGATCCACATCCAGAGCGCAAATGCCGCAATTGTTAGTGGCCACAAATCAAGCGGCGCAAAGCCGGTGGCCGAAACCAGACCAGCAGCAAAAGCGATCAATTTGGCAAAGCGCATCACGGGCGCTGCTATCGCCTGCCGCGGTGACAGGCGCAACTGCTTGCGCTAAAACGCTGTATGATGTTCCTCCTTATCCTGACGTCGGCGCCCACATGGCTTCTGCCGCCGACCAATGCTGTCGACCTGCGCTGCGTCGCCGTCATCGGTGTGGCCGCCAAACCCACCCAAGCAAAGGACGGCGCTTATTTTGCCGCGCTCGCCGGTGCCGATGCCATGGATGCTGCCGGTGTGTCGCGCGAGCAGGTTCGCGATGTCATCCTCGGCCATGCTAAAATTGTTCGCGCGCAAAAACTGTCTTCCAGTGAGCTGCGAACCTGCACCCTTCGCATGGCATCGCGGATCAAAGTGGAAGGCGACGCCCAATGAGGCCATTCCATTTGGCCTTTCCCGTTCATGACCTGAACAGCGCGCGTGATTTCTATGGGCGCGTGCTTGGTTGCCCCGAAGGGCGCAGTTCGGACGAGTGGATAGACTTCAACCTGTTCGGGCATCAGATCGTCGCGCATTTGTCCGCTTCCGCGCATGCCGTCACGACCAATCCGGTTGACGGCCATGACGTGCCCGTCCCGCATTTCGGCGTCGTGCTAACGATGGAACAATGGCACAGATTTGCAGATCAGCTACGCGCGGCGGGCACGCATTTTGCCATCGCGCCAACAGTCCGCTTCAAGGGACAAGTCGGAGAACAGGCCACGATGTTTTTTTATGACCCGAGCGGCAATGCGCTCGAGTTCAAGGCGTTCGCTGACGATTCGCGGCTTTTCGCCCGTTAACCCCCGACTTAGCCGTCGTAATCGCCACCAAGATTCTGGTTGCGCGGAGGGGCCGCGGCGGTCAGGCGGAGCGCTTCGGCCGACTGGCTGAGCGAACCCATTTCATCGACGACATCATCATCGTCGATCTGGACGCGCTGCATGTTCGAAATCACGGCTTCGCGCAGTTCTTCGGGAAACACCGTCACGTCGGCGATTTCGCGCAAGGCAACGACCGGGTTTTTATCACGATCGCGGTCGATGGTCAGTTCGGCACCGCCCGAAATCTGCCGCGCGCGCTGGGCGGCGAGCAGGACAAGGTCAAACCGGTTGGGAATCTTGTCGACACAATCTTCGACTGTTACGCGCGCCATCGAACGCTTCCTTTGAAAATCTTGCTGCTGAATGCGAGCGCGGCGCTTAGCAACCGTCGCTTGCAAAAGCAACATCGCCGCGCAATGGCTGCGCGATGGCCCAAGCGTATGACGTCGACGGCAATCGTCTCTCGCTTTTGACTAAGGGGCCCGAACGGCTCGATGCGCTGGTCGCAATGATCGACAGTGCACAGACCAGTCTCAAATTACTCTATTATATTTATGCCGAGGATGCAGCAGGCCAGCGGGTTCACAACGCGATGCTGGCGGCGGCAGGGCGCGGGGTAAATGTCTCGTTGATCGTCGATGGGTTTGGCAGCGACACCGATTCGCATGAACAGTTTTTCAAGCCGCTGAAGGCCGCCGGGGTCGATGTCTGCACTTTTCATCCACGCTGGGGGCGGCGCTATTTGTTGCGCAACCACCAGAAGATGGCGCTCGCCGACGATGTCCGCGCGATTATCGGCGGGTTTAATGTCGCCGCCGATTATTTCACCGAATCGGGTGACAAGGCGTGGCGCGACCTTGGCCTGATGGTCGAGGGCGAAGCGGCGACGCGGCTGTCTGGTTACTTCGATGCGCTGCAAATATGGACGAAGCGCGCCCGCCCCAAAATGCGCGATTTGCGCCGTGCGTTGCGCGACTGGAGCAATCCGGCGGGTAATACCCGCTGGCTGCTTGGCGGTCCCGTTCGCCGCCTGTCGCCATGGGCGCAGAGCGTGCGTGACGACATGAAGACCGCCAAGAGCCTGTCGATGATCGCGGCTTATTTTGCGCCCAATCCCGCGATGCTCCAGCGGCTCGACCAAATCGGGCAACGCGGCGATGCGCGGATCGTGACCGCGTCCAAAACCGATAACATGGCAACCATCAGCGCAGCGCGGTTCACCTATCCGGGACTGTTGCGCAAGGGCGTGCGCATTTTCGAATATGCGCCGTCGCGGTTGCACACCAAGCTGATCCTGATCGACGATCTCGTCTATATCGGCAGTGCCAATTTTGACATGCGCAGCCTGTTTCTCAATCTCGAAGTCATGCTTCGCATCGACGACGCTGCCTTCGCTGGGCATGTCCGAGGCTACATCGACGGTGAAATTGCTGATTCAGTCGAGCAACACCTGCCCGATTACATAGGCTGGCGGACATGGTGGGCAAAAGCGCGTCGCGCGCTGTCGTACTTCGTCGTTGCCGTCATGGACTACAACGTCGCGCGCCGACTCAATTTCGGCGCGGAATGATCAGTCTTTCCATGCCCAGAAGAGGCGGCAGGGCAGGATGTTCCACGCTTCAAATCCTTGGTCGATGCGGGCAAAATGCGGCACCATGAAATCGCGGCTTTTGCGGTTGAACTGATAAACCAGAAACCCGCCACCCTTGCGTAGAACGGCATGAGTCGCAGTCGCGATCGCTGCGCCAACGCCTTTTGGCAATGTTGAAAACGGCAGGCCTGACAGCACGTAATCAGCTTGTTTGAAGCCTGTCTCCGCTACGATCTTCTCGACGTCCGCCGCTGACCCCAAGACAGCATGAAAGCGCGGATCGAGGATCGTGTCCTTGAGATAAGCGATAAAATCAGGATTGGTATCGATCACCAGCAACGTCGCATCGGGCGCGAGACGCTCGAGGATCGGGCGACAGAAGGTGCCGACGCCCGGACCATATTCGACAAAGAGCTTTGTATTCGCCCAATCGACGGGGCCCAGCATTTTGCGGATCAACCGGTCCGATGACGGGATCACCGATCCGACCATCACGGGATGCTTCAGGAATCCGGTAAAGAACATCCCCCACGGGGTGCGCGGCAGTCGAAGCGAAAAGCGCGGGCGTTTGATCGGCTTGGCCGTAGCGATGGTCATAATATCCTTGGGGTTAAGCAAACTAACGGTCGCGTTCGCAAATATGTCATCAAACTGCAAGCAAAGTGCGATGGTTCCCGTCAGTTGCCCGACGGGCAAGCTGGCGCTAACACTGTCGTCAAGTGCCGTCAGGTTATTCAACCGGCGGTGATTGAGAGACTATAATGGCCGCCAACCCAGCACCCGAGCCGCGCGGATCGCGCGGCCCATATCGCCGGACCTATGCCGCGCTGGACCTTGGCACCAACAACTGCCGCTTGCTGATCGCGCGCCCCGGTGATGGCGATAGTTTCACTGTCGTCGATGCTTTTTCGCGGATCGTCCGTCTCGGTGAGGGGCTAGGTGCGAGCGGACGGATCAGCGACGCCGCCATTGAACGCGCGATTGCCGCGCTCAAAATCTGCTCGGACAAGCTGGTGCGGCGCGGGGTGCACCTCTCGCGCGCGGTCGCCACGGAAGCGTGCCGCCGCGCCGAAAATGGCCCCGATTTCGTGGCGCGGGTGTATCGCGAAACCGGCATCCTGCTCGACATTATCGATCCCGGCGAGGAAGCGCGGCTGGCGGCGGGCGGCTGCCATCTCATGCTCGAACCTGGAGATGGCCCTGCACTCATCTTTGACATCGGCGGCGGATCGACCGAACTAGTCCGCGTCGAGACCAAGGGCGATGACCTGCGCATCATCGACTGGACGAGCATCCCGTGGGGTGTTGTCTCAATGTCCGAATCAGAGCCACATGGCGATCCCGATCTGGCGGTGCGCATGGGCGCTTATGACCGAATGCGCGCCCGCGCCGCCGAAGCGATGGCTGATTTCGTCGATCACCGCCAAGTGAGCAACGGCGCGCCGCTGCGCTTGCTCGGCACCAGCGGGACCGTGACGACGCTGGGCAGCGTCCATCTCGGCCTCACCCGCTATTCGCGCGATCTCGTCGATGGCCTGATGCTGACCGACGAAGAATGCCGCGCGATCAGCCGCCGCCTCGCCGAAATGACAATGGAAGACCGTGCGCATGTCGCGTGCATCGGTCGCGAACGGGCCGATCTTGTCGTCGCGGGCTGCGCGATTCTCGAAGCGATTCTTGATTTGTGGCCTGCCCCGCGCGTCGGCGTCGCTGATCGCGGCATCCGCGAAGGCATCTTGCGCAATCTCATGGCCAACGAACGATGAGCAGGGGCGGCTCCGGCGGGCGCACCCGCGTCAAAACCGCGCGTGGACGGACGACATCGTCGAACCGCTGGCTCGAACGCCAGTTGAACGACCCCTATGTCAAGCGCGCGCATGCCGAGGGCTACCGCAGCCGCGCCGCCTACAAGCTGATCGAGCTCGATGAGCGCTTCAAATTCCTACGCGGCGTCCGCGCCGTCATCGACCTTGGCATCGCGCCGGGCGGCTGGGCGCAAGTTGTGCGCAAACAATGCCCGAAAGCGCGCGTCGTCGGGATTGATCTTTTGCACGTTGACCCCATCCCCGGTGTCGAAATTGTCCAGATGGATTTCACCGATGACGGCGCACCGGCGTGGCTGACCGGTGCGCTTGGCGGCCCCGCTGACCTCGTGCTATCGGACATGGCCGCCAACACCGTAGGCCATGCCCAGACTGACCATCTGCGGACAATGGGCCTTGTCGAACTCGCGGTCGATTTCGCCTGCCAAGTGCTCATGCCCGGCGGCACATTTGTCGCGAAATCATTGGCGGGTGGCGCGGACAGCGACCTCGTTGCCGAACTCAAACGCAATTTCACCAGCGTCAAACACGCCAAGCCCCCCGCCAGCCGCAAGGGGTCATCCGAATGGTATGTCGTGGCGCAAGGATTTAAGGGGGTTACTGCCCCGTTATTGCCGCAAACTTCGACTTGAACGCCGCCAGCTCACCGCCCGTCAGCAAAGACTGCGACGCAAAGTTCACGCTATTCATCGCCACGGCAACGCCGTTACGATACACTTCGAAATGCAAATGCGCACCGGTCGAAAGGCCCGTCGACCCGACATAGCCGATCACTTGCCCCTGTGAAACGCGCGCGCCGGGTGAAACCGCGATGCTGCTCATATGCGCATAGCCGCTGCCGATGCCGCCATTGTGGCTGAGCTTGACCATCTTGCCGTGCCCGCCGTGCCATCCGGCAAAGCTGACGATGCCGTCGGTCACCGCGCGGATCGGCGTGCCGTGCGCCGCACCATAATCGGTCCCTTGGTGCATCCGCGAATAGCCAAGCAGCGGGTGCATCCGCCAGCCAAAGCCGCTGGTCTTGCGGGCATTGGCAACAGGCATCGTAAAGCCCGGACGCGTCTGGCCGACGCCTGACAAGTCATACCAATCGGCGCGGCCGCCTACGGTCCACTGGATCATCCGCGTCGCGCGATTGCCTTGGTTCAGGCCAACATAGAGCAATTTGCCGAAGCGGACTTCGCCGGTCGCGGCTCGATCCCGCTCGACGATCATGTCGAACCGCGCGTCATTGTCGAGATTGCCGATGGGCACTTTGGGGGCGAGTGCACGGATATATTGCTGGGCGATTTCGCTCGGCGCGCCGCCCGCTGTCGCTGCCATGAAAATACCGCCGCCGACTTGACCCGAAATGCGCAGCGGCGTGCTGTCGATGGCAATCGGCTTTCGGTTCATGACCAGCGCACCGTTCACCCGCGAAAAGCTCACCCGCATGTCAAAGCGCGCGCGGAAGGCGAGACTATCGAGCGGGCGGGCGATATTTTTGTTGGCACGGCGACCAAGGCTCAGCGCAAGCGCCGTGCCGGGGGCAATCTCGCTCGGGTTCACAACATCACTGGTCATGTTGGCCACTTGCCGTGCCTCGGCGCTGCCGACGCCCGCACGTTCGAGTGCACGGGCAAGGCTGTCACCCTGTCCGAGCGAGGCCGACAAATCGAGCGTCGGGCGTTCGGGTGTACCGGTCAGCGCCTGAACAGCATCAGTCGCGCCCATCTTGCGACCGGTATCGCCGCCCCACGCCAGCGGCGCGATCGATTGCGCGCGGGTTTCGTCAAAAGCTGCGGCAGGCATGGCAGCGGGAACAGCCCCCGGCAGCGGGCGGAAACTCGGCGAGAGCATCCATGTTGCCACACAAAGCGCGGCGCACGTCGCCAGCCCGCGCCACCATGTCTTGGTGCCGATTTCCGCACCGAGATCGGGCGTGAAATCAAAATTATCGAATCGACCGGGTTTGTAGATCGGGTCGGCCCGACCAAAGATCGGCGTGCCGGCGGGAATGGCATAATCGAGCGAAAGCACTGCCGTGCCGCCACCGAATCCGGTCCCCCCGTCGTTCCGATAATACAAGGCCGATGCCCTTATGTCGTTTGCAACCCGCACGGCTTTTGCCGCCCGGTCCTCTGCCTGTGGACGAATTTCGTTAAAGTCAAACTAACCGGCGCAAATCTGCCTAAAGTTGCGGCAAACTGACCAGCGCTGTGGATAAGCTGACTCAATATGTCATCCCCGTGCCGTCGCCCCGTGCTTGACACGGGGCTTGGCTCATCGTTGGCACTAATAACAAAGTAGAGAAGCCAAGCCCCGCATCACGTGCGGGGCGACGACGAGAAAAATGGCTGGTAACGACAACTTTTCGGTCGTCCGCCAACGCATTAGCGAACACTAAAAGCGGACGGTCTTTTACCCACAAGATGGTGGACATTCAACGGTTCACCGCTTGGCAACCCGCGACTAAACGAACAAGTCACTGTCGCAGACGAGTGGTAACGGATTTGGGTCCACTGGCGCGGCAAGATCGCTGTGGCAGCGATTTGCATAGAAACGAGTTTGCGGTATTATTTACTAATGTCGAGTCGATAGGAGGCTATCGTGCTTAGAACTTTGTATGTTGCATGTTGCGTTGCCGTACTGTGTCTACAGTTCATCGCCGCGACGCCTGCCGCAGCCCAGCGTTCCGCAAGCACTTGCAGCCTTGAGACGATGCCGCCTCTGCCCGCAGACGCCAACACGATTCCGACCCAAACCAAGAGCGGCTTCATATTCGAGCCGGGAGCTTATCGCTGCAGCAACAGGAGTTGGGAGTATATCCCTGGCCATTGGGAACGCGCGCGACGCAACGCATTGCCGAACCCGATGACTATGATCGAAGTTCGGCAGGGTCGGGTCCATGCCCGGTCGGGTTACGAGTTTGTGCCTCAGGGCGACAGCACCTCGGGTCAAGCAATTCTCCGACAAGCTGGGCGCGGGCCTGGCGGTGCGCTTTCGGTCGTAACGGTAACGGTCAGCTGTAGTTGCGCTTTCTTGGGCTCGTGTCCGATCCGCACGAGCGGCACAGCGGTCACTTGCGACAATGCTAATTGCACTAAAGGGTGCTCTATGAGTACGGTAATCAGTGGTTCTGGTGGAGTTCTATCCAAGCGACGCAACATCCTCGGCACCGTCCCATGTGGGCAACCCGGCGGGGTCGGGCACGCTGAGCTGTCGGAAAAACAAAGCACACTGCAGACTGCGTCGTGATGACCCGGGGGAGGAGGAGATGATCCGACCAGTTGGGCTTGTTCTCGGCCACCAGTCTGCAATACACTGATAAAGTCTTTTCTTCCGCAGCCTCGAAGAAGGCCTTCAGCACAAGACTTCGAATATGATTCGTCTGTGCCGTGTAGTCGCCCCCTCGCGGCACAGCCGAGCGGCGTCGTGATACGGAGGCCTTTCGGTTATATCTTTTTCTGGCCGACCAGAACCTTGACGACATCATCTCTCTCAACCGTTAGTTCTTCGGCATCGTAATACACGTCGCGAACACCCCCAAAGATTGCCTAGTGATGTTAGTCTGATCAAGTTTTGTCCTAACTGCTAACTCTACAGAACGTCTGCTCTGCCAAATCGACTTTGCAAATGCGGACAGTCCGCTCACCCCAACAAACCCGCCACCCTCTCCCGCTTGCATCCTGCCGCCCAACCCCCGATCTAAACCATTATGGGCGCTCCTGATTCCTCAACCGTCAAAGCGGTGCTCGGCCCCACCAATACCGGCAAGACCTATCTCGCCATCGAGCGGCTCTGTGGCCATGCGTCGGGGATGATCGGTTTTCCGCTGCGCCTTCTGGCGCGTGAGGTTTATGACCGCGTGGTCGCGATCAAGGGACCAAAGGAAGTCGGCCTCATCACGGGCGAGGAAAAGATCATGCCGCCGGGCGCGCGCTGGCTTTTGTGCACGGCTGAATCAATGCCGCGCGACAGGGACGTCGCATTTTCTGCGCTCGATGAAGGACAATTGGGCGCGGACCCTGAGCGCGGGCATATTTTCACCGACCGGATGCTCAATGTGCGCGGTCGCGAGGAAACGATGATTCTCGGCTCCGAAAGCCTGCGCCCGCTGGTGCGCTCCCTGATCCCCGAAGCCGAAATTATCAGACGCCCGCGCTTTTCAACGCTGAGTTATGCGGGGGCAAAGAAGCTCTCACGCCTGCCCAAGCGCTCCGCCATCGTCGCGTTCAGTGCGCAGGAAGTTTACGCCGTTGCCGAAATGCTGCGTCGTGCCCGCGGCGGGGCGGCCGTCGTTATGGGCAGCCTCTCTCCCCGCACCCGCAACGCGCAGGTCGCCATGTATCAAGCGGGTGAAGTCGATTATCTCGTCGCGACCGATGCCATCGGCATGGGGCTCAATATGGACATCGGCCATGTCGCCTTCGCCAGCCTCAACAAGTTCGACGGACGGCGGCAACGGCGGCTGACGGTCGCCGAAATGGCGCAAATCGCGGGCCGCGCGGGGCGTCACCAGAAGGACGGCACCTTCGGCAGTCTGGGCAGTGAAGAAGGGCCAGCCGCGTTCCGCCCCGAAGAAATCGAAGCCATCGAGGAACATCGTTTCCCCAAGCTCGAACATTTGTATTGGCGCGACGGTGATCCCGATTTGTCGAGCGTCGATGCGCTGATTGCTGCGCTCGAAGCCAAACCGACCGAATCCGGCTTGCGCGCCGCGCCTGAAGCGATTGACCTTAGCGTGCTTAAACGCCTCGCCGAAGACCCGATGGTCCGCGACCGCGCGCGTCACCCTGCGATGGTCGCGCGCCTCTGGGCGGCGGCGGGACTACCCGATTTCCGCAAGGTCGGCCCCGATCACCACGCCCGCACTGTCGCGCGTGTTTTCCGTCACATCAGTGAAAATAATGGTTATATTCCAGTGGCTTGGTTCGCCGATGAGCTTGCCCGCCTCGACCGGATCGAAGGCGACATCGACACGTTGGGCGGGCGCATCGCGGCGGTCCGCACCTGGTCCTACATCGCCCAGCGGCCTGACTGGCTCGAAGACCCGGCGCACTGGTCGGCCCGTGCTCAGGCGCTTGAGGAGAAGCTCTCCGACGCGCTCCACGCCCGCCTGACCGAACGCTTCGTCGACCGCCGCACCGCGGTGCTTATGCGTGAGATTGGCAAAGATCCGGCACTGCTCGACGTCGATGTGCGCGACGATGGTCATGTTTTGGTTGAAGGCGAATTCATCGGTCGCCTCGACGGCTTTGCCTTCACCGTCGATCCCTCGGCGCGGACCGGCGACCGCAAGCGCTTGCTCGCCGCTGCCGAGCGCCGATTGCCCAAGGAGCGCGCCCGTCGTGCCGCTGCACTCGTCGCGGCCCCCGATACGGCCTTTGCCATAGATAGCGAGGCACTGACGATCACTTGGGAAGGGCATGTGATCGCTCGCCTTTCCCCCGGACGGTCGCTGATCGAGCCGCGCCTGCGCCCCGATGCCGCGCTCGACACGCTCAATGCGGCGGATCGAGACCAGGTTATGGCCCGCATCGACGGCTGGCTCACCACCAGCATGGCGCGCCCCCTCGCCGCACTGTTGGCGATGACTGAGTCTGCGACTGACTTGTTCACCCCCGCACGCGTCCGTGCCTTGCTCGCACCACTGGCGGCGAGTGGTGGCTTTGCCGAACGCAGCACGGTGGACACCGCATTGTCCGCGCTCGACGTCGATGACCGGCGCATCCTCAGGCAGGCGGGACTGACTGTCGGCACGCTCGACGTCTATGACCCGCGCCTGTTGAAGCCGGAGGCGCTGCAGCTGATTGCCGTGCTATCAGCGGTCCACACCCGAACGCTTTGCCCAACGCTTCCGCCGCCGGGGACAACCGCGACGACACTCACGGGTTCGCTCCCCGGCTATCGAGCCTTTGGCCCCAAGCAAGTGCGCATTGACCTCGTCGAGCGCGTCGCCCGCGCGCTGCATGACATGCGTAAGGCCCGCGCCGGCTTCATCCCCGATCCCGCGCTCGCCACATCATTCGGGATCGACGCCACGACGTTCACCGCGATCCTGCGCGCCTGCGGTTTCCGCAGCGGTCCCGAAGGCCATTGGACATGGCGCAGCCGCCCGCGTGCCCGCCCCGAACCCGCCAGACCCAAATCGCCTGCCTTCGCGGCGCTTGAAGGCTGGTCAGCAGGCAGTTGACGCCGCGCGCCCGCAATCCTAACGATTTGCATCGAACCATCCCGGGGAGCCGCGAAGCCCAATGACCTATGTCGTCACCGAAGCCTGCATCAAGTGCAAGTATATGGACTGTGTCGAAGTGTGCCCGGTCGATTGTTTCTATGAAGGCGAGAATATGCTTGTCATCAACCCCAGCGAGTGCATCGATTGCGGCGTGTGCGAACCCGAATGCCCTGCCGAAGCGATCCTACCCGATACCGAAAGCGGGCAGGAACAGTGGCTCGAGCTCAACAATACTTTCTCGGCGCAATGGCCCAACATCACCCGCAGCCGCGAAGCCCCCGCCGATGCCGATGACCATAAAGGTATGGCGGACAAGTTCGAGAAGTTCTTTTCACCCGAGCCGGGCGAGGGGGACTGAGGCGTTTGTTACCGCGACGCCATGTTTGGCTAGGACGTCGCGGAACTCTCCTATTGGCGGGCGCGTCATCTGTGGAATCTGGTGCAAGTTGCCGTCTTTCAGATGGATCGTCGTGTCGCTGCTCTCGCTCCATGTCGTGATTTTGATGTAATCAATCGCGGTCAACAAGATGCGCTTGACCTCACCATTCCGGTCAATCTCCATTGCGTGTCGGTCGATCCGTATCCCGTAAACCGGGTTCCGGATAATCGTCGTCAGCATAATCGGCACGATTAGCAGCGCCGGTGCTAACGCATACCAAGGCGCGCCATAGGACCAGCTAAGCGCAACAAACGCCAACGATGCCGCCAGCCCGAACAGCGTCATCGGTCGGCGACCGGACAAGGTATAGATATAAGGCGTTTCCATTTGCGTGGCATAGCATCGATGCGTTTCGCGCTGGTAAACGAACATCATGCGCCGCTTGACCTGACGCCCAAGAAAACCGACTGCGATATCACGCCCGCCCAGCCAGCAAAAAGGAGGACGATAGCGTGAGCGAAACCGACCTCCAGACTGACGCGCCCGCTGAAACGCAACTCGACGAGGACGACCGCCTGCGCCCGGAATTCGTGCGCGACGTGCTGGCACGGGTCGAGGACGGTGATGATCAGGGCGCGCGCGATCTTGTCTCGCCGCTGCATCCGGCCGACATTGCCGACCTGTTCGAACTGACACCGTCGGACCGGCGCGCGCCTCTCGCTGCGGCGCTCGCAGATTTACTCGACGGCGATGTCCTTTCGGAAATGAACGATCACGTCCGCGAGGAACTGGTCGATGCGCTGACCGCGACGCAAGTTGCCGATATTGCGTCCGAACTCGACACCGATGACGCGGTTGCCATCATCGAGGATATGGACGACGCCGATCAGGCCGCTGTCCTGCGCGCGCTTGATCCCGATGACCGTGCCGCCATCGAAGCGGCGCTGGCGTTCCCCGAGGAGTCTGCCGGTCGCCTGATGCAGCGCGAGCTGATAGCGGTGCCCGAACATATGACTGTCGGGCAGGTAATCGATTATTTGCGCGACAACCCCGATCTGACGACCGATTTCTGGGAAATCTTCATTGTCGATCCGCAGCACCGGCCGATTGGGACGTGCCAGTTGTCGTGGATATTGCGCACGCCGCGCGCGATCCCGCTCGCCGATGTGATGAAGCGCGAACAGACGCTGATCCCGGTCGACATGGACCAGGAAGAGGTGGCGCTGCGCTTCCAGAAATATGCCCTGATTTCAGCCGCAGTCGTTGACGATGGCGGGCGGCTGGTCGGGATGATTACGGTCGATGACATCGTCCACGTCATCCAGGAGGAAGCGGGCGAAGACATCCTCAAGCTGTCGGGCGCGGGCGATGGTGACATCAACCAGCCGATATTGGAAAGCTACAAAGGTCGTGTCCGCTGGCTGCTTGCCAATCTGGTGACGGCGCTGGTCGCATCGTCGATCATCGCCATGTTCGAAGGAACGATTGCACAGATGGTCGCGCTCGCGACGCTCATGCCGATTGTTGCGGGCGTCGGCGGCAATGCCGGGACGCAGACGATGGCGGTCGCAGTGCGCGCGATTGCGACGAACCAGCTGACCGATTCAAATACGATGCGGACGATTCTGCGCGAGATGCGGATTGCGTTGCTGAACGGCGCGACCGTTGCGGCCGTGATTGGCGTGGGTGTGAGCATCGTGTTCCAGAACCCGCAACTGGGCATGGTGATTGCCGCCGCCATGATGACCAATATCTTTGTCGCCGGACTGGCTGGGGTCCTCGTGCCCGTCACGCTCGACCGGATGGATCAGGATCCTGCGGTCGCATCGTCGGTGTTTGTCACGATGCTCACGGATTCGATGGGGTTTTTCGCATTCCTCGGTCTCGCAACGCTGGCAGGTCTGACCGGCTGATATGCTTCATCTGACCAAAGTGGCGTTTGGCTGCACGAGTCTCGAGCATCTGTCCGAGCGTATCGAAATGCGTGGCGACGTCGTGCGGCTGACAACACGCTATCGTCCGAAGCGTCACGAGGAAATCATCGGCGGCTCGTTGTTCTGGATATTGAAGCACAAGCTGGTCGGACGCAGCGAGATTGTCGGTTTCGACGACGCCGAAGGCGGCAAGACCGACATCGTTATCAAGGCGCGCGTGATCGCCACGGTTGCGCAGCCCAAGCGCGCGCATCAGGGCTGGCGTTACCTCGAAGCCGCCAATGCCCCGCGCGATCTGGGCGAGGGTTCAGTAGGCGCCGACGAACTCCCCGCCGCGCTGGCAGGTGAGCTCGCCGCGATGGGGCTTATCTAGAACTTTGCCTCGACCGACATCGTGAACGAGCGTCCGCGTGGGTCGGCGACGCGCGGCTCCCAACTGCTGCCCGAACCGAAATTGCTGTCATAAGTGATCGCGAACGGCGGATCGGTGTTGAACAGGTTCTTGACGCCCGCTGTAAACCGCAGTCGCTTTGCGACATCGACGCTGAGCGACGTGTTGTAGATGATATAGGGCTTCACGCGCGGGTTGAAATCGGGGCGGATGACCGTGCCGTTGGCGATGCCGGGCAGCGCCTGATTGGTATAACCGTCACGATAAATTTGCGAGAAACTGAAGGTAAAGGCGTCGTTCGTGTAGGTCACGAACGCGCTGTGCTTCCACTTCAGGCCAAGGTCACCAGCATAGGTAAACACCCCGATCAGGCTCGGCCCGAACGGTGCTGTCGCAAGAAATCGCTCGCGCTTTTTCAGCAGGTAAGTGCCGTCGAGCCCCGCCGAGATCACGCCGCCCAGCAAATCAGTCCCGCCGCGCAGCGCGACTTCGAGCCCTTCGGTCCGCCGCGATCCGATATTGTCGGCGCGAATGTCGAGCAGAGCGATGATCCCGTTGGTGCGGAAAACGCGGTCGGGAAACAACAATTGGTTGTTCAGCAATTGGGGGATGGTCAGCGCACCGATTGTATCGTCAACCGCGATTGACCAGAAATCGACCGAGGCACTGAACCGGGCCGAGGGCTGAAAGACGACGCCAAGGCTATACTGCTTCGACTTTTCCGGCCCGAGGTTGACGTTACCGCCGCTCAGCGAGTCCGGCGTGATCGCGGCACAGCCCGGAAGCGCGCTGACGGCGTTTGACGGGCAGGTTGTCGGATCGACGAGCGTGTTCCCCGGATTGGGTGATTGGGTCACGCCGTTGAAAATCTGGTTGAAGGCAGGAACACGGAAGCCCGTGTTATAAGATCCGCGGAACAGCAGCCAGTCGACCGGGCGGAATTTTCCGGACACCTTCGGATTAAACGTCGTGCCAAAGCCCGTGTAGTCATCGACGCGCCCGGCGACCGTGATTTCCAATTGCTTGAAGATCGGTATCGAAATTTCGCCATAAGCGGCTTTCACATCGCGGTTGCGCTGGGTCAGGGCATTGGCATTGTCATAGGCGGCGTTGAAAATGTCGGGCGATCCGAGCGCACCGAATTGCGAGCCATTAAAGCCATAGGTCTCGCGACGATAATCGACACCGACGGCAACCTGAACCATCCCGCCGGGCAGTGCGAACAACGAACCCGAGATCGATGCATCCGCCTGCTTCACTTGATATTTGCCACCGTAAAGCTGGGCACCAAAGGCCGATACCGACTGTAGTGCGGCGAGGCCCGCTGCCGTCTGCGTCAGCGAAAACGGATTGATCAAACCGGCATTGAGCACTCCGACAAGCCCCGGTCGCGTGGCGCCTGGTGCGGTTGGAACGCGCGGGTCGGGCGCGCCGTTGACCGCCCCCGCAACGCCCGACGCCGCTGCTGCGGCTGCACCGTTAAACGTCCCGCGGAAATAATAGCCGGTGCCGAGCACTGACGATGATTCGCTGCGTGCATAGGAGCCGCCGACGCGATAATCCCACCCGTCGAACAGCGGTCCTTCGGCCCCGATGGCGACACGGAATGTCTGGGTTTCAGTCACATATTCGCGCGGTCCGCACGCGACGCAACGCCAGCGATAGGCAATCGGCTTGCCATAGTTCGCAGCAACAGTCGGGAACACCGCGCGGATGCGATTATAGACGTCATTGTAGGTGTCTGCCGTCAGCGCGTTTAGCGGATAGGCGATGGGGAATGTCGTGGTGTTGCCGCTGAGCTGGTTATTCGAAAACCGCTTGGTTGAATTGGCCTTTGACCCCGTGACTTCGGCATAAAGTTCATGACCGCCAAGGGCTGCCGTCGCGCGGCCATAATAGGTCAGCGTCTCAATTGGTTGCTGCAAAACGACCGCGCGGCCCGTGTCCCACGAGCAGGCGTAAAGCGCGCTGGGGTTCGCCCAAAGTTGCTCATCATAAGCCATGCCGCCATCGACGGATGCGCACCCCGCGCCGCCGGGCAGATCAAGAATGTTGATGCCGCCATTGGCAATGACGGTGCTGCCCGGAACCGTCAGGTTGACACCGCTGAGCAGTGTGCCGGTGGGCGTGATTGATCCGGGCACGGTGCTGCCGCCTGTCGGGAAGGTTGTTGCAATCGGGGTGCCGCGCGTGTCGATGGAAAGACCGCGACCGGGCTGGTTGCCATTGACGAAGTCGCGCTGGTTGCCGTTGAGCGCGCCATTCCAGCTTTTGCTGATCGCGCCGATGATGTTGAAGCCTTGTTCGTCGAGATTGCCCGAGCCGAAGGTGGCCGACAGGCGATAGATCGGCGCATCCCCTTCCTGGGTGATGTCCGTGAACGCGTTGAGCAATGCGCCTTCGAAATTCTTCTTGGTGATAAAGTTCATCACGCCGCCAATCGCATCCGTGCCATAGATCGCCGACGCGCCGTCCTTCAGAATTTCGATGCGCTCGATGACGGCAAACGGGATCTGGTTTACATCGACGGCCGAGCCCGAAAGCCCGTGCGCAGCAACGCGGCGACCGTTGAGCAGGACCAGCGTCGATGCCGAACCCTGCCCGCGCAGATTGGCCGCAGACAAACCGTTGGTCCCGCGCTGCGCGCCGCCGACAACGTCTGAGTTCGACGCAAGATTGTCGGCACCATTGCCGTTGGTGCTGAGGTAGGAGATCAATTGTTCGGCGCTGCTGATGCCTTCGCGGCTCAAATCACCGGGACTGATTATCGTCAGCGGCAGCGCGCTATTGGCGGGGTCGCGCTTGATCCGTGAACCGGTGACGAGGATTTCCTTGCCGCCATCGTCCGCTTCGGGCGTCGTTGACTGCGCAGTCGCAATCGAAGGAACAACCAGCGCCGTGCTTGCCGACAAAATGATCGCAAGTTTGCTGATGTGGCGCATGAAAAACCCCCGTTTCGAATCTTTGTTGTCCGGACATTAAGCAACAAGTTTGTCACAAAAGCTAGGGGGTCAGTTCGCTTCCGAAACGGCAATCAACGCTGCGTCCATAATCGGCTGCGCCCGTGTTCCGGCGGGCATGTCGTTGGCAAGGAGCGCGAAGGTCAGTTCGCGTCCGCTCTTGGCGATCATATAGCCCGATAGCGCAGCCGTCGCGTTCAATCCGCCGGTTTTGGCGAAGATACGACCCTCGAGCGGTGTGCCCTTGAAGCGTCGGGCGATGGTCCCGTCGACGCCGCCAACAGGTAGCGAAGCGCGCCATGCCGCACCCCACGGCTGCGCCGCGACCCAGCGCAGAAAGGTCACGGTGCCGCGCGGCGCGACACGGTTATACGTCGACATGCCCGATCCATCGGCGAAATCATAAGCAGTGCGCGGCACGGATGCTTTGGTGAGCATCGTCTCAATCGCTGCGAGGCCGCCCTCCAGACTGCCGCCCAGTCGCCGCGCCAGCAAATCCGCGTGCAGGTTCTGGCTAACTTTGTTGATGATCCTGATGTCGTCTGCGAGTGGTGGTGGGGTGAGGCGGGCAAGTGGCGGGGCGGGATCAACGCGCGTGTTGGGTGGTTCGCCGTCCTCATATCGCGACTGGATTTCACCCTTCACCCGCACCCGGCGGTCCCGGAGCAGCGCCGCCAGTCGCCACGCGGCGTAATGCGCGGGGTCATCTATGCCGAGCGCAATCTTTTCGGGTGCGGCATCAACGGCGATCTGTCCGAAAACGATCACCCGCCGTTCAAAGGGCAGGCGCTTCACGTCAATCGTTGTCGGCCCGCGCGCGATGGTCGTGGCGCGGTTGTCGATCGTGAAATAACCGGCGGTAAAACCAATATTGGGCGGCATGCCGGTGTTAGAGGCCATGACGGTCAGCGGCAGTTCATTGCTGTCGAGGCTCAGCGCCGCAATCCCCGTCCCCGAGCGTTCGGCGACATTGTTCCAGCTCATGCCGGGGCTCCAGCGCTGGTCAGGCCACAGGCTCGCATCGCCGATGATGTGGCGCACGCGCTTGGTTTTTGCCGCGACCGCGTCAGCCAGTGTGACCAGACAATCGACGGCGCAATCGGCCGCGCTCGACATGCGCGCGTCGCCAAAACCGGTCAGGATGACATCCTTGCCCCGGAGCGTCACCGTCGTGCCGCCTTCGGTGTCGGGCTGGTCGAGCCCCTGCATCGTCATAAAGGCCGCCGCCGTCGTGAACATCTTGGTGTTCGACGCGGGGATGAAGCGCCCGTCGGGATTGATCGCTATGATTTCCTTGCCGGCATCGTCCGTGACACCCATCCCGAAGCGCGTGCCGGGGCTTGCGGCGTTCATTTGGCTCTCGATGCGTTGCTGAAGGCTTTGCGCCGATGCGGGCGACACGAGGCCAGCGATCAAAAGTGCGAATGCAATGAACTTCATAGCGGCGAACATGCGCACGTCTGCGATGCGATGCAAATCAACGTCGTCGTTTTTACTATCCCGAACTCTGTGTTCGTGGCATGTTCCGCACCAGAGGATGATCCAAATGCGTTATATCGCTGCGCTGTGTGCGCTCTTTATCACCATGCCGCTTGCCGCCGAAACCGTGCCCAACGCGCCCGATCTCATCGCAACCGTGGCCACGCGCACCGACGATGCCATGCGCATGACAGTCCCTGTCACCATTGACGGGCGCGGACCTTACCAGTTCGTGGTCGATACCGGGTCGGACCGCACGGTCGTTTCGCAGGAACTGGCGACGCTGCTTAAACTTGCGGCGGGTGAAAGCGTGACAATGCACAGCATGACCGGCGTTGCGCAGCAGACGACCGTCACGGTGCCCACGCTGACACTTGCCGGACAGACGACGCGCGACATCAACGCACCGGCGCTACAACAGGCGTATCTGGGCGGGCACGGCTTGCTTGGCATTGATACGTTGAAGGGGCGGCGCGTTGTCATGGACTTTGCCAAGCGCACGCTGTCCGTCCTGCACGCGGGCGAAAGAGAGGCCTATGACCCCGACACGATTGTTGTCACGGCACGGTCAAAATACGGGCAGCTTGTCCTCGTCGATGCCGACGTCGATGGCACACCCATTACTGTTATCATTGATTCAGGCGCTGAAACGACGGTCGGGAACAATGCACTTCGGGTGCTGCTGTCAAAGCGCAACCGCAAGATGCAGTTTTTCAAGACCGATATTGTCGATGTCACTGGCGGCAGGTTGGGCGCCGAATATGCCTCGGTCGGGCGCATCCGGCTTGCCGGCATTACCATCGAGAATGCTGTGATCGCCTTTGCCGATGCGCATCCGTTCAAGCGCTATGGCCTCCAGAACAAGCCTGCGATGCTGCTCGGCATGGACACGTTGCGCAGCTTCCGCCGCGTCTCGGTCGATTTTGCCCAGCGCAAAGTGCGCTTCCTGCCACCCGGAACGCTGGGGTGAACGCCTTCGAATTCGCGGGACACACACTGAATGCTTTGCCGCAGGGGGCGTTGTTCTGGCCCGCCCGGCGCGCGCTGATCGTTGCGGACCTGCATTTCGAGAAAGCAAGCTGGTTCGCCAAATTCGGACAGATGCTTCCGCCGTATGATTCAATCGCGACGCTGGCCGACCTGACCGCACTCGTTGCCGCAACCGCACCGACCGAGCTCTGGTGCCTTGGCGATAGTTTCCATGACAGCGCCGGATGTCGCAGGCTTCCCGAAAAGGCGCTGGAAATGCTGCATGCGTTGACCACCAAAGTTGATTGGGTCTGGGTGACCGGTAATCATGACCAGACACTGGGCGATCCGTTTGGCGGGCGGATCGTGGACGAAGCCGACGTCGATGGCCTGATCCTCCGTCACGAAGCCGACCCCGCCGATCCGCGACCCGAACTGTCGGGCCATTTTCACCCCAAACTGCGCGTCGCAATCCGCGGCCGCAACGTCGCACGACGCTGCTTCGTGGCGAGTGCGACCAAACTCATCCTGCCCGCCTTCGGTTCGCTGACGGGCGGACTTGATGCGGGCCATCCCGAGATTGTCCGAGCCGTCGGGGCGGATGCGCGCGCGCTGATCCCCGTCAATGATCGCTTGCTGAGTTTTCCGTTGGCAGCTTAGGCCTTCAAGCGGCGTCAATAGGCGCTGTCGCTATCGATGCTTTAAGGGTTCAAACGAGCAGCGCGGCGATTTCGTCGAAGCTGTGGGCGACGCGATGCGCGCCGCGTGCGATAAGTTTATCCGCATGACCGTCGCGGCAATGCTTGCCGACTGCCAAGCCAACGACCTGAGCGCCCGAGGCCACGGCACCTGTAACGCCGACGACCGAGTCTTCGATGATGAGCGTTCGTTTGATGCTGGCACCGATTACCGCGGCGGCATGAAGATAAATGTCGGGGGCGGGTTTGCCACGCGAGACATGCTCGCGGCCCGAATAGATGTGGTCAGCGAAGTCAGCGCGCAGGCCGATATGATCGAGATGGCGGGTTATCCACGCCGTCGTACTTGATGAAGCAATGGCACGAGGCAGGGCAGGCGGGAGTGCGCGGACAAAGCTGATCGCGCCGGCGACCGCGTCGAGGCCGTCGCGCATGACGCGGTCATCCTCGATCTGGCGCGCATCGTGAAAGGCTTGCGGGATAGGGCGGCCAATCCATTGGCTTACGGCATCATTAAAATCCGCGCCGCCGAGGCCGGTGAACGTGTCAAGCGCCTGATCGACGGTTGTCGGGTGACCGAGGGTGGTGAGTGCGGCCGCAACTTGCAGGCCGCTGACATATTCACTTTCGATCAGCACGCCGTCGAAGTCGAAGATAATCGCATCGAATGTCATGCGCGCGCCCCGAACAGCGCGGTGCCGACGCGAACATAGGTTGCGCCGAGTTTGACCGCCGTTTCATAATCGCCCGACATGCCCATGCTCAGCTCTGCGAGGCCGTGATCGCGCGCCAATTTGGCGAGGAGTGCGAAATAGGGCGCGGGTTCGAGGTCCGCGGGGGGGACAGCCATCAGGCCGACGATATTGAGTCCCGCATGCTGAGCGTCGGCAAGCAAGCCGGGCACCAAGTGAACTGCGCAGCCGCCTTTTTGGTCTTCGTCACCGATGTTGACCTGAAGGAAGCAGGCGGGTTTGCGGCCTGCCTTGTCCTGTGCTTTGCTAAGCGCCGTGATTAACGTAGCGCGATCGACCGAATGGATGATGTCGAACAAGGCGACAGCTTCGTCGGCCTTGTTTGATTGCAATTGGCCGATCAGGTGGAGGCAGATGCCGGGCGTCGCCGCGATCAGCGCGGGCCATTTCGACTGCGCTTCCTGAACGCGGTTTTCGCCGAAATCGCGCTGACCTGCGGCAATCAGCGGGATGATCTCATCGGCGGTTTTGGTCTTCGAAACCGCGATGAGCGTCGTCGCGGCGGCGGAGCGGCCTGCCAGCTTCGATGCCTTGGCAATAGCGGCGTGAACGGCGGCCAGACGGGTTTCGGGATCAGATGCTTCCAGATAAGTCATGGGTGGCGCTATAGGCAGCGCAATGCGCCGCCGCCACCCGCTCCCGAAAATCTGGTTGATGACCGATCCGCGGATTGGGGATTTGCGGGCGGCAATCCGGCGGCTGCCGAGCGGGTCGGGCATAGTTTTCCGCCATTATGAATTGGCGCAGCAAGAGCGGCGGGCGCTATTCAGGGTAGTGAAGACGCTGGCGGCAGGCAGGCATATCCTGTTGCTTGCCGATAAACCAAGCGTTGCGCGGCAATGGGGGGCCGATGGCGCGCACAGCCGCTCGCCGCATCAGTCGCGGGGGATACGCACTGTCGCGGTGCACAATGCGCGCGAGGCAGCACTGGCGAAGCGGCTTGGCGCGGATTTGATTTTCGTCTCGCCGGTGTTCGCAACCCGGTCGCATCCGGGCGCGCGGGTGGTTGGCCCGGTCGGACTGGGCCGAATCGCCGGGAACCAGCGCGGTCTGACAATTGCCCTTGGAGGAGTGACCGCAAAGCGCGCAAGGTCGTTATCCGCGCTCACCCTTTACGGTTGGGCGGCCATCGACGCGTTTAGAATTTGAAGGCGGTGCCGATGTAAACCGCTTGGCTGTCGCGCCGCGTATCCGCTGCTGTCACAGGGCCGAGCCGGTCACGATCTGACGCACGATAGCGCACGCCCGCCGTTACATCGATGTTGCGGGTCAACGAATAGGATCCACTCATCCCGACTGAAACACCAGCATCGCCGGCAAGCGCCTTGGGCGTATTCGGCGTTGCACGGTCACTGCCAAGTGCGACGCGCGTCGTGAATTTCTTGATGCTGTAGCTGACGCCGACATCGACCGCTTGCCGCCCGCCAAGTGTCCCCAGATCAACTTTTTCAATGCCGCCCGAGAAAGCAAAGCGCTTCCAGCCGACAGCAACGCCAAGATCATAAGCGACCGGCATGATGCTCGTGGTCGGGGCGTTGACCAGTGCCATGCGCTCACCACCCGACGAACCGCCAGTCGTGCGCGCTCGCACTGCAACTGTGACCGAGCGATTCAGTCGGACGCTGGCCGAGGCAGGTGTAAAGCGCATGCCGCTCGACGAAATCCCGCTGCGCGAGAGCAATGCCGAAAGCCGCGCGTCCGTATTCGCAGGCGTAAATGACCCCAAACCGCCGCGCGCACTTAGGGAAACACGGGGTTTCGCAGCGCGCAGATCATTCGACGCGCTGATCGCAGGGGACAGCGCAAGCGCGAGCATGGAAATTGCCCCCGCCGTTGCCCCAAAAACGCTGCGTCGATTGCGCACGAATCGAATCCCCTAAACTTCGTGAGCGTAACATAGTGTCGCACGCTTGCGCTACCACCCCGCCGCGTATTTTAACATCGGCTGTTGCATATCGCACACATATCCAGGGCAGCAGGAGGGCCAGACCGCTTGCAGGGCGGGCAACACGGGCTATAACGCACCGACTGCGCGAAAAGATGCGCGAATTTCAAGGATTGCCATGCCCCGCCGCCTTTATACCGCCATCGCGATTGCGCTTGTTACCACCACGGCTGCGTGCGGCAGCAAGGAAAAGCCCGGGCGCATTGCCGATCTCGCCGCGTCAAAAGTCACCACCATCGGGATCAACGCCTATCTGTGGCGCGCAGCACTCGACACGGTGTCGTTCATGCCGATCCTCCAGACTGATTCCAACGGCGGCGTGATCGTGACCGACTGGTATGTAAATCCAAGTTCGCCCGGCGAGCGGATGAAGCTGACCGTCACAATCCTCGATCAGGATTTGCGCGCCGATGCACTGCGCGTGGCCGCCTCGCGTCAGGTGATGACGGGCGGGCAGTGGAGCGATGCGCCGGTGCAGGCCGCGACGGTCCAGAAGCTCGAAGACATCATCCTCACCAAAGCGCGCGACCTGAGGCGCAGCGCCGTTACGGGCTGATTTGCCCATGACCGAGCGGTTCAACCCCCTCGCGGCGGACTCGCGCTGGCAGAAAATCTGGGACGAGCGCGGGACGTTCACTGCTGACGCCGATTCGAGCGCCAAACGCGCTTATGTGCTTGAGATGTTTCCCTATCCGTCGGGACGCATCCACATGGGCCACGTCCGCAACTATGCGATGGGTGACGTGCTGGCGCGCTACAAGAAGATGACGGGCCATGCCGTGCTCCACCCGATGGGGTGGGATGCGTTCGGGATGCCCGCCGAGAACGCCGCGATGGAAAAGGGTGTGCATCCGGGCGACTGGACGCGCGCCAATATCGCCGCGATGCGCGCTCAGCTGAAGCGGCTTGGCCTCGCCATCGACTGGACGCGCGAGCTGGCAACCTGCGAGCCTGAGTATTACGGGCATGAACAGGCGCTGTTCCTCGATCTTTACAAAGCGGGCCTGGTTTACCGCCGCGAATCGTCGGTGAATTGGGATCCGGTCGACATGACCGTGCTCGCCAATGAGCAAGTGATCGACGGGCGTGGCTGGCGATCAGGCGCGCTGGTTGAAAAGCGCAAGCTCAACCAGTGGTTTTTGCGGATTACCGACTTCGCGGAGGATTTGCTCGAAGGTTTGAAAACGCTCGACCATTGGCCCGACAAAGTCCGGCTGATGCAGGAGAACTGGATCGGTAAATCGGTCGGGATGCGGGCTTCTTTCGCGCTTTCAAAGCCCTCCTTCGCCGAGCGGAAGCGAGGTGCCCCGTCGAGCGCAAGCGAGAACGACCTCGCTGACGCTCGGCTGGGCTCCTCGCTAACGCTCGGAGAAGAGTCAGACGTTATCGACGTGTTCACGACGCGGCCCGACACGATCTTTGGCGCAAGTTTCTTGGCGATTGCGTGCGATCACCCGCTGGCGCAGGAGCTGGCGGCGAACCGATATGCGCTCGAGCAATTTATCGAACAGTGCAAATTGGGCGGGACGACAGCAGCGGAAATTGAAACGGCGGAAAAGCTGGGGTTCGACACCGGTCTGACGGTCGAACATCCGTTCGATTCCGCGCTGAAACTGCCCGTGTTTGTCGCCAATTTCGTGCTGATGGATTATGGCACCGGCGCGGTGATGGGCGTTCCGGCACATGACCAGCGCGACCTCGACTTTGCGCGCAAGTATGAATTGCCGGTGCGCCGTGTTGTCGCGGACGGCGAATTGGTCGATCCTTATTTCAGGGGCAACGAAGCCTATAACGGTCCCGGCACACTCGTAAATTCCGGTTTTCTCGACGGGATGGACGTCAAAACCGCCAAAGCCGCCGTCATCGCGCGTGGCGAGACTGAGGGCTGGGGCGAGAGCCAGACGCAATATCGGCTGCGCGACTGGGGCGTGTCGCGGCAACGCTATTGGGGGACGCCGATCCCGATCATCCATTGCGATTTCTGCGGCGTCATGCCGGTGCCGCGCTCGCAATTGCCGCTGGTTTTGCCCGAGGATGTGACGTTCGACATTCCCGGCAATCCGCTCGACCGGCATCCGACATGGAAGCATGTCGCCTGCCCAAATTGCCGCGAGCCCGCACGACGCGAGACTGACACGCTCGATACGTTCGTCAATTCGTCGTGGTATTTCATCCGTTTCGCCAGCCAGCCCAAGGACAAGCCGTTCGACCGCGAAGAAGCCGAGAAATGGCTGCCCGTCGGCCAATATATCGGCGGGGTCGAGCATGCGATCCTGCATTTGCTCTACGCACGGTTCTGGACGCGGGCGTTGCAGCATATCGGGCAGCTGGGCGTGGCGGAGCCATTTGCGGGGCTGTTCACGCAGGGGATGGTGACGCACGAGACCTATCAAGTCCAACTTGGACCGATGGTCATTGATGGAGTTGAGCACCAGCCAGTCACTCAGCAGTTTGCCAGTCCTGATCAGATTGAACGACGCGACGGCGGCGTATTTTTGCGCGGTACCGATGCTCCTGTGATTGTTGGCCGCATAGAAAAAATGTCGAAATCGAAGAAAAACACGGTCGATCCCGAACCGATGTTCGACACCTATGGCGCCGACGCGGTGCGCTGGTTCATGCTGTCCGACAGCCCGCCAGAGCGCGATCTGCCGTGGTCGGAAAGCGGCATCGAGGGGACGTGGAAGTTCGTCCAGCGACTGTGGCGCTTGTTTGAAGCGCCGCGCGGGAACAGTGGCGAAGATATAGACATCGACCGCGCGCTGCACCGGGCCATCGACGGCATCGGCAAGGACATCGATGCCCTGCAATTCAACAAGGCGGTCGCGCGGGTTCATTCGCTCGCCAACGCCATCGAAAAGGCCGCGCCGTCGGCCTCGCGCGATACTGCGATCACTACGCTGGTCCGCCTGATCGCGCCGATGCTCCCGCATCTCGCCGAGGAAGCCTGGGCCGCAATGGGACACGACGGCCTTGTCGCCGATGCACCGTGGCCCGAGGCTGATCCGACGCTGCTGGTCGACGACGAAGCAACCATCGCGATTCAGGTCAACGGCAAGCTGCGCGATACAATCACCGTTGCCAAAGGAACGTCGAAGGACGCGCTCGAGGCTTTGGCGCTCGCATCGACCAATGTGGTTCGCATGCTCGACGGGGCGACACCGAAAAAGGTCGTCGTGGTGCCCGATCGTCTGGTAAACGTAGTGGTATGACACATAATCAAACACCGGCTTCCCTGAGCCTGTCGAAGGGCTGTCCTTCTTCAAGACTGATGGCGCAAAAGAAGGGCAAGGCTTCGACAAGCTCAGCCCGAACGGTTTTGGGATTGGCGATTGCCCTCACCCTCTCCGCCTGCGGCCTGCGCCCGCTTTACAGCGGCGGGACCAATGGCGCAGTCGCGCAAACACTTCAGGGCATCGACATCACACCCATCGAAGGCGGCAAATCAGGCTGGCTCGTCCGCAATGCGCTGACCGACCGCCTCGGCGCGGGCGGCACAAAGCAATATCGCCTCGACGTCGAACTTGATGACAAGATCGAAGGCTTTGGCGTTCGCAGCGATGATGCCGTGACACGCGAACGGCGGACGCTTCGCGCGCGGTACAAACTGGTTGATGCGAGCGGCAAAATCGTGCTTGACGCAACCGCCGGGTCGGACGTCGGTATCGACGTGGTCAGCTCTGAATATGCGACCATTGCAGCGGAGAATACTGCCCTTGAACGTCTCTCGGGGATTGTCGCGGACCAGATTGTTGCGCGCATTGCACTTTATGCCCGTGACGCGCCGACCCCGTGAAAGTCAAAGAACCCCAGATTACCAAGGCGCTCGACAACCCTGACGGCGCAGTCCGGCTTTATCTGCTTTATGGCCCCGATGATTCAGGGTCACGTGCGCTCGCTGCCCGCCTCGAACGAGCAATGGGGGCTGACGCCGAGCGAATCGACCTCGACGGCGCGACGCTGAAGGAAGATCCCGCGCGGTTGGCCGACGAAGCGGCCTCCTTCTCGCTGTTTGGCGACAAGCGCCATATCCGCGTGACGGGGGGTGATGATTGCACCAATGCCGTGGTTGCGTTGCTTGAGGCAGAAGCAGTCGGCAATCCGGTGGTCATAATTGCGGGGGCGTTGAAACCGACGTCAGCGCTGATGAAGGCCGCGCTCGACCACCCCGCGGTAATGGCATTCCAAGGATATAAACCCGAAGGGGCGGGATTGGAGACGCTCGCGGTTAGCATTGGGCGGACCTGCGGTTTGCGATTGCACCCGGGGGTCGCAGCACGACTCGGCGCGAATTGCCTTGGTGACCGCGCGGTGCTTGAGCGCGAGATCGAAAAGCTGGCATTGTATCTTGACGCCGCACCTGACCGACCGCGCGAGGCCAGCGAAGAAGCTTATGCCGCCATTGGCGCGGATTTGGGGGAAGCCGATACGGGTCGATTGGTCAATGCGGTGCTTGGCGGTGATCTGGGCGTGCTGACCGAGGAATTGACCGAGATTGAGGCCAGCAATGGCTGGGTGCCCGCCATGCGGGCGCTGCAACGGCGGTTGATCCTGTTGGCAAGATTGCGCGCCGAGGTGGACGCGGGAAAGTCGGCCAGCGCCGCCGTGGCGTCACTGGGTAAAGCATTGTTTTTCAAGGAACAACCAGCTGTTACGGCGCAACTTTCGTGCTGGTCATCCGCTCGATTGGCGACTGCCTCGGCGCGCCTTTTCGCCAGCGAAGGCGCGATCATGGCAAGCGGCACGGCGGGCACAGTCATCGCCGCCGAGGAATTGATTGCTATTGCGCGCGTCGGGCAGCGGCTCAGATAGTTTTCGTCATTGCAAGCAATGACGTGGGCTAAATCTTTTCGCCGCTCAGACGCTGGCAGATCATATCGAGCTGGTCGAGCGTTGCATAATGCAGCGTGACACTCCCCGCCCCAGCCTTGTGGCTGATCCCGACATTGAGGCCGAGCAGATCGCCCAATTGGCGCTGGAGCATGGCGATGTCTTCGTCGGGCACAGGCCCAGTCATCGATTTATATTCGACGGGTCCGGGCCGTTTGGCGCGCTTGATGATCTTTTCGACGTCGCGGACAGACAGGTTTTTGGCGATAATCTCCTGCGCCAGCGCCACCGCGTCTTCGGCACCCAGTAGCGCGCGGGCATGCCCCATCGACAAGCGACCATCGGCGACCATCGAACGGACATGCGGCGGCAGATCGAGCAAGCGCATCAAATTGGCCACATGGCTGCGCGATTTGTGGACGATTTTGCCGAGCGCGTCCTGACTATGGCCGTGGAGTTCGATCAGGCGCTTATATGCCTCGCCCTCTTCGATGGCGTTGAGATCGGTACGCTGGATATTTTCAATAAGAGCGACTTCAAGCGTCACACCATCGTCAAATTCGCGAATGATAGCGGGGATTTGATGCAATTGGGCACGTTGCGCCGCCCGCCAGCGTCGTTCGCCCGCAACAATCCGGAATTTGTCGCCCAACGGCCGCACGACAATGGGTTGCAAGACCCCGCGCGACGCAATCGACGCCGCCAGCTCATCGAGCGCTTCGCTGTCGAAAAAGCGCCGCGGTTGATCGGGATCGGCCGAAATATCGGCAATAGCGATCTCGCGAACGCCGTCATTGGCCGGACCGCGCTCATTTTCGGTATCGCCGAGGAGCGCAGAGAGGCCCCGACCGAGGGCTGGTGCGCGGCGCTTTGCTGTGACGGGTTCTATCATGCAGCCGCCGCCGTCAGACGCGGGAGCCGCGCGATCAATTCACGGGCGAGGCGGATATAGGCCTCCGATCCCGAGCAGCGCATGTCATAGA
The DNA here is from genome assembly GCA_031362355.1 of Sphingomonas sp. GTDB lineage: Bacteria > Pseudomonadota > Alphaproteobacteria > Sphingomonadales > Sphingomonadaceae > Sphingomonas_O. The sequence continues at coordinate 113,596 of JANLSJ010000006.1, forward strand.
CCAGCGCGGGGAGCCCGTGACTCGGCGCTTCGGACAAACGCACATTGCGCGGAATAACGGTTTCAAACACAACATTGCCGAGGCACGCGCGGACATCCTGCGCGACCAGTTCGGTCAGGCGATTGCGCCGGTCATACATGGTCAGCGCGACGCCGAGGATCGACAGGCCGGGATTGAACTTCGCACGAATTCTTTCAATCGTTTGAAGAAGTTGTGACAAACCCTCGAGGGCAAAAAACTCGCATTGCAAGGGCACGAGCAAAGACTGTGCGGCAATCATCGCGTTGATCGTCAATAGTCCGAGCGACGGCGGGCAATCGATCATGCAAATATCCCAGCGCCCCGGCGGCGCAGCATTCAGCGCCGCATCAAGCCGGTGCGTGCGATTATCATAAGCGACCAGCTCAACCTCCGCCCCCGACAGGTCTACAGTGGCCGCAACCAGATCAAGCCGCGGCACCTTGGTTGGCACCACCGCCTCGGCCAATGTGCAATCGCCCGTGAGGAGTTCATAGCTCGACCGTACCCGATCCGAATGGTTGACGCCAAGGCCGGTTGAGGCATTACCCTGTGGATCAAGATCAATGAGCAGAACGCGCCACCCCGTCGCTGCCAATGCCGTGGCAACATTGATCGCAGTTGTGGTCTTGCCCACCCCGCCTTTTTGATTCGCAACGCCGACGCAGATCATCGTTTGCTCTTCATCCTTATGTGCCGTCCGACCAGGATTTGGCTATCCGGATCGGTGACGCTTGCCCGCGCGTCCCAATCACCTTGCCACGCGCGCGGTAGCGACGCCAGTTCACTTTGCGCACTTTTTCCCTTCGGCAGCAACCAGACTGTCCCTTTATGGGCAAAGGGCAACGCCATTTCGAGGAGCGCGGAAAGCGTGGCAACAGCGCGCGCGGTGATGTTGTCCACAGGCTTGGCCACAAGTTTCTGCACAGTCGTGGCCACAACAGTCACATTGGCGAGACCCAGCGTTTCCGCCGTTTCCTGAAGAAATTCAGCACGTCGCGCCCGCGATTCAACAAGGATCGTTGACGCGCCTGTCAGGATGGCGGTGACAATGCCCGGAACACCGGCACCGCTACCAATGTCGAGCCAACTGCCCTCCCTCGCCAGCAATACCAACTGCGCTGAATCGACTATGTGTCGCGACCAAAATGTCGGGAGTGTGCTCGCGCTGACGAGGTTTTGTGTTTTCTGCCCTTCGGCGACCAGTGCGGCATAGGCTTCAAGCCGGTCTGTTGTTTCACGTGAAACATCGAAATTCGCGACGAGCCAAGCCCGCGCTTCGTCTTCGGTCAACGCATGGCCCCGGCGCGGTTGTGCACGAGCAACGCCGACAGCGCGGCGGGGGTGATGCCTGCTATGCGTTCGGCATCGCCCAAGGTGGCCGGGCGTGCCGCGTTCAGGCGTTGCACCATTTCCGCGGAGAGCCCCGCAATGCTGCCATAATTGAGATCGGATCGAATGGTGACATGCGTTGCCGCGCGTCGTGCCACGACTTCGGCGCGCTGGCGATCAACATAGGGCGCGTAACATGCGTCTTCGATCAACTCTTCAAGAATGTCACCAGCTATCGTCGCAAGCACCGGGTCGAGCGCGCGAACGGCGGGCGCGTCCAAGCTGTCCCGACGAATGCGGGCTGTAATCGAGCGATCATTACCAAATTCCATGACCGATCCAGCCGCTGTCCTTGCGGTCTCGCGCGTTGACCAATGCGCCGCTCTATCACGACCAATCAGGCCGTGCGCAACGCCGATTCCCGTCAATCGCGTTTCAGCATTGTCGGCGCGAAGGTGAAGACGATGCTCGGCGCGCGCGGTGAGCATGCGATAGGGCTCGGTGACACCTTGCAGGACGAGATCATCGATCATGACGCCGATGTAACTTGTGTCACGGTCGAGGCGAAGGCGCGGCAAGTTCAGCGCGTTCGCGACCGCATTGGCCCCCGCGACCAGCCCCTGCGCAGCAGCTTCTTCATAGCCCGTCGTACCATTGACTTGTCCAGCGAGAAACAGCCCCGGCAACGCGCGCGACTCAAGATGATGGTCAAGCGCGCGCGAATCGAGGTAATCATATTCCACGGCATAGCCGGGCTGCGCAATGACAACACGCTCCAACCCTTCAATGGTGCGGAGCATTGCTAGCTGCGCCTCGACCGGCAGTGACGTCGAAATACCATTCGGGTAAATCAGCGGATCATTGCGACCTTCTGGCTCAAGAAAAATCTGGTGCCCGTCACGGTCGCCGAAGCGAACGACCTTGTCCTCGATCGACGGGCAATAGCGCGGACCGCTCGCTTCAATGGCGCCGGTGAACATCGGCGATTGGTGCAGGGCTCCGCGGATCACATCATGCGTCGTGCGGTTGGTTCGCGTGATCGCACAGAAAAGTTGCGGAAGGACGCGCTTGCCAAGTGGCGAGAGGGTCCAGTCGTCATTGTCCGACGGCTGAAACTCGAGACGGCTCCAGTCGATTGTCCGTCCGTCGAGGCGTGGTGGGGTGCCGGTCTTGAGACGCGAAACGGTAAGGTCAAGCGCGCGGAGTTGCTGGCCGAGGATCGTGGCGGCGGGTTCACCGGCGCGTCCGCCTTCGGTGATTGCGTCGCCACAGAACATGCGCGCGCTGAGGAATGTTCCTGTGGCGATGACAACGCTTGGCGACTCGATGCGCGTTCCATGGAGCAGACTGACGCCCGCGATCCTGCCGCCACTAATCAGCAGCGATTCGACCTGGCCTTCGACGATATCGAGATTGGCCTGTGCGGCAAGCGCGGTCTGAACGGCATCGCGATAGGCAACCCGGTCGGCCTGAATGCGTGGCCCCTGCACGGCCTTGCCCTTGGATCGGTTTAGCATCCGGTAATGGATCGCCGCCGCATCGCCCGCGCGACCGATGATCCCGTCTAGCGCATCGACTTCCCGGACCAGCTGCCCTTTACCCACACCACCAATCGCCGGGTTGCACGACATCGCACCCACCGTCGCACGCGCCATCGTCACCAGCGCGACACGCGCGCCGCGCCGCGCTGCCGCCGCCGCCGCCTCACACCCGGCATGGCCGCCGCCAATGATGATCACGTCATAAGACATGGGGGGCCGTTACAGGATCAGAGGGATTCGGACAATTGTTTCACGTGGAACAGGCTGTGGACTTTGGCAAGGAAGTGAGGGAACGTAGGGCTTGCTCGAATTTCTGGGGTATCTTGATCCAATGATGAGCGGGTATCGATCGGTCATAATTGCGACTCTGGGATTGCTGACCTTAGCGGCTTCACCTTCGCCGAAAGGCGTTCAGCCGGAAAGTTCTGTAACACAAACCGATAGTCAAAAAGATCTGGGACGCATTGCAGCCGCCTTGGAAAAGCTGCCCAATACTCCGGCACCAGATACCGGCTGCAAGGCAGGACAGGATAAACGTGCAAGCGAGCTTTGTGCCCAATGGAAAGCCGCTGATGCTGCCAAAGACACTGCTGCGTTGGCCACTTGGCAAACAATCTTAAGTGCATTTGGCCTCATCGGGTTACTGGTTTCACTTTATTCCACGCGTCGCGCATTGAGTGTTGCGAACGAAACACATCTTGCGTTTATTAAGGCCGAAGATGCCAACTTGGTGTTCAACTTTCCGGATGGGATTCAAAACTGCGATGGCAGCTTTTCGTTGGACATGATGGTAACAAACACAGGCCGATCTGCCGCAACAGTGCACAAAGTTGAAATTTGCAATCAACCAATAATCATGGAAACAGTTTTCATTCCTGGCCAGCAGACCAGACTACCTGCCTTTGCCAGCGTTCCAGTCCATCGGAACCTAGACTTAAAGGTAGTTTTTTCGTCACCATTTGTGGACCGCGAAGTTTCAAGTTACTCCTATCGCGTTTTACCGCCCAAAGGGCACCGAAAGACATTTTGGGCCATCAGCATAGACTGGGAAGCCCAAGAAACTTAAAACGAGAACATCAGCAAATCACTGCAAATAACCGTCGTCGAAACTACACTACATCCCCGCTCACTTCCCAATACAGAACGTCCCGAACAGCGCATCGAGCATATCCTCCACCCCTGCCCGTCCCGTAAGCCGATCAAGCGAGAGGCGGGCGCGGCGGAGGTGTTCGGCGCTGAGGATCAGGTCGTCAGTGGCCGCAGCGGCGCGGGCCTCGGTGGTCAGATCGATCAGGCACGCGCGCTGGCGGGTGTTCAGCGCGATAGCATCGGGCGCGGGGAGCACGGCCTTGGCCGCGATGGTGATCGTTTCGATGAGCGCGGCCATTCCCGCGCCGGTCACTGCCGAGACAGCAAGGCGCGCGTCTTCGGCAACGTCCGAAATATCGGCCTTGGCACGGATGGCGATGACCGCCGCGCGATCAGGTGCGGCGGCAGGATCACCGAGCCAAAGGACGAGATCACTCGACGCCACAATCGCTTCCGCGCGCGAAATCCCGATGGCTTCGATGCTATCATCGGTTTCGTCGCGCAATCCCGCTGTGTCGATGAACACCAAAGGGAGGCCGTGGAGCGCAACGGGGACTTCGATGACATCGCGGGTGGTGCCAGCAACGGGCGACACGATGGCGGCGTCTCGCGAAACCAAGCTATTGATAAGTGCAGATTTTCCTGCATTCGGCGGCCCTGCAATCGCAATTCGAACGCCATTACGGAGGCGTTCAGCGGGCGGGTTGGCAAGCAGGGCTTCGATCTGGTCTGCCATCGCGTTCAACACTGTCGCCCGCTCGGGCCACGGCGAAACATCATCCTCATCGGCAAAGTCAATCGCGGCTTCAACGCGCGCCGATGCTGACAGCAGCTCGCTGCGCAACCCTTCGACAATACGTGACAAGCCGCCCGAGGCCATCGCGAGCGCTGACCGCCGTTGATGCTCGGTTTCTGCCGCGAGCAAGTCCGACAACCCTTCGGCTTCGGACAAATCCACTCGGCCATTCTCAAACGCGCGGCGTGTAAATTCACCAGATTTAGCGGGGCGAAGGCCGGGGATTTGCGTCAGTGCCGCTGAGACTGCCGCAATCGTCGCGCGCCCACCGTGAAGGTGGAGCTCGACAAGATCCTCGCCGGTCGCGCTATTGGGTCCGGGGAAGCGGAGGACCAGGGCGGTATCAAGCTGATCTTCCTCCACACGCAACGTCCGCAATACGGCATAACGTGGCTCGGGTAATTTGATCGTCGTCAGCGCCGCCAGCGCCGCGTCGGCATCCGACCCGCTGATCCGCATCACCGCAATCGCGGACGGCGGCGCACCGCTCGAGATGGCGAAGATTGTATCAGTCAACGCAAAATCCGTTCGGGCTGAGCTTGTCGAAGCCTTGCCCTTCTTATGCAGTCCCGCACAAAGAAAGGACAACCCTTCGACAAGCTCAGGGCAAACGGTGTGCGGTCACAAAGTGCGCTACTTCTTGGCGACGTTCGTCACCTGATCGAGCAGCCCCTGCCACAGCTTCATGCCGGTATCGCCCATCGGCGACCAGCTTTTGAGCATCGACATCATGATGTCGGGCGAGACGCCATTTTTCATCGTGTCCTGAAGCTGCGCCATCATCGCGTCGTGGATTGGTGCCATATCCGGCAAACCCATCAGGCGACGCGCTTCTTCGGGCGTGCAATCGACTTCGACATTCACTTTCATGTCCGACTCCTTTTGTCGCCGGGTTCAGCCGACCATTGCCATCACGAAACGGCCCACACCCAGCTGTGGATCAACCCAGCCGTCATAAATCATCTTCCCCGCAACATAAACGATGACAGCCATGCCAACCCATGCGATCCACCGATAGCGCTCGATATACTGCGCAATCAGATTAGCGGCGATCCCCATCAGCGCGACCGCAAAGATCAGGCCGACGATCATGATGCCGGGATGATCCTTCGCCGCGCCCGCGACCGCGAGCACATTGTCGAGGCTCATCGAAACGTCAGCGACCGCAACCGCCCAAGCAGCAGCGGCAAAACTCTTCGACGACTTGATCCCGGAATTTTCGTCACCCGCAACTTCGGGCGAACCGGGGCTGTCGCTAGCGTGATCGGCGCCGAGATCGCGATACATTTTCCACGCGACCCACAACAGCAAGACACCGCCCGCGAAAACCAACCCAACGATGCCGAGCAGCCACGTCACCATCAGCGCGAAAATGACACGCAGCACGAGCGCGGCGATCACACCAATGAAGATGACTTTCTTGCGCTGTTCTGCAGGCAAACCCGCAGCCAGCGCGCCGACAACAATGGCATTGTCGCCGGCAAGCACGATGTCGATCATCAGCACTTGCAGGAACGCAGTCAGCGCGGACGCTGAGGTTATATTACTGAAATCCTTGACGATTGCCGCCCATATTTCAGTCGGTCCGCCCAGCGAAGGAACGGCCGCTGCCGCAGTTTCGGTTGCGAGAATAAGTAAATCGATCACGTCTGCGCCCTCACGAATTCATCGAATCGAAGAAGTCTTCGTTGGTCTTCGAATCCTTCATCTTGTCGAGCAGGAATTCCATCGCGTCGATCGTGCCCATCTGCATGAGGATGCGGCGCAGCACCCACATTTTACTGAGCTTGACCTTTTCGACGAGCAACTCTTCCTTGCGCGTCCCCGATTTGCCGACGTCGAGTGCGGGGAACACACGCTTGTCGGCCACTTTGCGGTCGAGGACGATTTCGCTGTTGCCCGTGCCCTTGAACTCTTCGAAAATGACTTCGTCCATGCGGCTGCCCGTGTCGATCAATGCGGTGGCGATGATCGACAAGGATCCGCCCTCCTCAATGTTCCGCGCCGCGCCGAAAAAGCGCTTCGGCCGTTGCAACGCATTGGCATCGACGCCGCCGGTCAGCACTTTGCCCGATGACGGCACGACCGTGTTGTAAGCGCGGCCGAGACGCGTGATCGAATCGAGCAGGATGACGACGTCCTTTTTGTGCTCGACGAGGCGTTTGGCCTTTTCGATGACCATTTCGGCGACCTGGACGTGGCGCGTTGCGGGTTCGTCGAACGTCGAGGAGACAACTTCGCCTTTCACGCTGCGCTGCATGTCGGTGACTTCTTCGGGGCGTTCGTCGACGAGGAGGACGATCAGGAACACTTCGGGATGATTGTCGGTGATCGCCTTGGCCATGTTCTGCAGCATGACCGTTTTGCCGACGCGCGGCGGCGCGACGATCAGCGTGCGCTGGCCTTTGCCCTGTGGCGAGATGATGTCGATGACGCGCGCCGACTTGTCCTTGACCGTCGGGTCGAGCGTGTCGAGGCTGAGCTTTTCATCGGGATAAAGCGGCGTCAGATTGTCGAAGTTGACGCGGTGGCGGACGGCTTCGGGATCATCGAAATTGACTTTGACGACCTTGGTCAGTGCGAAATAGCGTTCGCCGTCGCGCGGACCTTTGACTTCGCATTCAACCGTGTCGCCGGTGCGCAGGCCATGCTTGCGGACGAGGTTTGGCGAGACATAGATGTCGTCGGGCCCGGCAAGGTAATTGGCCTCGGGCGAGCGGAGGAAGCCGAAGCCGTCCTGCAACACTTCGATCGTGCCGACGCCCATGATCTGTTCGCCGTTTTCGGCCTTCACTTTCAGGATCGCGAACATCAAGTCCTGCTTGCGCAGCGTCGACGCGCCCTCGATGCCGAGTTCCTCAGCCATGGCAACCAGATCGGCCGGCGCTGTTTTCTTCAAATCTTTCAAATGCATAGTAGTATTCTTTCGGGGAGTCTCATGGGACCGGATGGCCGAAACAGCGGATCAAGGACTGATGCTGTGGACGCGGGACCGAGTGGTTGCGTTAATTAGAATTTAGGCGGGGAATGGGGGGAGGTCAAGGGTAGGGGTGAAGTACCCTAGATCAATGATCTTCCGGGCTTTTGGCCCAAATAGCTAAACAGTGTAACGCCCCTTTCATATTTGGTCTCGAACGGGATTTGGACAATGCGTCACTCTGGGCTGGGTTTTCGATTTCTAAGTGCAAGTGTGGTTCTATTGTTGGTTAGTTCATGCGAACGACAACCGTCTATGGACCCATTTGGCGGACCGCCTGTCCCGTCAAAAAATCTGGGAATTATCTCCTTGCGTCAGGTTGAAACGAGCGCTATACAATATGTATGAAAACGAAAGCTCCAACACTTCGTCAGTTCCTAGAACAGTTTCCAACCGAGGACGCTTGCCTAGAGCATTTGATGCGCAATCGTTTTGGCGACAGGCACGA
>JANLSJ010000009.1:0-61279 GCA_031362355.1 Sphingomonas sp.
GGCGGCGTCCTTCCGCCGGCCGGGCGCACGAACGACGATCCCTGGGCTTTACTTGGCGGGGGGCAGCACGCACCCGGGCGCGGGCGTGCCGATGGTCGCGCTGTCGGGACAATTGGCCGCCGCATCGATCATGTCGGACCACGCTTCGACGCATTCGTCCCGCCACAAGGCTATGGCTGGTGGTATGTCGACGCGATCAGCGCAGACGGCCACTTCGGGCTGACCATCATCGGGTTCGTGGGCAGTGTTTTCTCGCCCTATTACAAAGCCAGCGGACGCGGCGATCCGGCCAATCATTGTTCAATCAACGTCGCGCTCTACGGCCCGCGCGGCAACCGCTGGACGATGACCGAACGGGGGTCAGCCAAGCTCCAGCGCAGCGCGGACACGCTGCAAGTCGGGCCGAGTGCAATGCATTGGGACGGCGATGCGCTGGTCATCGACATAAACGAAACGGCCTGCCCCATCCCCTTTCCCGTGAAAGGCAAAGTGCGGCTGTACCCCGAACAGATTTCCGAAACGGCATTCGGCCTGCATGAAGATGGCCAGCATCTGTGGCACCCAATTGCGCCGCGCGCCCGCGTCGAGGTCACGATGGATTCGCCCGGCATCAACTGGTCGGGCAGCGGCTATTTCGATTCAAACTTTGGCCGCGAGCCATTGGAAGCGGGCTTTTCCGAGTGGCAATGGTCGCGCGCGCACCTGAAAGATGGCGTTGCCGTCATGTATGAAGGCGAACGGCGCGACGGCACCGACTTCGCGATGGCATTGCGCTATGACCGGCAGGGCGTGTGGCACGATGCCGAGCTGCCGCCGTCAGCGCGCTTGCCGGGAACGACATTCGGGATGCCGCGCCGCACGCGCGGGTCCGATGCAAAAGTCGTCAAAACGTGGGAGAATGCGCCCTTTTATTCACGTTCGGCGTTGTCGACTGAAATCTACGGAGAGCGTGTCGATGCGGTTCACGAAAGCCTGTCAATGGACCGGTTCGTTTCCCCCATTGTCCAGTTGATGCTCCCCTTCCGAATGCCCCGCATCACGCGCTGAGGCTTTGTCGGCTGCAATCGAGCGATTGGTGGCCCAATATTGATAAGCGCAAAAGCCGATCACAACGACGAAGGTAATCCCGCCTTCGATGATGCCGCCATATTTTTCGATCATATCGCCAAACCCCTGACAAAATCGAATATCATCCCGGCAACCTGTTCTGGCATTTCCTCGTGCGCGAGATGCCCCAGCCCCTCAAGCACCTCAAACCGCGCACCCGGCACTAGCGCCGCCGCCTCGCGCGCTTTTGCCAGCGGAATCGCCGTATCACCGTCGCCGTGGATCACGATCAATGGGACTTTCAGCCCCGGAAGATCATGTTTCAAAGGCTCCAGATCCCACGACGCCATCATGCCGATCGTTCCCGCGATATGCCCCGGCTTGCGGAACAGCCGCGCATAATAATCGACGCCGTCGCCATCCAGATGCGACCCCGTACTCTTCAGCATAAAGCGCGCAACTTCACGCGTCGGCCCCGCCATGCGGGCAAAGATGTAGGGTGCGAATGGGTTCAGGAACAAGAGCTTCGCCATCGTCGGAAACAGCTTTGCCGCAAGACCGGGAAACGGAAGCAGCGCTGGGCTAAGGCCAACGACAGCCTTGGCATCGACCAGACCATTAAGCACCATCCGCAACCCGATTGCTGCCCCCGCCGAATGGCCGACGACAATCTTCGGCTTCAGGTCGAGTTCGCCCATCAACCCTGCCACCGCCTTCGCCATTGCAGGTAATGTCTGTCCCCCGCGCGCGGTAAAGCCATGCCCCGGCAAATCTGGCGCAACCACGGTAAAATGTTCCGCCAGCAACGGCAGCATCCCCCGCCAGCTGTGCGTTGCGGCCCCGGTGCCGTGTAGCAAAAACATAACCGGACCGGTTCCCACGACCTGCACATGCCAATGCGTGCCGCCCGCGTTGACGAAGCGGCTTGCATCGCGATTGGGCCAGTCGCGGCCTTCGACCTCCCAGTCGGGCCGGTCGCTCATGATGCCTTCACGGCGTCGCGGACGGAAAGGGCATCCCCACGTGGTAAGGCGACGAATTTCGCACTCATTGAAGCCGCAATCGCGCGACCCTCTTGGCGTGGCCGGGCGGATATGTCGATCAAAACGCCCGGTGCGTTCACTGCGCGCGCTGCCCCTTCGGCATCGCGCTTTGCCGCTGCCGCGTCCGCTGTGCCGTCTAAAGCAATATTCCCCCGTCCGTCGGTCAGCACGACGACAAACGGCGTCCGGTCTTTCGACCGCACCAGCGTTGCCACCTCACCTGCCATCGCCAGCCCTGCGGCAAGCGGTGTTCCCCCTCCACCCGGCAACTCCGCCAAGGCCCGTCGCGCCCGCGTCAGGGATCGCGTTGGCGGCAAGATCAGCTCTGCGCCTGTCCCCCGAAACGCGATCAGCGCCACTTGAGCGCGCTTCACATAGGCTTCGGCCAGCAACAACTCGACGGCGCCCTTCGCCTCAGCCAACCGTGCCGCCGCCGACGATCCAGAAGCATCGACGACAAAAATCGTCGTTGTTTCGGCGCGCGACTGAAACCGCCTGATCCGCAAATCATCGCGGCGGATGCGCACCCGAATATCGCCAGGCGCACGTCGCAACTTCTGCCACGGCGCTGCTGCGCGCAATGTCTCGATCAGGCTCAACCGGTTGCCCCCGCGCGGCACACCGGCACGCACCCCCACCGGCCGTCCGCGCATCTGCGCCTTGAGTTTGGCCCCGCTCCCCTTGCCCTTACTCATCGCCGCGCGGCGGCCATTTTCGGCAATGGCCGCAATCATATTGGGCGGCAGGGTGGAGCGGACCGCTTCGAGGATAACATCTTCGAGCGGTTGCATGGCGTCGCCGCTGCTCTGCTCGCCGGGATCGGCATCCTCGGGGATCGCATCAGGCTCCTCAGCAGGCGACGGAAACTGCGTTGCGCGAGGCACGAGAACGAGGCGGATGGCGAGGATCAGATCGTCATCAGTGACGGTGTCACGCTCGTCAAACAAGGCCGCTGCCTTGGCCGCGCGCAGGGTGAGCAACGCGCCGCGTGCCGATGTGACGCCAAGTGACGTTGCCGCCGAAGCGATGACCGTCAGACTGTGGTCATCGACATTGATCCGTTCGCCCTGAGCCTGTCGAAGGGCGGCATTTTCTTTCTGCAGTGTCGGGGACGAAGGACAAGGCTTCGACAAGCTCAGCCCGAACGGTTCTTGGGACGGATTCGCATTTCTCAAATCAAAGCGAAACGCTAGCCGTTCCGCCAGCACATCAGGTGCGCGTTCGTCCTCCACACCGTCGTCGAGCAGTGCCAACAGGAACCGCGCGTCGTCCTGCCGCCGCATCCCGTCGCGTTCGGCAATGACAACGCCGGTGTCCATCACGGCGGCAATCCGGCTCGCGATGCCTTCGTCGAGGCGCTCGGCCATCGGCACGGCCACAAGCCCGCCATCTGCTTCTGCCAGCAACCCCTTGCGCGCCACCGGACGATCCGCTGCCAAAGTTGCGGCCAGATCAAGCCCACCGAGCAACCGCTCATCATCGATGTGCACAGGGATTTTGCGAACCACACGGCCCGCCGCCATCACCGCGATCACCGCATCACGCACCGGCCCGTCGCCACCACGCAATACCATCCCGCCCAGCCCCGGGTCGATCGCGCAGAGCTGCGCCGCGATCAGCGCATCTTCTATCACCCGAACAGCTCATCCATCGCGCGCTCTATCCGCGCGGTCGAGCCCGTTTCATCAAGGACATTGCGGCGCAAGCGATGACGCAAAGCAAGCGGCGCGACCGAAACCAGATGTTTTTCGGTCACCTGATGCTTGCCATCGAGCGCCGCTTGCGCCCGCGACGCGCGCATCAGGGTCAACTCTCCACGCAATCCATCCGCACCCACAGCAATGCACAACTCGGACGCGCGGCGCAGGACCGCGTCGGGCATCTCGACATCGGGCAGCAGTGCCTTCGCCTTCGCAATCTGCTTGATCGTCTTCTTTTCCGCTTTCGCCCAGCTTTCGGCAAACGCCGCGCCATCGCGCTCGAACGCATCACAGCGCCGCAGCACCTCGACGCGCGAGTCCAGATCCTGCGGCGTCCGCACTTCGACCGAAAGTCCGAACCGGTCGAGCAATTGCGGGCGCAATTCACCTTCTTCGGGATTGCCGCTGCCGACAAGCACAAAGCGCGCCGGGTGGCGGACGCTCAGCCCCTCACGCTCGACGACATTTTCCCCCGAAGCGGCGACATCAAGAAGGAGGTCAACGATATGATCCTCGAGCAGGTTGATCTCGTCGATATAAAGAAACCCGCGATCCGCCTTCGCCAGCAATCCCGGCTCAAATGCCTTCTCGCCCGCACCCAGCGCACGTTCGAGATCAAGCGCACCAACCACCCGATCCTCGGTCGCGCCGAGCGGCAGATCGACGAAGGGCACTGCCATTTTCTTGCCGTCATCGCCAAAAATCGGGGGCAGCAACGCCGCCAGTGCGCGGACGGCAGTGGACTTGCCCGTGCCGCGGTCGCCGAACACCATCACGCCGCCGATCCGTGCATCCACGGCAGCGATCAAAAGGGCACGCTTCATCTCGTCCTGGCCGACGATGGCGGAAAACGGGAAAGCGATGCGCATTACTTGGCTTGTGTCACAGCGAGGTGACAGGTCGCAAGTCAGGAAATTTGGACAGGCCTAGATAAAGCCGAGATTGCGGCTCGAGAAGTTGCCGATGGACGGCAGCACCGTCGACATTTGTGAATCGGTAATCCCGAACCAACTCGCCAGCGTCGCCGCATATTGATCGACCGAAGTCGTCGGCAGCAAGCGGCCCTGCCCGACGTCATCGGGACCGTTATTCGCATACACCGGTGATTTCCCGTAGAATTGCTTGCCCTTGACGGCACCACCCATCACGAAATGGGTCGCGCCCCAGCCGTGATCGGACCCGTCGTCATTGTTGACGATTGTCCGGCCGAAATCGGAGCCGGTGAAGGTCGTGACCTTGTCCGAAATGCCGAGTTCAACTGTCGTATCGTAAAACGCCTTCAGCGCGTCAGCCAGAACACCGAGCAACAACGGCTGCTTGGTCGCGAGCACATCATGCAAATCATAACCGCCCTGCGAAACGAAAAACACTTGGCGCTTTGCCCCGAGCTGCTGGCTGACCGAAATCATCCGGGCAACAAGCTTGAGCTGGTTCGCGAGCGAATTTCCACTTGGGTAAGGCGTTGTAAATGTCGGCGCACCAGCAAGCGCCGTCGTCACTTGCGTATAGGCATCAAGCGACCGTTTGGTCACGCGCGTATGCTCGTTTTCAAGCAAGTGGGTGCGCGGTGCTGCCACCATCGAGCGCAGCACGCTGTTGGCTGTCGCCGACGTGAACAGAGTCGATGAATTGCTATAAGGCGCAAGGGGTCCACTCGAGCCGACCGTGTACTGGATGGCGGTCTTACCGCTCATGAAGACGGCATTGCCCGTCGCGTTGATGCAGGTGAGAGATGCGTTGCCGTTACCCGACTGAAGCAAGTCGCCCATGCGCCCGCCCCAGCCCGAATCCGCACCTTCGGCCGACGCGGCAGTCTGAAAAAATGCTTGCTGGTCATTGTGCGAGAAAAGCTTCGGCGGAAGCGGTACGCTTTTGGCCTGATATTGCGCCTTGGTGGTCGGCTGGATCAGCGTGCCCATGTTGAAAACGGCCGCCATCTTACCGGCGTTAAAGATCGGCAAGAGCGAAGCCATCGTCGGCGCGAGCGCATATTGCACAGCACCGGGCAGCGCCGTCGTTGGCGCGAGCACCGTCGGCGTCAACACATCCCGCGCCAACGCGATATTCGGGCGCAATGTCTGATAAAGATTATAGGTTGCCTGATCATAAGGCACGAGCGTGTTGGCGAAATCATTGCCGCCGTAAAGGAACACACACACCAGCGCTTTGTAATCGGAGGCGACCGACGCGGCGGCTTCCCCGATCAGGGCAAGGTTGGTAACAAAAGGCGTTGCCGAACCGGCAATACCGAGGGCGGCTGAGCGCTTCAGAAAAGCGCGGCGTGATTGATCTGACGACATCGACATGATCCTATTTCAAAATCAGATATTCAGGGGAAACCATGATCAAGGTCGTCGCGGTATTGACGCGATTTTGAAGATCGGTGGGCGTGGCAGAAGCGATGCTATCGACGGCCGTCTTGATTTGCGCGATCGTCGCCGCGCTCACCTGATTGGCTGCAACGCGCAGATTGATCAGATCGAGCAGCGCTTGGGAGTCAGCCGCTTTCGCCAGATAATCCGCATAATTGGCTTTGAAATCGCCCCAACCGTCACGCATCGTAACGATCATGAAGTTGATATAGCCGATCACCGATATTTCGTTGGTGATCTGGAATTCGGGCGCGACCATATTCTGCGTCGCGATGGCACTGTTCGGCGGTGCATATCCTGGTCTGAAGAAGTTGAAAACGCTGGGGCTGCGTCCGACGCTTTGCCCAAGCTTGTTGACGGTCGTGCTCGTGTCTCCGATCGGCCATTTGTCGGTTGGCGACGTCGCACCAAATGCGCGCGCCCAGCCGGTAAAGCGCAGTAGCGGCTCCCGGAGCTTGCCAAAACTGGTGCTTGATGCCGCCGCCGCATCATTGCGCGCTTCGGTATCCAGAAAAATTGCTCGGACAACCGCGCGCAAATCACCGCGCACGCCCGATCCGTTGTTCTCGAAAATTGTGGCAACACGCTGAACATAGGCAGGCGTCGGGTTTGACGTGACAAGATGCTGGATCAGTTGCTTGGAAACAAATGGCGCCACGTTGGGATGCGCGAAAATTGCATCAAGCGCGATTTTCAGGCTTGCCGCGCCGTCCGTGCCTGCCGGGATGGTCGTGCCAAGGAACGTCTTGACGCCCAGTTCATGATCCGAGGCATTCTGGATCATCGGCGCTTTCAGATTGTCAAAGCCGTTCACATTGGCACCAACCAGCGCGCTCTTGTCGTCCTTCCAGCCCGTGAAAACCCGGGCCAGACCACCGACATCATCGAGTGTGTAGGTTTCTATGGGCTTGCCGTTTGACAGCTTCTGCGTGCCATCAAGATTGAGCTGATAGAGTCCGATAGTGAAAAGTTGCATCAATTCGCGGGCGTAATTTTCATCCGGAACCGCGCCGTTTGCGTTCGCTTTACGGTTGTTGATGAAGGTCAGATAATAAGCCATCACCGCGCTGTTCGAAATTTTATCGAGTATTGTCCGGTAATTGCCGAACGCATTGTCCCACAAAATGTCCATATAAGACGCCATGCCGAACTGTTTCCAGTTGTTGGGGATGGCATCGATCCCGACCACCAGCATCGACATCAGCGCGACGCCGACGCGCTGGCGCAATTGGTCTTCGCCCGCGATCATGCTGCTCCAGATCATGGGGTCATAGCCGTCTTCGCGGAAGATATTGACCGGATCGTTGTAGCCTTTGGCAATCAGCCAGTCCCAGAAAGTCGAGGCGCGGGGCTTGGCGAATTGCGCGCCAAGCCAGCCGTCATAACCCTGCGCAATGACCGCCTGAACATCGGCATCGGTTGTGCCCATCGTTGCTTGCGCAAGGAAGCGCCCCGACTGCGATGTTGTCGGAGGCGGCGGCGGTGGAGGGGGTGGTGGTGGCGGAGGTGGCGCGGGGGGTGGCGCCGGCGGCGTTACGGCAACGACGCCGGCGGTTGTCCCGCCACCGCCGCAGGCTGCCAGCGCGAGCGCTGGCAAAATCGCAATCGGCGGTGGGGGAAGTGCTGACGATACATTGTCAAACTGGGTGTCGTGTTCGGGAGGTGATACGCCCTCCACATCCATATCGTGCAGAACTTCCAAATCCATCGCGTTGCTCCCGGACATGATGCGCGCGAATTTCGCGCAGCGCCTGCCGCTCTGTTTATGAGGTGACCCCCGACGCCATTAATGTGTGACATCGAATCCCTTCGAAATGGTGAAGGAACCAAATGTATCCGTCGTGGTTGTCTTGCTAGCGACCATGCGTGCTTCGATTCCGCCCAACCGAAATTGGGGGGCGATTTCGTAATGCCTGCGCGATAAAGGCGGGGCGTGACCAAAGTTTTTATAACGATTGATACCGAGCTGTCGGCGGCGCTGTTTCAGGCCGGCACCGATGCCGACGGCAATTTCGCGCGCTCGATTGCTTGCGACGGCTATGGTGTTGAATGGCAGATGGACCAGCTCGATGCGCACGGCCTGACCGGTGTGTTCTTTGTCGATCCGATGCCCGCGCTGGTTTACGGACCTGATGTCGTTGCGGACATCGTCCAGCCGATTGTCGCGCGGGGACATGAGGTGCAGTTGCATCTTCATCCCGAATGGCTGGAATGGTCGAAGGAACACCCCGTGGGCGACCGTCGTGGCCGCAGCATCGGTGATTTCGATTTTGATGATCAGGTGACGCTTATTACGCTTGGCCGACAGATGCTGATCGTTGCCGGCGCACCACCGCCAGTTGCCTTCCGCGCGGGCAATTATGGTGCGGATGACGATACGTTGCGGGCGCTCGCATCGCTCGGGATCAAATGGGACGCGAGCTTCAATCCGACCTTTATCGGCGATCCGTGCCATATTGGCCTTGGCATTGACCAGGTCGATCCGGTCGAACGGCTGGGCGTTATGGAAATGCCGGTATCGGCAATCGAGGACCGCCCCGGCCACCTGCGACATGCTCAGGTCTGCGCGCTGTCGGCCCGCGAGATGACCGAAGCATTGACCCATGCTGCCGCGGCCCGGCGTCCTGCCTTCACAATCGTTACCCACAGCTTCGAGATGCTGAGCCGTGACCGCATGCGCCCCAACCGCAGCGTCATCGGGCGGTTTGAAGCGATGTGCCGGACCGTTGCCGGGCAGCCCGCCCTGTCGAGCGACGGCTTTGCAGACCTTCGTTGCGACCCGGCAACAACATCGCCGGAACGTCTCGGCCCGAGCTATCGGCGGACAGCGATGAGAATAGTCGAGCAGGCCGTCGGCACTTTGGCTTACGAGCGGTGAAGGCGGCAATCGTGCTCGGCGCAGACACGCCGATTGGGCTGACCGTGATCCGCGAGCTCGGCAGCCACGGTGTGCCGGTCCATGCTGTTGGTCGCAGCGATAGCGCCATCGGGCGGGCGTCGAAATGGACGAGCAGTTTTTCTGTGCGGCCGACGGGTCCGCTCGCCGACTGGCTCCCGGCGCTGATCCGCGAGACCGGTGCGGGTGCGTTGCTGGCGATTTCGGAAGATGACCTGATCGCGCTTGCGGGCTTGCCGCCAGCGATCGAAGGCTGCAAAATCCTGACGCCGCGCCGCGCGCCGCTCGACATTGTGCTCGATAAATCCGCAACACTGGCGCGGGCCGCGGCGATGGGCATCGACGTGCCCGACAGTTGGCAGCCACAAGCGAGCGACGACTTCGCAGTCAAAGCATCGGAGATCGCCTATCCCGTCGTTCTGAAATGGGCCGAACCGCCGGTGATTCTGCCGCGCCTTGCCGAAAACGCCATCGAATTCGTCAAAGCCGAGCATATTGCCGATGCCGCCGCGCTTCAGACAGCGCTGTCACGCTATGCCACGCTCAACACGTGGCCACTCGTGCAAAGCTATTGCCCCGGCAGCGGTTTGGGCCAGATGTTCCACATGAAAGGCAGCGCAGCGACGCTCGCTTTCCAGCATCGTCGCATCCACGAATGGCCGCCCGAAGGCGGCGTCTCGACCGTGTGCGCCACCGTCCCGCTCGACCAGCACGCCGATCAGCGCGCCAAATCTGAGGCACTCCTCGCCAGCATCGGATGGGGAGGCCCCGCAATGGTCGAATATCGTTACGACGCACGGGCCGACAAATATTGGCTGATGGAAATCAACGGTCGTTTCTGGGGTAGCCTCCCCCTCGCGCGCCATGCGGGGGCCGAATTCGCGTGGGAAACCTATGCCCAAGCGATGGGTATCGTAACTGAGCAGCCCGAAGTCCGCGAACGCCATGCGCGCTACACGATCCCCGAAACCCGCCGCCTAGCCCGCGTTTTCTTTGGCACCCGCGCGATTGCTGATCGTCAGTTCAAGGCGACGCCGTGGCGCGACTTGATCAGCTACCTCGGCGATTTTCTCGATCCCGGCATGCGATACTTCGTGTGGGACCGGCGCGATCCCGGCCCGTTCTTTGCCGATATGAAAAGCGTGCTCAGGAAACTCGTGCGCCGGGAAAAGCCTTCGCAAGATTAGCAACCGCGCTTTCGATCCGCTTCAGGCAAGTCAACATATAGGCCGGATCAAGTTCATAAGGATCGTGCAGATGCGGCACAGCGGGTGATGCATAAAGCCCCAGCAAACTCCTCGGCAGGCTCGCGAACCGCGCATCCGCCGCGAAGCGCCGCAATTGCCGCGTTTCCATGGCCAGAAGGAAATCTCCCGCTTCAGGCTCAAAATCGCCGCCCCGCGTCGTCCGGTGCGCCCTCAAGTCAAAACCCAGCGCCCGGGCTGCCTCAATCGCAGGGGGATGTGCACCCTTGCCCGCATCGGTCGACAACCCGAACGATGCGGCCCGCAATCCCGCCCGCCGCGCCACAGCATCGGCAAAAGCACTGCGGCAGATGTTGCCGTGGCAGACAAATACGAGCCGCCGCACGTCGGCGGGATCAGGCTTCGAAAGCCCCGCTGCCCCCAGCACGACTTCGCCATAGGACAGCCCGAGCCGGACCATTCCGCGCGTCGTGCCAAAATATGACGCAATCAATCGTTGCTCCAAGGCAGCATGAACTTTTCCATGTCTTTTGGCGCGAGATTTTCCTCCGTGCCCTGTGCCGCGAGATCGGCATCGCGTTTCACCAGAGCGCGTTTGAACTGGCGCACGTCGGACGCATCGGCACGTTGCCACCCGAAATAGCCGCGCGCCAGCAGCTGGTTGCAACGCCCACACTTTGTGAAAGCGCCAAAACGGCTGCTGTCAAATCGGTGTCGACGTGGGCGATGTTCGAAAATCCGGCACCAAATTCGTCGCAACACTGATGATACTCCGCCCCGAGTGAAATACATGAACCAATGGCCGTAGCAATTACAGCTTAAATTATATTATATGCGACTATCGAGACGAAAATTTGCTTGGCAAATTTCACAAAGCGGCTGTCTCGCAACGCTTTGATAACCGTGGTGCCGCCTAGGTGACTCGAACACCTGACCCCCGCATTACGAATGCGATGCTCTACCGGCTGAGCTAAGGCGGCCCGCTGGCATGGCCGCGCCGATAACAGCGAACCGTGCGGACAGCAACCCACAGACTTCTTAACGGCTTGGTAACCAGAACAGGGTCATAACGGCTGCGATCAGGAATTACTTAGGACTGGCCGAATGGACCGGATGCGCGATTTCGCGAGTGAAACAGGGCACGAAACCGACGACACCGACGATTATGCCGTCGATGCGCCCGCCGCGATTGGTACCGACGAACGGCGCATGCATGTCCGCGCCTATAATCATTGGGTGTCGCTGCTCGACGGTCGCGCGCTGCCGTCTATCGAAGATCTCAATCCCGAAGAACTGACCGATTTCGGTCCGAACAGTGTTTTGCTCGACTTCACCAGCGGTGCCGAAAATCCGGCGATTGCCTATCTCGGCGCAAAGCTCAGCCACGAGTGCGGCTTTGAAGAAGAGCCGTTGACGGTGTCCGATGTGCCCGCGCGGTCGCTGCTCTCGCGCCTTACCGACCATTATCTCCAGATCATCGCCAACCGTGCGCCGATCGGCTTCGAAGCCGAATTCGTCAGCACCGCCGGCTACAATACCATGTATCGCGGCATCCTGATGCCGCTGTCGTCGGACGATGACACGATTGATTTCGTTTACGGCGTCATCAACTGGAAGGAAGTTGTCGGCGGCGACGAAGCGAATAGCCTCGAAAGCGAACTGACTGGCGCCTTGGCCGCGCAATCGCCGCGCCCGACGATGCCCGTCTGGGCGGATGGGCCAAGCGCGGTCGAAGAACCAAGCATCCCGCAGGCGCGTCCCGAAATTCTCGCCGAAGACCTCGGCATTGACGACGAACCCTTCGAACCCGTTCCCGATGCTGTCGGGGTTGGGCTTGCCGACTGGCTCGCTACCGCGCGCGCCAGTGCCGACCTTTTGCACCATGCCGACAGCCGGGGCCGCACCGCGCTGTATCATGCGCTGGGGCATGCCTATGACTTCGCGCTGCTCGCTGATGTCCGCAAGGATGATTATCTCGAACTGTTGAGCGACAGCGGTATTGTCGGCCAAGAACGCGCGCCGATGACCCCCGTCGTCAAGCTCGTGTTCGGTGTCGATTATGACAAGACCCGCCTCACCGAATTTGCCGCAGCCCTTTCCTATGGCAAGCGTCACGGCCTGCCGACTGGCGGGATGCGCGTGTTCCTCGAACAATATCCCGGTGGTCTGAAAGCCATCGTCGCCGCAGATCGCCGCGAACGTCGCCCCGCCGACAAGCCCGTCAAACCCGACAATACCCGCGAGGCCGCACGCGCGCTTGAGTCGCAAGCAGTGCTGACATTGCCGGGCGAAGATGAGTTCATCGTCCTCGTCGCCCGCCGCATCGACGGCGAGCGCGTTGGCATTATTGGCGTCGTTCCTGATGACAAGCCGCTGATGGATCGCGCACTTCGTTCAATCACGGGATAAAGTTTCGGAGCGAATAGCCGTTGAGCTTGGTTGAATGGGCGCGCATAGCTGCGCTCAAAGAGGACCAACGGAAGAGCTCATGGCCACCGCACGCATATCAAAGCCCGCCCCCAAAGATTTAGCCAAAACCCTGATCAGCGGTGCCCTCCCCGGCGAAACCGATGGCTTTACCCGCGCTGACAAGACCGCCGCTGCGGCGATTGCCCAGACCGCACTCGACAATCCCAAGCGCCCCGCCATTGCCTCCGAAACCGGCAATGACGCGCGCGGGCGACGGATCATGCGCATAGCCATTGCCAATGACGACATGCCGTTTCTGGTCGATTCGGTCGCGGCCACCGTTGCGTCACACAATATCGCGACCAACCGCATCCTGCATCCTGTGGTTGATACCGGCACACCAACATCGCTGATCTATCTCGAGACGGATCGCCCCGATGCCAAAGGGCGCAAGGCGCTGCTTGCCGACATCGAGACCAATCTGGGCCATGTCCGTGCCGCCGTGACCGACTGGCGGGCGATGCAAGCGGCATTGAAAGCCGATGCCGTCCACTTGGGCAACAGCGAGGGCGCGGCGTTGCTGACGTGGCTGCTCGACCGCAACATGACATTGCTGGGTTCGGTGCATTTCGACGCTGCGGGCAAAATCTCCAAACCGTTCGGTATTGCAAAACGGATCGGCGATGCACTGCTTTCCCCTGAAGCACGCGAACGGGCGATGGCGTGGCTGGGCGACAACGCCGGGCCACTGATCGTTAAATCGAACTTCATTTCAACCGTGCATCGCCGCGCTCCGCTCGACTTGCTCATCGTGAAAAGCGGTTCGGGGATGACGGTCCATGCCGGCTTGTGGACCAGCGCGGCCCTCGCCGCTGCGCCCGAAGCGATCCCCGTGTTGCGCGCCCGGTTGCAAGCCCTTTTGGATAAATATGGTTTTGCATCCGATGGTCACGCGGGCAAGGCTCTTGCCCACGCCATGACGGCGCTGCCGCACGACCTGCTGGTCAGCATCGCGCCCGATGCGCTCGAAAATCTTGCCCTCACGGCAATGTCTCTGGCCGACCGGCCGCGCCCGGAACTGGTGCTGGCGGAGGATGCACTGGACCGGCATCTGTTCGCTTTTGTCTGGCTCCCGCGCGATGACCTTTCCACCGTGCGCCGCGTCGCGATTGCCGAAATGCTTGCCGACGCCGCCGACGCCGAGATGCTCAGCTGGTCCGTCGATATGGGGGACAGCGGTGTCGCGTTGATTCGCTATACGTTTGATCGCCGCCAATCCGCTCGCGATCCCGATGCCGACGCTCTGTGCAAGCAGATCGAAGCTATGGTCCGCGGCTGGGAACCTTCAGTCGAGGGTAGCCTTGCAAAGTTAGGCGATTCAGGTCGCGCCGCGCGGCTCGCTATCCGTTATGCCGGCGCCTTCCCCATCCCCTACCGCACTGGCGCCGGCCCCGACGAAGCCGCGCTCGACATCGTCCGTCTTCACGGCTTGCCCGATGAGGCGGCGCGCAATGTCCGCTTGTATCGCAACGCCGATGACGGTGCACAGCGCCTTCGGCTAAAGCTGTATAGCCTTGCCCCCGTCATCCTTTCCGACGCCGTTCCCGCGCTTGAGAATTTCGGGTTCCGCGTGGTCGAGGAAATGTCGACGGCCTTGGCCGATCAACTCGGGCACATGCACCGCTTCGTGCTGGACCTGCCTCAAGGCACGGCCGCCGATGTCCTTGCCCGTGCCGACATTATCGAAGCCGCCATTGCCGCGACCGTAGCAGGCACTGCCGAAGATGATCGCTTCAACGAGCTTCTGATCGCTGCCGATCTCGGCCCGCGCGACGTCATCCTGTTCCGCGCGCTGTTCCGTTATCTGCGCCAGGCGGGGATGGCTTATGGCCTGACGACGGTCGTCGATGCACTGCGCCGCCAGCCTGCGCTTGCCCGCGCGCTGGTGTCGCTGTTCGCCGCCAGCCATGATCCTTCGCATCGCAAAGGCAAAGAGGATCCAGAGCGGCAGATCGAACGTGGTCTCACCGCTGTTGCCGCCATTGATGACGACCGCATCCTGCGCCGCCTGCGCGGTGTCATCCGCGCGACATTGCGCACAAATTTCTTCGCGCCTGCTGCCAAAGAAGCGATTGCCTTCAAGTTCGACAGTGCACTTGTCCCCGGCCTCCCCGCCCCCGTGCCATGGCGCGAAATCTGGGTCTATTCGCCGCGTATCGAGGGCATTCACTTGCGTGCCGGGCCTGTCGCGCGCGGTGGCTTGCGCTGGTCAGACCGGCGCGACGACTTCCGCACCGAGATTCTGGGCCTGATGAAGGCACAGCGCGTCAAGAACGCCGTCATCGTGCCGACGGGAGCCAAGGGCGGCTTTTATCCAAAGCTCCTCCCCGATCCCGCAGCCGACCGCGCGGCCTGGCTGGTCGAGGGCACAGAAAGCTATCGCATCTTCATCCGTACGCTCTTGTCGATCACCGACAACATCGTCGGCGGCAAAGTCGTGCATCCCGCTCAAGTTGTTGTCCACGACGGTGAAGACCCCTATTTCGTGGTTGCAGCAGACAAGGGCACCGCGACTTTCTCTGACGTCGCCAACGCCATCGCGCTTGAGCGCAATTTCTGGCTCGGCGATGCCTTCGCGTCCGGCGGATCGGTCGGTTACGATCACAAAGCGATGGGAATCACGGCCAAAGGTGCGTGGCTCTCGGTCCAGCGCCACTTCGCCGAAGCCGGTGTCGATGTGCAAAGCGAAGCCGTCCGCGTCGTTGGCTGCGGCGATATGTCAGGCGATGTCTTCGGCAACGGAATGCTCCTGTCAAAGTCGCTCAAGATCGTCGCCGCGTTCGACCATCGCCACATCGTCATCGACCCCGATCCCGATCCGGCCAAAAGCTGGGACGAGCGCGCGCGGATGTTTGCCCTGCCCCGCTCCTCATGGGCTGATTATGACGCGAGCCTGATTTCCAAAGGCGGCGGCATATTTGCGCGCTCCGAAAAGTCGATCAAGCTGTCAAAAGAAGCGCGTGCAGTGCTGGGCATTGACGCAACCGACCTCGAACCGGCGGCACTGATCACCGCCATCCTGAAAAGCCCTGCGGACCTCATCTGGTTCGGTGGCATCGGCACATATGTCAAAGCTGCGAGCGAATCGCATGGCGCAGTCGGCGATCCCGCCAACGACGGGCTGCGCATCAACGCCGAAGAACTCCGCGCCCAAGTTATCGGCGAAGGTGCAAACCTGGGCGTCACCCAAGCCGCGCGTATCACTTTTGGCCTGCGCGGCGGTCGCATCAACACCGATTTCATCGACAATTCGGCCGGCGTCGACTGCTCGGACAATGAAGTCAACATCAAGATCGCGCTCAACGCCGAAGTCGCGAGTGGGGCGCTCACGACGCCGAACCGCAACAAGCTTCTGGCGAAAATGACCGACGCCGTCGCTGATCTGGTCCTTGAGGATAACCGACTGCAAACGCTGGCGCTGTCCATCGCCCAGCGCGGCGGGGCAAATGCGATGCCGTCGCACATCCGCCTGATCGAGACATTCGAGGCCGCTAAGAAGCTTGATCGCGTGGTTGAAGGGCTGGCCCCGAACGACATTCTCGTTCGCCGAGCGCAGGACGGCCTCGGCCTGACGCGCCCCGAACTCGCGGTATTGCTCGCGACGGCAAAACTCGCCTTGCAAGCCGCCATTGAAGACAGCGACGTCGCGCGCGATCCCGCAATGGCGAGTGATCTCCTCGCAGCGTTCCCACAGCAGATGGTCAAGTCGCATGCGGCGGCCATCGAAAACCATCAGCTCCGCGGCGAAATCGTGGCGACCAAGACTGCAAACCGTCTGATCAACCGCCTCGGCCTCATCCACCCGTTCGAACTGGCCGAGGAAGAAGGCGCATCGCTGGGCGATATTGCCGCATCGTTCGTCATTGTCGAGCGCCTCTATGATCTTCGCCAGCTGTGGGACGCCATCGACGATGCCGACGTCAGCGAAGGTGCGCGCCTGATGCTGTTTGAACAAGTTGCGATGGAAGCCCGTGCGCAAATGGCCGACTTGTTGCGCAATGCGATCGCGGGCCGTTCAGTGGGCGACACGATCGCTGCGCTCACCCCCGGGGTGTCGCGGCTCGCGGCACAAGTCGCAGGACTGCTGCACGAAGAAACCCGCGCACAAGCCAGCGACTTTGCCCGCCGCCTGGCCGAAGCGGGGGCACCCGCCAAACTGGTCGATAAGGTTGTCCGCCTTTCCGAAATGGATGGGGCTATTGGACTTGCTGCGCTTGGCAACCGCACCGGCACCGATGAACTTGCCTTGACACGCGCTTTCGTCACTCTCGGCGCGGCACTCGGCCTCGACTGGGCCCAGGGCGTTGCCATGCGACAGTCGCCGACCGACCCCTGGGAGCGCTTGCTGATTTCGGGCCTCGCCCGCGATTTCGAAACGATCCGCCTTGAATTTCTGGCGCGTGATGCGACCGACCCCGAAGCGCGCGTCGATGCATGGCTGGAAGCACAAGCCCCGCGCATCGCCCAGTTCCGCGCGCTTATCGACCGCGCGCGCATGGTCGCCGTGCCATCGGGCGCGATGCTCGCGCAAATCGCCGGACAAGCGCGGGTGTTGCTCGCGCGTTAGGATTTGGTTGCGTCGGCGATGACGGTCTGCGCCTGCGTAATGGCATCCGCTTGTTTCATCGTTCCCGCTTCGACATCATCGGCGAGTTTCATCAGCCGCTCGCCGGTCACGGAGCCGGTTTCGGCCAGCTCGGCGACATTGATCCCGCCATCTCGCTTGATCACGGCTTCCCATGCGCCGCGTACCGCCGCCCAATAATCCTTGGTCTTTGCCCAATAATCATCGGCACGCGACGATTTGAAATCGTCGAACTTGGTATAGGTGTTGAGCGTGAACTCCTGAACGAACGGCACCATTTTGCCGTCTTTCACACCCATTTTCATATTGTCCTGCCAATGGATCCATCCCGTCGGCGTGGGTGAGTGACGGTTGATTGCATAGTAGCGGTCATAGACGGGCTTCCGCACCGCATCACGCCGCGCCAGCGGCCGCCACGTCCAGTTGCTCCGCCAGCGGGAGACACCGCCTTCACTCGACCATTCACCCCAGCCGCCATAACGCGGACTGTCATCGGTCTGCCACACCGTCTGCGACCAGCGCCCTTTACGCATACCCGTCGGCACCGCCTCGGTTTTCCACTGGTTGGTATCGGCATAAACCAGCATTGATTCGGGCTCGTAAGTCCAGTCCTGCCGCCAATGCTTTACGAGGAACGTCTTCCCCTCGGCCTCGATCACAAGGATATGCTGCAATTTGATGTGCCGCCCGGTATCCTCGATCACGCGGACCACTTCATGCCCGCCCGATGTTTTTGGTGCGATGGGCGTGTAGCCCGCCTGCCACGACGTGGATTCATTGAAATCGAAGCGAACTTTATAATTCCCCGCCATCCCTAAGATGTTAGCGCGGTCCGCCGCGAACTTCGCGGCCTCGGTCGCGGCGGGCTGGGTAGCAATCGGCGCATGGGCAAAGGCAGGTGCGGCTGTGGCAATCAACAGTGCGGCAAGAGAAAACGCTTTCATCGGATCAGTCCCCATTTCAAAACTTTAACGAAAGCGAGGCGCTGACGTTCCGCCCCGCTTGTGAATAGGCATCAAGCGTCGTGGAGGCGGCGGACAGCCCGCGTACATCGCTCCACCAGAAGTATTTGCGGTCAAACAGGTTGAAGATACCAACACGCACTGTGGCCTGCGGGACCAGCGTGACCGATGCGGTCGCATCGACAATCGTAAACGCAGCGGGCGTGAAGCAGGTCGGCGAACAGCCTTCGGCCACATCGGCCTGCTTCTTCATGGCCGCATGGGTAACAATTAGCTGCCCGGCGAAACGGCTGTCCGCTGACCGATAGCGCAAACCGCCCGCGATCTTGACTGGGTCAATGCTCGACAGAGGCGTGTCCGCACCAACGCCCGAATTGGCTCTGCCGCGCGCACAGGACGCCGCCACTGTCGCACCGAAGCCTCCACCGAAGTCGGCATCGATTTTGCCTTCCGCGCCGTCGATATTGACGCGCCCGACATTGACATACTGGAACACCGCCGGATTGGCGGCCGTAAACGATCCGCTTACCTGTCGCTGCTCGATGAAATCGCGGTAGCGCGCCGTGAAGCCGGTCAAACTTGCCGTCAGTTTTACGCCGCCGACATCGGCATTGCGCACGCGCAATCCGCCTTCGAATGCGCGGCTGGATTCGGGGCGCAGGTTCGGATTGGCGAGCGAGACATAGTTGAAGATCAGGTTCGAAAAGCCGTTGTTGACTTGACTCGGCGTCGGGCTGCGGAACCCCTCGGCATAGCTGGCGAACAGGCCCAGCGCGGGCGTCGCCCACAGGACTGCGCCCATTTTGGGCGACAGCCGGTTTCCGCTTTGCCGCACCGGGACTCCCGGAAATGTCGGGTCGGCGCGCGGGACGAGGCGATACCCATCGAACCGCAACGCCGGATACAACATCAGCGTGCCGTCGCCGATGTCGATGGCGTCCTGAACAAACAACCCTGTCAGCGTATAGTCGGTTACGGGAAACGCCCGCGTCGGGAATGTCTCGCCCGCTGGCGGAATGGTTCCGTTACGAACACCCGACTGCCGCGTTTCGGACCAGTCACCCCCGAACGTCAGTTTGTGCGCCACCGCGCCGGTGCCAAAACCGCCGTCGATCTGAAAACTCGCGCCCGACACGCGGTTGTCGAATGTGTTGTCGCGCGTGCGATCAGCCGAGATATTGCGATCCTCCGCGCTAAACTGCCGCGTCGTGCTCGCCTGATGATAGGCCACGACGTTCGCCGCTGTGATGAACCCGTCGCCGCGATAACGGTAATCCACGCTGTAACGGTCACGCTGCAACTGATCCCGCGCGCTCAACGACAATGTGCTCGTCGCGCCCAGCGGAGGGATTGCCCGCGCGCTCAGAACGTCGGTCGCCGTATCGCGGTCCTGGTGCTCATAGGTAAGGCGCAAGCGATGCGCGTCCGACGGCGACCAGAGTAGCTTGGCCAGCACTGCATTCGCATCGGTTTCCTGCGGGTTCGGCGTCGTGCGCGTCGCATTGGCAGCGTTATTGGTGCCCCGGTTCTTTGGCGCGCCCGAGTCCCGCCGCGTATAGGCGATCAATGTGCTGAACGCGCCGTCCTGCATTGCCACGGTCAGGCCTTTGGCCCAGCCCTCATCAACATCACTAAAACCCAGTCGCGCGCGGCCGCCGACCGCCTGACCGTCGGTCAGCAAGTCCGACGGGTCTTTCGTCGTGAAACTCACCGCCCCTGCAAGGCCATCGCTGCCATAAAGCGCCGACGCCGGGCCGCGCAGGATTTCAACCGATTTGACCAGATCAAGATCGGCATAATCGCCACGCCCCACCGATTGCGCGCCAAAGCCGAACGCGTCAGGCAAACGAATACCATCGGTTTGGATCAGCACGCGGTTGCCCTCCAGCCCGCGGATATTGAATCCCGAGTTGCTGTCACGCCCCGTTGTCGAAAGTGCTGCCGTAAATCGCGACGGCTGCGTGCGCACGGACACGCCGGGTTCGAAACGCACCAGATCCTTGATGTCGTCGATCAGTAAGTCTTCGATTTCGACATCGGTGATGACGCTGACGGTTGCAGGGGCACTGATCACTTCGGTCGGCGAACGCGTTGCCGTCACGGTTATCGGTGACGCCACATCATCCGATGGCGTTGCCGCAAAGGCGGGCGTAGCAATGCAAATCGCCAAAAATGAAACCGTGACCCGAACACTGCTTTGCATACCCAACCCCTTTTGAGGATTGATCTGCTAATGCGAGTCGTTCGCATCGTCAACGCTTTTGAGAAGCGTTCGCAAAAAAGAACCCGGACGATTGAACGTCCGGGTTCGATGAGGCCGGGGTTGAGGGAGCAAGCCCCGGCGCGGGGGGCGTCGTTGCTTCAGGCTTTGGCCTTTGCATTGCATTTCGAGAGCGCCGCTTCATCAAACGCGACTGTGCCAACCGTAAAGCTGGCAAGTTTGCCGACCTTGCGGACCGCCTGCGCACATACAATCGCGGGGCGCGATGTCGCGTTGGTCGCCGTGCAGCCATTGTCGCCACAGCGCCAGAGCACACCGTCAGCGATAACAGTTTGTGCCGACGCAGCGGTCAGCGGAACCGCGCGGTAGGCTGGCAATTGCGCTTGTGCGGGTTCGATCATGCCAAGCATCGACAAAGTGAGTGCGGATGCAGCAATAAAGGTTCCGATGCGGACCATGGGGAGGTTCCTTTCCAATTAGGTTGCGAATCACTACCTAGTTTGATAAGTTTCAAGTTGCAACATAAAACTTATATCGCATTTGCATGACAGTGAAATTACGATAGGCTGCAATCAGGATGGGTATGCTGAAAGAAAATCTCCGCGAACTGGCGGATTGCGCGCTCCCGGCGGCCCTTGAAGCCATGGGTGAGCGCTGGTCGTTCCTTATTTTGCGTGCCGCGTTCAACGGCTTGCACCATTTCGAGGAATTTCAGTCGACGCTCGGCATCGCCCGCAACATATTGGCGAATCGCCTGGGACGGCTTGTCGATCACGACATCCTGTCGCGCGAAGCAATGGCCGATGACCGTCGCAAGGTTGAATATCGTCTCACGCAAAAGGGCGCCGAGCTGCTTCCCGCGATGCTTGCCCTGCGGCAATGGGGTGAACGCTGGGAATCGGGTGTGCCGTCAACGCCGGTGCTGGTTGACGAGCGCGATCACCAGCCGATCCGCGCCATCGAAATCCTGTCACACGACGGTCGCGCGCTCCACCTGCACGATTTATGCTGGGCGCATGCCGAGGATATTTGCCCGCTTGAGCCCGTAAAACTCCACGCTGTCGCCTAACGCGGCGCGCTAATCGCGCTCAAAATCCTGCTGGGCAATCCACAGCAAAATTGCCGTATCTGCGCCCCCGACATCGACAAACCGTGTCCCTTGCATGAGGATACCGCAGCCATGTTCTTGGTCCCAGCGGCAACCAAATTCGAACCCAAGGTAGGGCGCATCACCGGTCATGATGGGGTGAATGTTGATGCCACGAAGCCCAATCAAGGTTCGAAAATCTTCAACGCTGCTGACCTCTGGCATATAATCGGCAAGCTCACGCGCATCATAACAGTCGTAAGTTGCCCGCAGCGCAGGGTAAGCAGACACCAAGCCTTTCAACACTGCGGCCGACACCGCAGTTTCGTTTTCAAGCAGCCACATAATTTGCGCCTGTTCAGCGGCGTTCAGCGGCGCATTGTCGCGGCCCTCGGGCGCATAAACGAGCCTGACTGTGCCATCCGATGCGCTGCCATCCATGCCCGCATAGGGATCAGTTGCGTCCCGAAATCCGACCCAGCCCGGCAAAATCACTTCTGCAACCCAGAAGTACCCATCGAAAATAAATTCCGGCAGGTCAGTCATCGCACATCGGCACGCGCAACTACGTCCCCGGCGCGCACCCGCCAAATCCGGTTGCCGACATCGTCCGCCACCAGCAATCCACCCGCTTTGTCGATGATGACACCCACAGGCCGCCCCTGTGCCTTGCCATCCTTGTCGAGGAACCCGGTCAGCACATCGCGCATCGGGCCATTGGGAAAGCCATTGGCCCCGAATGGCACGAACACGACCTTATAGCCCGACACCGGCACCCGGTTCCATGAACCATGCTGGCCCACGAACATGCCCCTCTCGAACGCGCCCAGCGATCCAAACGCCAGCCCCAGCGATGCCGTGTGCGGCCCCAGCGCATAATCAGGGCGTTTGGTATATTGCAGCAAGTCGGGTCGCGGCTCGACGCGCTTATCCTCATATCCGCCCCAATAGGTGTAAGGCCAGCCATAGAACGCCCCGAACTCGACGCGCGTCATATAATCGGGTGCAAGGTCTGAGCCTAGCATGTCACGTTCGTTTACAACGGTCCACAGCGCTTGCGACGTGGGTTCCCAAGCCATGCCGACCGGATTGCGCAGGCCGGCCGCATAAATGCGCATCGTCTTTGCCTTGATCGACACTTCGAGAATGTTGGCGCGGTGATCCTCCGCTTCCATCCCGCGCTCGCCGATGTTCGATGCCGATCCGACGCCGACATACAACAGAAGCCCGTCGGGACTCGCGACGATGTTCTTCGCCCAATGGTTGCCGCCACCGGGCAGCTTCACAAGTTCGGTCGGCTTGGCGGTAATCTCGGTCTGGCCTGTCGTGTAGGGAAATTCCCAAACCGAATCATGGTTGCCGATGAACAAGCGGTCGCCGACCAGCGCCATGCCGAAGGGCGAATTGAGGTTCTTGAGGAATACTGACCGCACATCGGCAACACCGTCCGCATTGGTATCGCGCAGCAACGTAATCCGGTTGGCAGAAGGTGTTCCCGCCCCGGCACGACCCATCAGCCAGCCCATGACGACATCAGTGATGCCCTGGGGTGGTGTCGGCGGCTTGTTGCTCTCCGCAACCAGCACATCGCCATTGGGCAATTCATACAGCCAGCGCGGATGATCGAGCTTGCCGGCAAATTCAGTGACCGACATGCCCGCCGCCGCAACCGGCTTCGCGCTGCCCTGCCACCCGACAACCTTGGCAATCTTGATCGTCGGCAGCGTCTGGATGCGCGGATCAGTAATCCTCGGCTTCGCGCCGCTGACCGCTTCGACGGGCAGTTTTGCAACATCGGCACGACCAAACAAATACCAGAGCCCACCACCAAGCAGCGCCAATATCCCAAGCATCACCAGTATTTTGACGCGCACGCTTATGCCTCCACGTCGGCAGATACCGGCGGGTGCAACCGAACCCGCGTCGCCCGCCGCGTATCGCCTTCGGTCACTTCAATTCGCCAACCACTGGTGTGCATCAATGTTTCCCCCGGCTGCGGAACATGTCCGGCAAGCACGAACGCCAGCCCGCCAATCGTATCGACATCTTCGTCAATTTCATCGAACTTCGGATCGATAGCATCGGCAACATCTTCCAGCTCGGCGCGCGCATCGACATCCCACATCCCGCCGTCTAGCGCGACCATCATCGGCGCGACAGCATCATCGGTTTCGTCCTCTATGTCGCCGACAATTTCCTCGATCAAATCTTCAATCGTGACCAGCCCTTCGGTCCCCGAATATTCGTCGATCACGATGGCGAGATGGACGCGCTTCGCCTTCATTTCCTGGAGCAAATCGAGGATCGCCATCGATTGCGGCACATAAAGCGGCTGACGGATCAGGCCTGCGATGGTCTCCGGATAAGGGGCACCACGCGCCAGGATCGCAAAAGCATCCTTGATATGGACCATCCCAACGACTGAATCGAGGCTTTCGCGGTAAACCGGCAAGCGGCTGTGCGGCGCCTCCGCCAGCGTCGTAACCAGCTCAAGAAACGTCAGCGTCTCGGGAATGGCCACCATATCGGCACGCGGCACGCCGACATCGTCGACAGTGCGCTCGCCGAAGTCGAGCAGGTTCTTGACCATCTGCCGCTCGACGGGCGAAAGGTCGCCTTCGCTGTCGGGCGCGGGATCATCCTCATGCTCGTCGATGGCCTCGGCAATCTGGTCGCGCAGCGTCGACTCGCGGTCCTCACCGAACAGAATCGCGCGCAAATTGTTCAGCAAACCAGAACGCTCGCCCCGACTATCGCCTTCTTTCATAATAGAGTGTCAGTCCTCGACAGGATAAGGATCGTGCAGGCCAAGCGTGGCCATCACGTCATGTTCGATAGCTTCCATCGCGTTGGCGTCTGCATTAGTCATATGGTCATAGCCTAGCAGATGGAGAACGCCGTGCACAATAAGGTGCGTGGCATGATCTTCGAGTGGAACTTTGCGTTCGGCCGCCTCTCGCGCGCAAGTTTCGTAAGCAAGGACGATGTCACCGAGGAGAACTTCGCCGTCGTCGGTGTTGGCCAATGTGTCGATCAGGTCCGGCTGGACCATCGGGAAGGACAGCACGTTGGTCGGCTTGTCCTGCTGGCGATACTGCCGGTTGAGCGTCTGGACTTCGCTGTCCGAGGTGAGGCGGAGGGAGATTTCGATTGTCGCGGGCGTGGTGGCGAGGTCGGCGTGGGGGGTCGCGGCGATGGTTTGCCCCGCCGCTCGTTCAGCCAAGACCTCCCAATCGCCGGCGGGCCAATTGTCATTCGAAAGCTCAACAAGGATCATGCGTCAGGCAATGCAGGGAACGGAATATTTGCGAATGTTCCCATCAGCGGTCACCAACGTCATGCCCGTCGACAGCGCGTGCGCCACCAGCATCCGGTCAATCGGATCGCGGTGGATCGGCGGGAGCGCAGCAGCTTCGGCGGATAATTTTGCAGGGAAATCGAGCAAGTCGAAGCCGAGATCGGCTTGAAGTGCGGCAAGCGGCACGTCATCGTCAAACCGACCACGCAGACGCAAATCTTCATATTCAAAGGCAATGACCGCGCTGACGAACAGCGGTTCGCGTGCCAGCTGGCTCAAAACGGATGCCGTCAGACGTTTTCCGCCCGACGCCACCCAAGCCAGTATGTGCGTATCAAGAAGAAGCGCCAAATTGCCGCTCATATTCTGCATCCGGATCAGGATACAGATTTTGGAAAGCTTCAATCGGAGTCCCATTGCCCTTGGCCAATTTCCGATATTTGGCGAACGCCGCTTTGCGCTTGGCGATCCGCTCTTCGATCATCGCGGCTTCCGCTTCAGCCATCGGTACAATTCGCGCTTGAGGGACGCCGGCACGACTGAGCACGACCTCTTCGCCCTTCAGTGACGCGGCCACAAGTTCGGACAGGCGCGCTTTGGCCTCCGCAATGTTCACCTGAATTGTCATGGCCGCAAATTAGCCTGACCAACTGAGTTGGTCAACCATCCCCCTCATACGCCTGAACAATCCGTCCGACGACCGGATGCCGCACCACGTCACCCACGCCAAAGCGCACCATTTCGATCCCCTCGACGCCTTCGAGCTTGCCGACCGCATCGTTCAGTCCCGACACATGCCCCGTGGGCAAATCGCTCTGCTTGGGATCGCCGCACACGACCATCCGGCTGTTCTGGCCGAAGCGGGTCAGGAACATCTTCATTTGTGCCGGCGTCGTATTCTGCGCTTCGTCCAAAATAATAAACGACTCCGCCAGAGTGCGACCGCGCATGAACGCAACCGGTGCGATTTCAATCTCACCAGACGCCATGCGCCGCTCGACCTGTTCGGCGGGCAGACAATCATAGAGCGCGTCGTAAATCGGCCGCAGATACGGATCGACCTTTTCCTTCATGTCGCCCGGCAGGAACCCCAGCCGCTCACCCGCTTCCACCGCAGGGCGCGACAAAATCAGCCGGTCGACCGACCCCGTGATCAACTGCGCCACCGCCTGCGCCACTGCCAGATAGGTCTTCCCCGTCCCCGCCGGACCCAGCGCAAAGATGATGTCGTTGCGGTTCAGCGCTTCCATATAACGGATCTGCGTCGCCGACCGCGGGACAATGGTTTTCTTGCGCGTGCGGATCATCACGCTCGGCGGCTCGGCGACATCATGACGAATGATGCCGTCAAGGGTCGGTTCGGTCGACATCGCGATAACAGCATCGACCGCGCCTGCATCAATATCCTGCCCTTGAACGATCCGGTTATACAGACCCGTCAGAACATCGCGCGCCCGCGCCGTCGCGCCCGCTTCGCCTTCGATCTGCAACTTGTTGCCGCGCGCCGCGATATAGACGCCCAGCCGGTTTTCGATGGCGACCAGATTCTGGTCGAACTCGCCGAACAAGCGCCCGAGCAATTGCGGCTTGTCGAACACCACTTCGAGGCGGCTGCGGTCGCCCATTTGGGCGGGGACGGGCTTACGCGGCATTCAACACAGGCGTCATTAAGGGCGTTCCTTTCAAGCTATTGGGTCCGGCGGCTACCAGTTCGACATCGATAACGTCGCCAATGGCATATTGTGCGCCGACGACATGGACCGATTGCAGCCACGGCGATTTACCGATGAACTGATCGGCGAGTTTTCCGCGCCGCTCAAGCAAGATCATCGTCCGCGTCCCCACGCTTGCAGCGTTGAACGCATGTTGTTGCACATTGATGGCAGCCTGCAACGCTTGCAGTCGTTCGCCCATCACCGCCTTGGGGATTTGCGCCGCCATCGTCGCGGCGGGTGTGCCGGGGCGCGGCGAATAGGCAAAGCTATAAGCCTGCGCATAGCCGACTTCGGCAATCAAGCTGAGCGTCGCGTCAAAATCCGCATCGGTCTCGCCCGGAAAACCAACGATGAAATCACCTGACAACGCAATATCGGGCCGCGCCAAGCGCACCCGGTCAAGCAACCGCAAATAGCTGTCGCGCGAATGGCTGCGGTTCATCGCCTTTAAAATGAGGTCACTCCCCGACTGCACTGGCAAGTGGAGATAAGGCATCAGCTTTTCGACGTCGCGGTGCGCATCGATCAGACCTTGCTGCATGTCGTTGGGGTGGCTGGTCGTATAACGAATGCGGTGCAACCCCGGCAGCGTGTCGAGCGCGATGATGACATCATGCAGGCCGCGTCCCTCATGCGCCCAAGCATTCACATTCTGGCCGAGAAACGTGATTTCCTTTGCCCCGCCCGCAACCAGTGCTTTCGCCTCTTCGATAATCGCATCGAACGGCCGCGAAACCTCCGCGCCGCGCGTATAGGGCACCACGCAATAAGTGCAGAACTTGTCGCACCCTTCCTGCACCGTCAGAAACGCCGACGGCCTTTGCGCACCGCGTGCCGGAAGCGCCCCGAACTTGGTCTCGACCGGCATGTCGGTATCGACCGCGCGCTGCCCCGCCGCGGCTTTCGCGACCAGTTGGGGCAACCGGTGATAGGCTTGCGGTCCGACCACAATATCGACCTCGCGCGCACGGCGCGAAACCTCCGCGCCTTCCGCCTGCGCCACACATCCCGCGACTGCAATCATCGGACGCGAGCCATCTTCACGTTTCAGCGTCCCGATCTCCGAATAGACGCGGTGCACCGCGCGCTCGCGGATGTGGCAGGTGTTGAGCACGACCAGATCAGCCTCGGACTCATTCACCGCGGCCATCCCTTCGGCATCCAGCAATTCGCCCATGCGCTCGCCATCATAGACGTTCATCTGGCAACCAAAGGATTTAACGTGATAGGTTTTAGGTGGAGTCATCGGAGGCACTATAGCGCCGCCTGCCCGCTGGCCCAATGGTCGTGGCCGATAAATTCGCTGACTGTGGCCCCCGTGACACGTTCCAGCGCGACCGAAATGCGGCTTCGGCTTTCGGCGGCAATCGCCTTGCGCCCCGAAAAATCAGCGGGCCGAAACGCCTCAAGGAAATGCACCCCCAGCGGAAACGTACCCCGCCGCGCCATCACGCGCAGCGCATTGTCCTTGCCCCGTTCCGCACCCAGCCATGAAATCTCCGGCCCGACATCGCCATAGTCAAGCATCAGTGGCTGGACGACCACGCCTTCGGGCGGCGGCTCCAATATCTTGAGCAGTGATGATTTGAAGGGGAGCAATGTCTGGCCGTCATTTGTCGTTCCTTCGGGAAAAATCGTGACGGACCAAAGTTCGGAAAGAGCATCGCGCAACCGGTCGATCTGCTCAGCCACACCCCCGCGATCCTCGCGCGAGACATAAATCGTGCGGTTCAGGCTAGCGAGCCAGCCTACTACGGGTGCGGTTTCGATCTCGGCCTTCGCGACAAATGCACTCCCGCTCTGCCCCGCAATCGCGAGAATATCGATCCAGCTGACATGGTTCGAAATATAGACAACATCGCGGCGCATCGGCGTGCCCGTCCGCGACACCCGCGCCCCCGCGATCCGCGCGACACTACCCAAAAAGAACCGCGGCCACGGCGACCCCAGTTTGCACAATCGCCAAAGCCCATGCCCCGCGAGGCACGGGAGCAGCACAGCAATCATCCCGGCTGCGCGGAAGTAAACCCGTATCCATCCCGCGATGCTGATCGGCGGTGGCCGCCCCGCTGCGGCTTCAGCTCTTGCGTTCAAGGGCGACGCCATAGAGCTCCATGCGGTGGTCGACGAGGCGATAGCCAAGCTTTTCGGCAATGACTTTCTGCAACGCTTCGAGCTCAGGATCGACAAATTCGATCACTTCACCGGTCTCGACATTGATGAGATGATCATGATGCGCTTCAGCTGCGGCCTCATAGCGCGAACGCCCGTCGCCAAAATCATGGCGCTCGAGAATGCCTGCTTCTTCGAACAGGCGGACGGTGCGATACACCGTCGCAATCGAAATGCCGGGATCAATCGCCGACGACCGCGCATGCAGCGCCTCGACGTCGGGATGGTCTTCGGCCTCGGAAAGCACGCGCGCAATAACGCGACGCTGCTCGGTAATCCGCAAGCCTTTTTCAGCGCAGAGCGCTTCGATATCAATGGGACGATGCATAGCGGTGACGCTAGCGCAAAGCCAGCGTCACCGCAAAGCGAAGTTTGTTACTTGGCAACCCGCTTGCGCTTTGTACCCAGACCGATGGCCTTGGCCAGCGTCCGGCGCTGTTCGGCATAGTTCGGCGCGACCATTGGATAGTCGTTGGGCAGGCCCCATTTCGCGCGATACTGATCAGGCGTCATCCCGTAATGCGTCATCAAATGGCGCTTCAGCATCTTGAGTTTCTTGCCGTCTTCAAGGCAGACAACATAGTCGGGCTTGATCGACGAGCGGATTGAAACTGCTGGTTCCTGCTTCTCGACGACTGCGACGACAGGCGTCCCAAGGGCGGCAAGCGCTGTGTGCACATTCGAAATCAGCGTCGGCAGATCGTTGACCGCAACACTGTTGTTACTGACATGCGCCGCCACAATATCGGCAGTAAGCGTGATGAAGGTTTCCTGCATTTCCGAAGAGTCTGTCATTTTTTGTTTCCACTATAGCTTTTGAAACGGTGTCGATGCTGTAAAGCATTTAAGATGCCGTAATAACAGCATTAGCTGAACCGGAACGGAACAAGCTGTGCAAATTTTAAGACAGTGCCAATCGATAGGTCAGTGCATCAAAGGTTTCACCAAACGATCCGCGATAATAGCCTCGACGCCGACCGACTTCGACAAAGCCAATCGATGAATAAAGAGAAATTGCTGAATTTCCGCTACGAACCTCGAGGAATACACTGACCACATTTGCCGCCCGGGCATCAGCAATAACAGCTTCAAGTAAATCACGACCTATGCCGGTGCGTTGGGACTCTGCGTTGACCGCGAGCAACATCAATTCACATTCATCAACAATGACGCGCGACAACGCAAAACCCACCGCCGAGTCGCGCCGCGCGATGACCAAGTGACTGCCGGGCATGGAGACCACGCCAAGACACTGCGATTCAGTCCACGCTTCGCCGAACTGTGTGCCGAACGCGCTGGCCATGACGGGCATGATCGCGGGCAAATCCGCCGCGCCGCCGCGCATAATGTCGATGCCGCTCATGCCATTGGCTTTGCATCGGGAGCACGCCCATAAATCGGGCGAGCGGGGAGCGGAGCCTCTGCCAACAATACCGCATTGCGCGCGTCGGGCGCGACGTCGCCCGCGCAGGGTCCGTCAACAACGACATCGGCAGCATTCACCGACTTCAACGGTGCCGTTTCCCGCAACGGGTTCGCCAGAAACGGCTGGACGAATTTCTCGCCATGCCCGCCTTCGATAACGACGGTCACTGCACCGCCATCGTTCCGCGCAAACCAATCCACCGCCAACAGCGCCATTGACGAGAAGCCACGCACCGGCACGCCCCAGCCAAAGCCCAGCCCATGCGCCGCCGCGACCCCCACACGAATGCCGGTAAAACTCCCCGGCCCGCAATCGACCCAGATTTCATCCGCGCGACCGCCCTCCGGCAACCCGGCAATCATCGGCATCAGCCGCTCGGCGTGACCGCGTCCGACAACCGCAGCATCCGACGCGATCACCGCGCCGCCTTCTATGAGAGCAACCGAACAGGCCGAGGTTGCCGTTTCGATCACGAGCCGCCGCACGCGCCTTCAGACGACAGTATTGAAGCGGTCGAAACCGGGGCGCGGCAACCGGCCAAAAATCGTCGACGGATCACCGACCCCCAGCGTCGAAATGAAATTCGACTTGAACGTCGTGCCCGCAAAAAATGCGGCATCAACGCCCGGCTGATCAAAGCCCGACATCGGCCCGGTATCCAGCCCCAGCGCGCGCGCTGCCATAATGAAATACGCCCCTTGCAATGACGAATTGCGAAAGGCAGTTGCATCGGCAAGTGCGCGATTGCCCGAAAACCAGCTCTTCGCATCCGCTGGCGGAAACAGTTCGGGAAGCTGTTCGTAAAAATCCATGTCCATGCCGATAATCACGGTCACCGGTGCCTTGCGGATCTTGTCAGGATTAGTGCCGCCCGCCAGCGCCGCCAGCTTTTCCTTCGCCTCCGCGCTTTCGCACCACACCAGCCGCGCTGGCAGGCAATTCGCCGACGTCGGCCCCCACTTCATCACTTCCCAGATGGCATCCATCTGGTCGCGCGTCACGGGCGCGTCGGTATAGCCATTGTAGCTCCGCGCCTCGCGAAACAACTGGTCAAGCGCGGCATCGTTAATCGGTGCAGTCATGCAGAATCCTTAAACAGCAAGAACTTCGGTCACTTCGGGCACATAATGCTTGAGCAGCGATTCAATGCCGCCTTTCAACGTCGCGGTCGACGACGGGCATCCCGCGCACGCGCCCTGCATTTTCAGGTAAACCGTGCCTTTGTTGAACCCCTGATAGATAATGTCACCGCCATCGTTCGCGACTGCCGGACGCACCCGCGTTTCGATCAGATCCTTGATCTGGTCGATGATGTCGGCATCCGCTGGATCGTCGTTGAACGCGGTCTCAGGCGCAACCGCAATCCCCGCTGCCGACGCCGGTTTGAACAACGGCATGCCGCCGCTGAAATGATCGAGCATGATCGACAGCACATCGGGTTTTACATCGGCCCAGTTGCTTCCCGGTCCGACGGTCACCGACACGAAATCATAACCAAAGAAAACGCCCTCGACATCGCCCAGCGTGAACAACGCTTCGGCGAGCGGCGACGCTTCGGCTTCCTCGGGCGTGGCAAAGTCGCGCGTGCCCATGTCCATGACCTTTTGCCCCGGCATGAATTTCAGCGTCGACGGGTTCGGCGTGGTTTCGGTTTCAATCAGCATGATATGCATGTGGGGCGTTGGTCGGCGCTGGTCAACTGCGGGGCGGTCTGCCATCTTCCCGAAATGATCAAACGCGCCTCACTCCTTGCCGCCCTCCTCCTCGCCACCCCCGCCCTCGCCGATGGCTGGGTCGATAATGTCGACGGCATCACGCTTGACGCGGCGGGCAAGGTGGTCCGCTTCACCGGCCTGACCATCACGTCGGACGGCAAAGTCGGCAAGCTGCTCCAGCGCGGGGACAAGGTCGCCAAGCCCGACTGGAAATTCGACGGCAAGGGGAAGACGCTGCTCCCCGGCCTCATCGATGCCCACGGCCACGTCATGACTCTGGGCTTCGGCGCGCTCACGCTTGATCTCTCGGAGACCACAAGCCTCGCCGATGCCAAGGCAAAGATCGCCGCCTACGCCGCCGCGCATCCCGATCGCCCGTGGATTATCGGGCGCGGGTGGAACCAAGAGAAATGGGGGCTTGGCCGCTTCCCGACAGCCGCCGATCTTGAAGGGCTGGCCGACCGCCCGATCTGGCTCGAGCGCGTCGATGGCCATGCCGGCTGGGCCAATGCCGCTGCGATGAAAGCCGCAGGCGTGACCGCTGCCACCAAATCCCCGCCCGGCGGCATGATCGAGAATGGCATCTTCGTCGATGCCGCGAAGCCTTTGATCAACAAAGCCGTCCCCGCGCCTTTGTCGAAAGACAATGATCTCGCGTTCCTCAAAGCGCAGGAAATCCTGAAAGAATTCGGTATCACCGCGATTGCCGATATGGGCACCAGCGTATCTGCCTGGAACACTTTCCGCCGCGCGGGCGATGGTGGACGTCTGCAAATCCGCATTTTCAGCTATTCGGCCAGCATCGAACCCATGCTGATCATCGCGGGCGGCGAGCCGACCCCGTGGCTTTATGGCGACCGGCTGCGTATGGCCGGGGTCAAGCTCTTTACCGACGGCGCGCTCGGCTCGCGCGGGGCGTGCCTCAAGAAACCCTATGCCGATGCGCCGACGCAAACCGGTCTCTGCTTCCTTGACGATGCCAAGCTGCGCAACCTGATGACGCGCGCGTCAATGGACGGGTTTCAGCTGGCCATCCACGCCATCGGCGACAAGGCCGACGCACAGGTTCTCGACGCCATCGAAGACCTCGCGCCGACGTTCAAGGGCGACCGGCGCTGGCGGATCGAACATGCCCAAATCGTCGACCAGCAAGACCTCGCGCGTTTCGGCAGGAACGGCATCATCGCCTCGATGCAGCCCGTCCACCAAACCAGCGACCGCATGATGGCCGAAGCGCGTCTCGGTCCCGACCGGCTGAGCGGCGCTTATGCGTGGGCGACCATGCTTAAGAACGGCAGTCGTCTCGCCTTCGGCTCCGACGTCCCCATCGAAAGCGCCAACCCTTTCCCCGGCCTCGCCGCCGCAATCACGCGCGAGGATGACAAGGGCCAGCCCCTCGGCGGCTGGCAACCGCAGGAGCGCGTGACGCGTGAACAAGCGTTGGCTGGGTTCACGACGGGTGCGGCCTACGCCTCGTTCGCCGAAGACAAAGTCGGTCGCCTTGCCCCCGGCTTCCGCGCCGATTTCATCCTTGTCGATAAAGACCCGCTGATAAGTGCCCCCGCCGAACTGCGCGCGACAAAGGTCGAGGAAACATGGATCGGCGGGATCAGGGTGTTCAAGAAGAAGTAAGCCCCGCGAGCAACGACGGCGTCAAAATCTGTGGCAATTGCTTCGGCTCGCCGCCGCCTTTGGGGTAATAAAGATACAGCGGCACGCCCGATGCGCCTTGCTCACCAAGGAACCGCGTGATGGCCGCATCGCCATTGGTCCAGTCGCCGGTCATCACCGTGACCCCACCCGCCTTGAAAGCCGCTTGTGCTACGCGTGTGTCGATGGCGCTCTTTTCATTGACCTTGCAGGTCAGGCACCAGTCGGCGGTGAAATAGAGGAACACCGGCTTGCCCTCCGCGCGCAGTGCCGCCAGCTTTTCGCCCGAGAAGGGAATCCCCGCATCAGCGGAAACCGCATTGCCGTTGATCCGGTCAACCTTGATCGCCGCCGCGCCGCCTGCCAGCATCACGCCCATGATTGCGGCCATCGCCACCGGCCGCGCCGGGTGACGGAACCGGCTCCAGAATGCGAGCACGCCAATCACGGCCACCGTCACCAGTGCCCAGTCGCCCGCCACATTGCCCTGCTGTTGATAGACCAGCCACAGCAACGCCACGACCGTCAGCGCCATCGGGATGGCCAAGAACCGCTGAAACTTGCCCATCCACGCGCCAGGCTTCGGCATCATTCGCCGTAATGCAGGGACAAACCCGATGGCGAGAAACGGCAAGGCTAATCCGAGCCCAAGCCCCGCAAACACTGCCAGCGCCGCGGCCAAAGGCAACACCAGCGCCGCCCCCAATGCCGCCGCCATGAACGGCCCCGTGCACGGCGTCGCGACGAACGCGGCAAGAACGCCGGTCCAGAACGATCCCTGCACACCGCCCTTACCCGCCAGCGCCTCGCCACCGCCGAACGCGCGCAGTTCAATCGCCCCCGCCAGATTGAGCGTGATGGCGGTGGCCAGCAGCAACAGGACAAACACAATCCACGGCGACTGCAACTGGAATGCCCATCCCACCTGCGTCCCCGCCGCGCGCAAGCCGAGCACGACCGCCCCCATCACAACACAGGTCAGCATGACGCCCGCCGTATAAGCCAGCGCCTCGCGCTTCGCCGCCGTCTCGTCACCGCCCACCCGCGCGAGGCTCAGCGCCTTCAAGCTCACGATCGGAAACACACAAGGCATCACATTCAGGATAAGCCCGCCAAGCACCGCGCCACCAATCGCCAGCAGGATCGCCGTCATCCCCGACGCGGCCTCGCCCAAAGGCTTCCCATCGGGCGGAACGACGCCCGCCTGCGCCACAATCTGCAACCCGCGCCCATCCCCCAGCGACAATATCCCGCCGACGGCGCTCGCCGCATCTTTGGGTGCAGCCAGTGTTAAAATTAGTTGATCGCCCGACCGGCTGAACCGCTGCGGCGCGGCATCGACAATCAGTCCCGATGTGGCTGGAAAGAAATGCGGCATTCCGATCTTCGCACTGGCAGGAAACGGTATCGCCAGCCGCAACTGACCGCTGGCCCGTGCAAATGTCGCACTCGATCCCAGCGGCTTGGGCAATTTGGCGCGAAAGCCATCAAACGCCGCTTGGCCATCGCGTGCGCCATCACCGACCTTCAGATCAAGCGCATATGTCCCCTTCTCGGGCACACAAACCTCGTCAGTACACACCAGCCATTCGGCATCGACACGGATCGGCAGCGGCGTTCCTTTCGCCAGCCCCGCTGCCACATCAAACCGCATCACCAGCGCATGGTCGCCTTCGAACACATAGTTCATC
Organism: Sphingomonas sp.; assembly: GCA_031362355.1. Lineage (GTDB taxonomy): Bacteria > Pseudomonadota > Alphaproteobacteria > Sphingomonadales > Sphingomonadaceae > Sphingomonas_O. The sequence continues at coordinate 35,255 of JANLSJ010000009.1, forward strand.
AGGTCGGCGACCATCAGCGTCTGCGGCACCGGATACGCGGGCGCACCGACCAGCGTCACCCCCTCCGGCAATGTCCATTTCAAGCGCGGCGCAAAGCCCGCTTCACCGGGGTTTGCCCAATAGCCATGCCACCCCTTTTCGGTCCGCATCTCGAGCGCAACCGCAACCGGCGCACCAGCGGCGGGCGCACTGCTTTCGGCCACCAGACGCGGCTGGATATGCGTTTGCGCCAACGCGGGCATCGCGACCAGCGCCAGAAACGCCGTCACTATCCTGAAACACCATGCGACCATGCGAGACTCCTGCGCGACAATGTGCCTAATACGCGCAGGTTACTTCTTTCGATACGGAGATGTTGATGATCCGCCGCCTGATTGGTTTTGCCGCGCTTGCTGCTGCCACCGCCGCCTCCGCCCAGACCGCAAAGCCGAAACTCCTCGTCGTCATTTCGGTCGATCAACTCTCCGCCGACCTGTTCGCCGAATATCGCGCGCACTTTACCGGCGGGTTGAAACGCCTGAGCCAAGGCGTCGTGTTCCCCAGCGGCTATCAGAGCCATTCGGCGACCGAAACCTGCCCCGGTCATTCGACGATCCTCACCGGCGCCCGCCCCGCGCGCAACGGCATTGTCGCCAACAGCTGGATGGACCTGTCCACCCCGCGCGCTGACAAGGTGATCTATTGCGCCGAAGACGAAAGCGTGCCCGGATCGACATCCAAGAAATACACTGTGTCGGCCGTCCACCTGAAAGTCCCCACACTCGGCGAACGGATGAACGCCGCCGATCCGCGCGTCCGCATTGTCTCTGTCGCAGGCAAGGACCGCGCTGCCGTGATGATGGGCGGCCACCGCGTCGATCAGCTTTGGTACTGGACCGGCAAGGCGTTCGAGGGTTCCGCCATCGGCGCGCCCAGCCCCGCCGTCGCCCGCGCGAATGCCGCCGTCACCGCCGAAATCGCCCGTCCCGCGCGTGACCTCCCGCTCTCGCCGCTCTGTGCCTTGCGTAACCGCCCCGTTGCCATCGGATCGGGGACGATGGGCACGGGCCGCTTCGCCCGAAAGGCTGATGACGCCCGCGCCTTCCGCGCCTCGCCCGCCATGGACGGCGCGACGCTCAAACTCGCGGGCGACATCGCCGACGAGATGAAACTCGGGCGCGGCCCGCAAACCGATGTCCTAATCGTCGGTGCCTCGGGAACGGACATTGTCGGCCACAGCTTCGGCACGGGCGGCACTGAAATGTGCCTCCAGCTGCAAGCCCTCGATGCGCAGATCGACAGTTTGTTCAAACGCCTCGATGCCGCGAAAATCGATTATGTCGTCGCACTCACGGCCGACCATGGCGGCCATGACGCGCCCGAGCGCAACCGCGAGCTTGCCATCCCCGATGCCAGGCGGATCGATGCGTCGCTATTGCCCGATTCGATGGGCAAGGCGCTGGCCAAGGAAATGGGCCTCGCCGCGCCGCTGCTCTACGGCACTGATCCGGCGGGCGACGTCTACATCGACAAAACCATAACCGGTCCCGCGCGCGATAATGTGCTGGCCCGCGCCAAAGCCGCTTATCTCGCTCGCCCCCAAGTCGCCGCCGTATTCAGCGCCGCCGACATCGCCGCCACCCCGCCCGCGACAACGCCGCCCGAGGCCTGGACGCTCGCCGAGCGCGTCCGCGCCACTTATGTTCCCGGACGGTCAGGCGATCTCATTGTGCTGCTCAAGGCCCGCGTCACGCCAATCCCCGGCGCCATCCCCGGCTACGCCGCAACGCATGGCAGTCCCTGGGATTATGACCGCCGCGTGCCGATACTGTTCTGGCGCAAAGGGATGACGGGCTTTGAACAGCCCAACGGCATCGAAACCGTCGACATCGCGCCGACTTTGGCGGGACTGATCGGTTTTGCGCTTCCGGCGGGCGAAATGGACGGCGTATGCCGCGATCTGATAGTGGGCGTCGGAACAAGTTGTCCTTAACAAAAACCGTTCGCCCTGAGCCTGTCGAAGGGATGTCCTTCTCGGGGGCCACGGCGAGGAAAAAGGACAAGGCTTCGACAAGCTCAGCCCAAACGGTGTTTTTTGACCTAAGCCCGCACAACCCCAACAGCGCTAAACGCCAGCGGCTCGTCCGGCGGCGTGTTCGGCTCGCTCAACGTCTTTTGCCAAAGGCCCACATCAATCCACTGGCCGTTCTTGAATGCGACTTCACGGTAAACCCCCGCGCGCTTGAAACCGATGGCCTCATGCAGCACGATCGCCTTGTCATTGGGCATTGTCAGCGTCGAAATCGCTTGCGTGAAATTCTGCTCGGTCAGCGTCGCAAGTAGGCTTTGATACAGCGTTCGCCGTATCCCCTGCCCTTCCAACTCGCCCGCAACATAGCACGCCGTCTCGACCGCAAAGCGATACGCGGGGCCGGCTCTTGTCGGCTTGGCAAAAGCATAGCCCAGTACCAGTCCACTATCCTCGTCGACCGCAACAATCCACGGCAGGACGTCGCCCGCTGCCTTGATCCGCGCGCGCATTTCCTTTGCCGGTGGCGGCGTCGTTTCGAACGAGACGGCATTGGTCACCACATAAGGCGCATAAATCGCGAGTATAGCAGCAGCGTCGTCGGTCGTGGCGGCGCGAAGATTGATCATTTTGTTATCCAGGCAACAAAGATTTCGGTGAGCGATTGCGATTTGGCAGGTGCGGCGGACACCGGGCATTCAAGACAGCGGACTTGCACCACCGACCCTGTCGCCAGCGACTTCGCATCGGCAACCGCCTGCCCCAGCATCGCCATCCGCGCGCGCGACAGCGTAGACAGCAAATCAGCCGCCGGTTGGCTTTCCTCCTGATCACCACCACTCATGAACATTTCGGCAATGCCCTGCGCAAAACTCGGCGGCGTTTCCAGATAAACCGCTTTCACGGTCTTTACGTCGAGCTTGGCCATTTTCGCGGCTTCGGCGACCGCTTCGTCGATCCCGCCAAAACCATCGATCAGCCCCAGTTGCCGCGCGGTCCCGCCATCCCAGACGCGGCCCTGCGCAATCTCGTCAACCCGCGCGACGGGCAATTTGCGCGCGCCGCTGACCAGCGACAGGAACTTGCCATAGGTCGATTCAATGCTCTTCTGGATGATCGTGTCAAACGCCGCGTTGGTCCCACCGACAATGTCGGGCTGGCCACTCAACGGCGTCGTCGCAACCCCGTCCGATGTCACGCCGATCTTGGCGAGCGCAGTTTCGAACGTCGGGATAATCCCGAACACGCCGATGGATCCGGTAATCGTCGTCGGCTCGGCGAACACGCGGTCACCCGCCGTCGCCACCCAATAGCCGCCCGATGCCGCGACATTGCCCATCGACACGACCACCGGGATTTTTTTGGCACGCGCTTCGTTCAGCGCCACCCGGATTTTTTCCGACGCCAGCGCCGACCCGCCGGGCGAGTCCACCCGCAAAACCAGCGCCTTATATTTCTCGCTGGCCACGGCCTTGTTGATGATTTTGGTGATCGTATCGCCGCCTGCCGTGCCGGGATCGGCCTGCCCGTCAACAATATTGCCTGCGACCGTCACAATCCCGATCTCGCCACTTCGCACGGCCGGATTGGCAGCGATCCAAGGCGTCAGGTCGATTCTGGCATAATCCAGCTTGTCTTTGCCTGGACCGACAATTCCGGCAATCATCCGGTTGAAAGCCCCGCGGTCGCCCAGCTTGTCGACAATCCCCGCGGCCAGCGCACTCTTGGCGAGATCGCCGTCCGCCGTCGCCGCCACAGGATCAGCGATATACGCCGCCAGTTTCGCATTGGGCCGCGCCTTCGTGACGTCGGCCTGCCAGCCCGCCCACAGCGCGGTCGTCAGCGTTTCGCTTGCCGCCTTGGCTTCGGGCGACTGGTCGGCGCGCAGGAACGGCTCGACTGCCGACTTATAAGTCCCGACGCGATAGATGTGCGCATTGACGCCGAGCTTGTCGATCAGTCCTTTATAATACAACCGTGATCCGCCCGGCCCCTGAAACAGCGCCAACCCCATCGGATCAAGCCAGATTTCGGAGGCATGGGCAGCGAGTTGATAACTGTCATCGCTATACCCCGTCGCAAAAGCATAAACCTTTTTCTTCGCGCGCACGCGGTCAATCGCTTCACCAATATCGATCAGCGAGACTTGGCCCCCACCCATGAAATTATCGAGGTCAAGCACCACGACTTTGACCCGATCATCAGTCGCCGCAGCGTTCAGCGCGCGGATCACGTCGTTCAGCCGATATTGTTTGGTCGGCGCATTACCGCTCAGCAGTTCGGTGGGCGAGGCAACTTCGGGTTGCTCGGCAATGCTGCCTTTCAAGTCGAGGACCAATGCCCCCGTCCCCACGGCCTTGGCATTCGGTCGCGCAGTCAGCCCGGTATAAAGCAGCCCGAAAAACAGCAGCATGAACAACAAGACCAGGCCGTCCTTCACGCCCACCAAAATATTCCACGCACCGCGAACCAACCGCATCTCAAATCTCACTCGATGAATGCACGCTCGCTACATGGTGCGGCGCGGGGTGTAAATGAACCCCTAAGCAGCCACGCCGAGTTCGACGCCCGGCACGCCGTTCACCACAGCATCCGCCACGTCGAAATCCTTGGCGATCTCGCGCACCGTCATCTTCGCCGACATCATCACCGAAGGCGTGCCCCCGCCCGGCTGTGTCCCCTGCCCCACGAGATACAGGTTCGAGACATCCTCGCTGCGGTTGTGCGGGCGGAAGAACGCGGTCTGGGTCAGCACCGGCTCGACCCCGAAACCATTGCCTGCGTAAGACCCCAGCACATCCTCGAAATAATCGGGCGTGACGTAACTCTTGTAAACGATCCGCTCGCGAAGCCCGGGGATATAACCGCGCTCGTCAAGAAAAGTCAGCACTGTGTCGACAAAGCCATCACCAATGACATCCCAGTCGATTCCGCTCTGATTATTGGGCACGGGCACTAAGGTGTAGGCCGCATGATGCCCCTCGGGCGCAAGGCTCGGGTCCGTCAGCGTCGGGATATGGAGATATTGCGAAAAGTCCGCAGGGAGGATTTTGCGATCAAAAATATCAGTCAGCAATTCCTCATAACGTGGCCCGAGGATAATATTGTGATGCTGGAGATCATGGTCGTGATCGCCCTTCTTGTACCCGAAATAGATGACCATCAGCGACATCGACTGCTTGCGGAATTTGACCAGCGCATCGCGGTTGATCCGGCGGTGCTTCTTGTCGATCAGCTTCAGATACGTGTTGGCATAATCCGCATTCGACACGACCAGATCGGCGGGCAGGACGTCGCCCGATTTCAGCGTCACACTCTTGGCTACCCGCTTGCCAGCGACCTTCTCGACATCAATCTGCGACACTTCGGCATTCAGGCGGATTGTCCCGCCCATTTCTTCAAATTTGCGGACCATCCCCGCGACCAGCGCGCCCGTGCCGCCCATCGCGAAATGGATGCCCCACGTCTTCTCGACAAAATGGATCATCGCATAAATGGCGGGGACTTTCAGCGGGTTGCCACCGACCAGCAGCGGTTCGAAACTGAACACCTGCCGCATCTTGTCACTCTTGAAATATTTCTTGATGAGCGAAAAGAGCGGACGGATCGCGTTCAGTTTCACAAGATCGGGCAGCACCCCGAACATCTGCCCGACACCGCCAAAATAGGTATAGCCGAGTTGCAAAAACCCGCGCTGGAAAATCGCCCGCGCGGCCTCATGAAACTGCTCATACCCCTCCAGATCTTCGGGTGCCAACTTGGCAATCTGCGCGCGCACCCGCACCGGATCGGCATCATAATCGAAGTAAGTCATGTCATCGAAATAGATGCGGTAAAACGGCAGGATCGGCACGATCTTGACATATTTCGACGTGTTCGGTCCGCCGCTGACGCCCGACAAAATACGCTTGCTCTCGTCCAAGATATGCGGCGGAAAATCCGGCTCGCCGAGCATCGCACAATCGCGTTCGAGTGAAAACAGTTCCTCGATAAAATGTGGCACCGTCAGCACCGTTGGCCCCATGTCGAAGGTAAACCCCTCGGCCCGCCGCACATAGGCCCGCCCGCCCGGCGCATCGAGTTTCTCGACAATCTGCGTATCGAAACCCAAACTCTGCAACCGCATGGCGCATGATATGCCGCCAATGCCCGACCCGATAACAACCGCCTTACGCCGACCCATCTTCCGTGCCTCAAACTATGCCGTCGCGGCTAGGCGCTTCGTCGGACAGAGGCAAGCGCTTCGAGCGCGAACTGTCCCTAACCTTCGAGCATCGCAATCACCAGTTCAGCGGTCTTCACGCCCGAATTTTGCTGCTGGCCGGTAATCAGGTTGCCATCCCGCGTGGCAAAGGGTTCAAACGCGGGCCCGGCAATGAAATTTGCGTCCTTCGCCCGCGCCGCATCCTCAATGCGGAACGGCATGACTTTCTGGCCGACCATGCCGTCGGCCATGTCTTCTTCGCTGTCGGCAAAGCCCGTCATCGTTTTGCCTGACACGAAATTGCCGCCGTCAACATAAAGCAGCGCCGCCGTGCCGTGGCAGAGTGCCGCCGTGGGTTTGCCCGTGCGATAGAAATCGCCGATCAGCTGATGCAGTCCGGTCGCCGTCGGAAACTGAAACATCGGCGCTTGTCCGCCACACACGACGATGGCGTCATAATCGGCGAGATCGAGATTGCCGATTGCCGGCGTCGCATCAAGCTGCGCCATAATCTCAGGCCGGTTGTCAATATAGTCGAGGCTAATCTTATCCGCTGCCGAATAGCCGCTCGCGTCGCGCGGATCGGACATCGCATCAAACTTGATCGCGCCGCCGTCAGGGCTGGCGATCGTCACGGCATATCCTTTCGCCTCGAATTCATGCAGCGGGTGAAACAACTCGCTGGCCCACAGGCCAACGGGGCCACCAACAGTTGTGCTGACTTGCGGATTGGCGACGATCATCAAGATATTTTTAGACATTCTCTTACCTTTTTATCGCACCCGCCGCCTGTCCGTGCCATCGACGCATGGCAGAATTGTGACTATTTCCGTGTCGGACCGACGTGACGCCGCCCCACAAAAAAATCTGCCCGGCCCGCTTGACCCCGCGCCCGCGCATCCCCATTTGCCTCCTGTTGGCACTCGCCCCGTGTGAGTGCCAATGTATGTTCCGCCCCGCTGCGGGGCCCAACAAAAGGGAAAGCAAATGGCATTTAGACCCCTGCACGACCGCGTGCTTGTTCGCCGCGTAGAAGCCGAAGAAAAGACAGCTGGCGGCATCATCATCCCCGACACTGCCAAGGAAAAGCCGCAAGAAGGCGAAGTCGTCTCCGTCGGCACCGGCACAAAGGCCGAAGACGGCACGATCACACCGCTCGACGTCAAGGCGGGTGACAAGATCCTGTTCGGCAAATGGTCGGGCACCGAAGTCAAGCTCGACGGTGAAGACCTGCTGATCATGAAGGAAAGCGACATCCTCGGGATCGTCGGCTGACCACCTCGCTGTGCACAACATTCGTAACATTTCAATTATGAAAGGGTAAGCCATCATGGCAGCCAAAGAAGTAAGATTTAGCCGCGACGCCCGTGAACGCATTCTGCGCGGTGTCGACATTCTCGCCGACGCCGTCAAAGTCACGCTGGGGCCAAAGGGCCGCAACGTCGTCATCGACAAGTCGTTCGGTGCCCCGCGCATCACCAAGGACGGCGTCACTGTCGCCAAGGAAATCGAACTGAAGGACAAGTTCGAGAACATGGGCGCACAGATGCTTCGTGAAGTCGCATCGAAAACAAACGACATGGCCGGTGACGGCACGACGACCGCTACGGTTCTCGCACAAGCCATTGTCCGCGAAGGCATGAAGTCGGTTGCGGCGGGTATGAACCCGATGGACCTCAAGCGCGGCATCGACCTCGCGGTCACACGCGTTGTCGAAGACCTCGTCAAGCGCTCAAAGCCCGTTTCGGGCACGGCGGAAATCGCACAGGTCGGCATCATTTCGGCAAACGGCGATACCATTGTCGGCGAAAAGATTGCCGAAGCGATGGAAAAGGTCGGCAAGGAAGGCGTCATCACCGTTGAAGAAGCCAAGGGCCTCGATTTCGAACTCGATGTCGTCGAAGGCATGCAGTTCGACCGCGGCTACCTCTCGCCTTACTTCATCACGAACCCCGAAAAGATGACGGTCGAGCTTCAGGATCCCTATATCCTGATCCACGAAAAGAAGCTGTCGAACCTTCAGGCGATGCTCCCGATTCTGGAAGCTGTCGTTCAGTCGGGCCGTCCGCTCCTGATCATCGCCGAAGACATCGAAGGCGAAGCACTTGCCACGCTGGTCGTGAACAAGCTGCGCGGTGGCCTGAAGGTTGCGGCCGTCAAGGCACCGGGCTTCGGTGATCGTCGCAAAGCAATGCTCGAAGACATTGCGATCCTGACGAAGGGCGAAATGATCTCCGAAGACCTCGGCATCAAGCTCGAAACCGTCACGCTCGACATGCTCGGCTCGGCCAAGCGCGTCACGATCGACAAGGACAACACCACGATCATCGACGGTCTGGGTGACAAAGAGTCGATCAAGGGCCGCACCGAAGCGATCCGCCAGCAGATCGAAAACACCACCAGCGACTATGACAAGGAAAAGCTTCAGGAGCGTCTTGCCAAGCTTGCGGGCGGCGTCGCGGTCATCAAGGTTGGTGGTGCATCGGAAGTCGAAGTCAAGGAACGCAAGGACCGCGTCGACGATGCGCTTCATGCAACGCGCGCAGCGGTCGAAGAAGGCATCGTCCCCGGTGGTGGCACGGCGCTTCTTTATGCCACGAAGGCATTGGAGGGCATGAAGGGCACCAACGACGACCAGACGCGCGGCATCGACATCGTCCGCAAGGCGATCCAGACGCCCCTGCGCCAGATCGCGCAGAACGCAGGCGTCGACGGCGCTGTCGTTGCGGGCAATCTGCTTCGCGAAGGCGACGAAACGATGGGCTTCAACGCATCGACTGATGTGTATGAAAACCTCGTCAAGGCCGGTGTCATCGACCCGACCAAAGTCGTGCGCACGGCACTTCAGGATGCGGCAAGCGTTGCCGGTCTCCTGATCACGACCGAAGCGGCCGTGTCCGAAGCCCCCGAAGACAAGGCTCCGGCCATGGGCGGCGGCATGGGCGGCGGCATGGGTGGCATGGGCGGTATGGACTTCTGATTTCGGGCATGGGGTAGCCTTCGGGCTATCCCAACCACGAAATCGGAACGGACGGCGGGGCGGAAGCGTCCCGCTTCCGATCCCGACCGACGAAAGCACGGGCTTTGCCCGTGCCCAACCGATCAAAAAAAATGGGGCCGGAGGTGTAATCCTCCGGCCCCTTTTTATCTCGAGGACCTTGGCGAGAGGTGTCAACCGCGCGCGGTGGCCAACGTCCCGTTACGCCGCCGCATTGACCAACCCACAGCGCCAAAGCCAAACAGCATCATAGCCCACGTCGATGGCTCGGGCACCGCAGCGACACCGTTTGTCACCTTCACGCGGGCAAAGTAAACGTCCAAGCCACGCGTGCCGTTGGGGTTGTCCAGGGTCGAATTCGACGAATCAGCCCACGACGCAACCAAGTTTCCGTCGAAAAAGTCCAAGGCAATATAGTCGCCGCATTCGTTCCCGTCGTTACCGATGGTCGATGCTATGCAACTGGTGATGCCATCGCTGATCTTGAAATTGGATGCCCAGGTCAGACCGCCGTCAAAGCTCGTCGTCCCCCAAAGCTCAACTGTATTGTTGTTTGCCGAGTTGCGGGCGTCATACCAAACCGAAGCCAGCCAGCCTGTCTTTTGATCGACCGCCAAACGGCCGAAAAACTGCGACATCGTGGCGACGTCATCGTTCAACTTCAACTCATTGGTGAAAGTGAGACCGTTGTCGGTGGATCTGCGGAAAACGATATTCGTGTCGTTGGTCGTCGGGTTTGCGGCTTGCGTATAGAGCATGTACAAGCTGCCGTCGTTTGCACCACCCGAAAAATCATATTTCAAGTCCACTTGCGCGTCGATTGTGCGGCTGGGCTGGGCAGGGATCGGTCGGAATCCGCCGACTTGGGAGACGATAGTGGCCTGCGTCACATAGCCGCCGGGGCCTGTGCCGTCAGCATCGTAACGAAGGGTCATGTTGGTGGGACCAATGCCTCCCGCCGGACTCATCGAGGTAAACACCGTGCGCCCGCCGGGGCCGACCGCTGTCGAGCCGAAGTTGCCGGAACCTAAGCCGGCCGTTTGCGTGGTAAAGCCAGATCCGACACCCAGACCCGTCGCGGTGCCGCTGATAACGCGATTACCAGCGGTCGAGTCGCGGACAAAGATGCTATCGGTGCCTGCGGTCGCTCCCGGCCCAACCGCCAATTCAGGATGATCCGAGCTGCCCGCTATATTAGCAACGACGGTGTAGCTCGCGCCGCCATCAATGCTGCGCGCGATGTTGGTGGTGAAGCTTCCTGTCAGATAGGAAAGATACATGTTGCCGAATCTGTCGGCGCCCATCCACGTATCGCAACAAGCGGTCGGGTTAAACGAACTGGTGTTCCACGTCGAACCGCCGTCGCCGCTATATCGGAGTAACAAATCCGCCCCCGGGCCAAGGTTGTTCGACCCGATCGTGATCTGGTTGGTATTCACGCGGTTGATCGCGATTGATGTTTCCGACTGGTTCCCTATCATTTTACTGACGTTTACGACCGGCCCCACGAACACCGCCGCTTGAGCCACAGGGCTCCAGGCAGCGATCAAGAGAACCGGGAGCGCTCGTTTGGCGCCGGTGGCAATCAGGCTGGCACCGGACGTGAGATTAGCTTTCAAGAATTTACGCATGCGATTTCGTCCCCTGTTTCAAAACGGGTGACACACGACGTCACCGGATCTTTTTTACAGCGCGTGGTTTCTATGTCTGAAACTCAACACATTGCGGTGCAACCTGATGTAATGATGCGGAAGAGGAGGAGACTTGGCAAGGATTTATTAAGTTAATTTGTGGCGTGCTGCCCCGCCTTGGGACAGGTTACAGCGTGATTCTGGACGTGGTGTCCGGCAGGTGTTCAGGTTCGCCATTTGTCTGGCCTATACCGCGATCTAACGATGAAACCGCTGACCCTCCACCTACAGCGTGCTGGTGCCATTCTCGACGACCACCGGCACGACGGCATTCGCGTCAAGCATCTCGGCGGCGTCGTTCAGCGCCTCGGCCTCGCTCCGGCTGACGCCGCCGACGCTGTCAGTCGAAGGCGAGCCGCAGGCGGACAGCATCAGAGCTAGGATCAAATACCGCATCCACCCCTTATGCCCCCGCGCGGCACAATAAAAAAGGGGCCACCGTTTCCGGCAGCCCCTCCTTCAAAAACCAAGTCCGTGAAGACTTACTTCTTCATGGCGTCGCCAGCAGCTTCCATCTTGTTGCCAGCCGCCGACATTGCGTCGCCGGTTGCGGCCTTCATTTTGTCGGCAGCGGATTCGATTTTGTTGCCCGCAGCATCCGCCGTGTTGGCAACCGCGCCCATGGCGTTGTCGGTCGCGGCATCAACGGTGTTCATCGCGTCAACGGCCGTGGCGTTGACGTCCGACATCATGGCGTTACCCGCTTCGGCGGTTTCGTTGGCGGCCTTGGGGCTGCACGCGGCGAGGCCGAGCGTTGCGGCGGCGATGGTGACGAGTGCGATTGTCTTCTTCATTGGCTTTCCCTCCTAAAGAAATTCAGGCCAGGGCGCAGTCGCTCCGGCAAGCGGCGAAATATAGGGTCGCGGCGCACTTGGCAATATCCCGTCATCGCATCTCCGGTTGACCACATATAAAGAATTCTTTATATGTGCTTCTATGGTGCCACTCATCGACATCTTCCGCGCGCTGGCCGATCCGACGCGGCTCCGCATCGTGGCCCTCCTGCGTGCCATGGAGCTCTCTGTGGGGGAGCTTGCACAAGTTCTGGGGCAAAGCCAGCCGCGCGTCTCGCGCCACATCCGCATCCTCGTCGATGCTGGATTGGCCATTCGCCGCAAGGAAGGGAGCTGGGTCTTCCTCGCGCCTGCGCCGTCGTCACTCGCGCTGCCGCTGTTCTCGCTGCTTGATGCCGCGGCAACCGATGAAGGCGACCACTGGACGAAAGCCGACACCGCGCGCCTCGCTGCCGTTCGCGCCGACCGCGCCGCCGCTGCTGCCCAATACTTCGCCCAGCATGCCGAGCAATGGGATGCCATCCGCTCGCTCCATGTTGCCGACAGCGCGGTCGAAGCGCGGATGCGCGATATGCTCGGCGCGTCGGTTGGCCGGTTGGTGGACATCGGCACCGGCACGGGCCGGATGATCGAACTCTTCGGCCCGGCTGCCGATCATGCCATCGGTGTGGACCGCAGCCCCGAAATGCTCCGCCTCGCCCGCGCCAAGCTTGATAACCTGAACGGATGGGAGTTGCGCCAGGGCGACATCACCGCGCTTCCGCTGAAGGACGCGTCGGCGGACACCGTGATCCTGCATCAAGTGCTGCACTTCATACCCGCCCCCGAAGCCGCACTGGCCGAAGCCGCGCGCCTGCTTGCCCCCGGTGGCCGCCTGTTGATTGCCGATTTCGCCCCGCACGAGCGCGAGGAATTGCGCACGCAGGACGCGCATGCCCGCCTCGGCTTTTCAGATGCACAGATTGCGGCGTGGTTCACCGCAGCGGGCATCGCGCTGACCGAAACCGAGACGCTCGACGGTGGCGAACTCACCGTCAAACTCTGGCTGGGCACGCGCCCGCCGCTTACAAAGGCACTTGCCGCATGAGCTTTACGCTTCCCCAACTCGAAGAAGCGCGCCGCGCGCTGGCCGCCCCGTTGTTTGCCGATCTGGCAGGCGATGCCGAAGTGTCGTTCGAATTCTTCCCGCCAAAGACCGAAGCGATGGAAGCCACCTTGTGGTCCTCAATCGAGACACTCGCGCCGCTCGGCCCCCGCTTCGTTTCAGTGACCTATGGCGCAGGCGGATCAACCCGCGAGCGCACGCACAATACCGTCGCGCGCATCGCCAAGGAAACATCAATCCCCGCCGCTGCGCATTTGACCTGTGTCGAGGCGACACAGGACGAGATCGCCGAAATCGCCGACGCTTACTGGGAAGCCGGTGTTCGCCATCTCGTTGCCCTGCGCGGTGATCCGCCGACGGTCGGCAAAGCGTTCGAAGCACATCCGCAGGGTTATGCCGGGGCCGCCGAGCTCGTCGAAGGATTGCGCAAGCGCCACCCGTTCGAAATTTCAGTTAGCGCGTATCCCGAAACGCACCCCGATGCGTCGAGCCCGCAATCAGACCTCGACAATTTCAAGCGCAAACTCGATGCGGGTGCCTCGCGTGGGATCAGCCAGTTTTTCTTCGAACCCGAAACCTTTTTCCGCTTCCGTGACGCCGCCGCTGCTGCGGGGATCGACGCTGAAATCGTTCCCGGCATCATGCCCGTCAGTAGCTTTGCCGCGATCAAGAAAATGTCGGCGATGACCGGCACGTCGGTGCCTGCGTGGATGGGCCGCTTGTTCGAAGGGCTCGATGATCATCCGCAAGCGCGCCAGCTTGTGGCCGCAACAATTGCCGCCGAATTGTGCCGCCGCCTTTACGCCGGTGGGGTCAAGCAATTCCATTTCTACACGCTCAACCGGTCCGAACTCAGCTACGCCATCTGCCATCTTCTCGGCCTGCGTTCTCAGACCGCCGCATTGGAGAAAGCCGCATGAGCATCCGCGAACGCTTCCTTGATGCCGCTGCAAACCGCATCCTGCTAACCGACGGGGCCTTTGGGACCGAGATTCAGAACTGGAAACTCGCCGAAGCCGATTATATGGGCGAATTGGGCCTCGCGAAGGACGCAAAGGGCAATAACGACATCCTTGCGCTGACCAAGCCCGACGTGCCCGACAGTATCACCCGCGCCTATCTGGAGGCAGGGTCGGACATCGTGTCGACCAACACGTTCAGCGCGAACAAGATCAGCCAAGCCGATTACGCCGCCGAACATCTGGTCCGCGAAATCAACATCGCTTCGGCCCAAATCGCGCGCAAAGCGGCTGATGAATATGAAGCCAAGGACGGGCGGCCCCGCTTTGTGGCAGGCGCGATCGGGCCGACGAACAAAACGCTGTCGCTGTCGCCCGACGTCAACGATCCCGGCTATCGCGAGATTGATTTCGACTATCTGAAAGACGTCTACCGCGAGCAAGTGGATGCCCTGATCGAAGGCGGCGTCGATTTTATCCTGATCGAGACGGTGTTCGACACGCTCAATGCCAAGGCGGGCGTGATGGCCGTGCTCGAAGCACAAGACGCGCTCGGCCGCGACATTCCGATGATGATCTCGATGACGCTGACCGACCTGTCGGGCCGCAACCTCTCTGGCCACACGGTCGAGGCCTTCTGGTATGCGGTGCGCCACGCCAAACCGCTGACCATCGGTTTGAACTGCTCGTTCGGCGCACAGCAACTCCGCCCGCATGTCAAAGTGCTCAGCGCCATCGCCGACACATTGATCATGGTTTATCCCAATGCGGGGCTCCCCAACGATCTGGGCGAATATGATGAGCTGCCGCATGAAACGGCGGCGCTGGTCAAGGAATGGGCCGATGCGGGGCAGGTGAATATCCTCGGCGGCTGCTGTGGCTCGACACCTGCGCATATCGCCGCGATGGCGAAAGCGGTGGCGGGATTGCCTGCGCGCTCAGTAATGCGACCACCCGTCGCAACCCGGCTTGCGGGTCTCGAACCGATGACGCTTGCTGCATAATGAACGACGCCATCAACTGGTCAATCCGTCCGGCTGACGAAACGGACGTGGAAGCACTTGCACTGATCGGTGCAGCAACCTTCCTTGAAACCTTTCTTGGCACCCTAGACGGTGATGCGATCATCCAGCATTGCGCCAAAGCTCATAGCATTGAAGCTTATCGTCGTTACTTTGAGACCGGTGGAAAAGCGTGGCTGGCCTGCGCGACGCCGGGCGAAGCGCCGGTGGGTTTTGCGCTGATCGGCACGGCTGACCTTGCTGCGGCAGCAGATGGCGATATCGAGCTCAAGCGGATCTATCTGCTTTCCCGGCTGCACGGCACCGGTTGCGGCGCTGCGTTAATGGCTGCAGCGCTCGGGGGAGCAAGTGGGTACCGCCGGCTCTTGCTGGGCGTCTATGCAGGCAACGCGCGCGCCCTGGCGTTCTATGCAAAACAAGGGTTCGCCAAGATTGCTGACCGTCGCTTCGATGTGGGCGGAAAGCTCTACGACGATGTCGTACTGGCCCGCCCGCTTGAGTATCAACTATGACACAACCCGTCCCAACTTTCGTCAACATCGGCGAGCGCACGAACGTCACTGGCTCCGCCGCGTTCAAGAAACTCATCATGGCGGGCGACTATCCCAAGGCTGTCGAAGTCGCCCGCCAGCAAGTCGAGAACGGCGCGCAGATCATCGACATCAACATGGACGAAGGGCTGCTCGATAGCCTCGTCGCAATGGAAACATTCGTCAAGCTGATCGCGGCCGAACCCGACATCGCGCGCGTGCCGTTCATGATTGATTCGTCGAAATGGTCAGTCATCGAAGCAGGCCTGAAATGCGTTAGCGGCAAGCCGATCGTCAATTCGATCAGCATGAAGGAAGGCGAAGTGCAGTTCCTCGAGCAAGCGCGCAAATGCATGAATTATGGTGCGTCGGTCGTTGTCATGGCATTCGACGAAACCGGACAGGCAGACACCGAACTGCGCAAAATCGAAATCTGCGAGCGCGCCTACAATCTGTTGATGGGTATCGGCTTTCCGCCTGAAGACATCATCTTCGATCCCAACATCTTTGCGGTCGCCACTGGGATCGAAGAGCACAACAATTACGCCGTCGACTTCATCGAGGGCGTGCGCGAGATCAAGAAGCGCTGCCCGCATGTCCATTTCTCGGGCGGGCTGTCGAACCTGTCGTTCAGCTTTCGCGGGAATGAGCCGGTGCGCCGGGCCATGCATTCGGTGTTCCTTTATCATGCCATCCCGGCGGGCCTCGACATGGCCATCGTCAACGCCGGACAGCTCGACATTTACGACGCGATTGACCCCGTGCTGCGCGAAGCATGCGAGGATGTCATCCTCAACCGACCCGCGCGCAACGACAATGAAACGCCGACCGAGCGCCTTGTCACGCTCGCCGAGAAATTCCGCGGCACCGACGCTGCGACCGAAAAAGCCGCCGAGGAATGGCGCGGCTGGCACGTCACCAAGCGCCTCGAACATGCGCTGGTCAAAGGCATCGACATGTATGTCGTCGACGATACCGAGGAATGCCGCCAGCTCTTCCCGCGTCCCATCGAAGTGATCGAGGGGCCGTTGATGGACGGCATGAATGTCGTCGGCGACTTGTTCGGCAGCGGCAAGATGTTCTTGCCGCAAGTCGTCAAATCGGCGCGCGTCATGAAAAAGGCCGTCGCGCACCTGATCCCCTTTATCGAAGCGGCGAAAGAACCCGGCGCGCGCGCGAAGGGCAAGATCATCATGGCGACCGTCAAGGGTGACGTCCATGACATTGGCAAGAACATCGTCGGCGT
Organism: Sphingomonas sp.; assembly: GCA_031362355.1. Classification (GTDB taxonomy): domain Bacteria; phylum Pseudomonadota; class Alphaproteobacteria; order Sphingomonadales; family Sphingomonadaceae; genus Sphingomonas_O. The sequence goes on from JANLSJ010000009.1 coordinate 51,812, forward strand.
CGTGCTTCAGTGCAACGGCTACGAAGTCATCGACCTTGGCGTGATGGTGCCGTGGACAAAGATTCTTGAAGCCGCGAACGAGAATGATGCCGACATCATTGGCTTGTCTGGTTTGATCACGCCGAGTCTGGATGAGATGGTGACGGTGGCGGAGGAAATGCAGCGCGCGAAAATGTCGATACCGCTGCTCATCGGCGGCGCGACAACATCCAAAGTGCACACCGCGCTGCGCATCGACGAGGCCTATGACGGCCCCGTCATCCACGTCCTCGACGCCAGCCGTGCGGTGGGCGTGGCGACCGCCCTCGTCAGCGACACCGGCCGTGATGCTTATGTCAAAACCTTTGCCGACGATTACGCGCATGTCCGCGAAATTCGCGCGAGCAAGGGGCAGAATGCGCTGATCGTCCTCGAGGATGCGCGGGCCAATGCCTTCCCTTATGATGCCCATCTGAAGCCACCGCCGCCCGAGCAGCCCGGTGTTCATGTGTTCGACGCGTGGGACTTGGCCGATCTGGCGGGCGTGATCGACTGGACGCCGTTCTTCCGCGCATGGGAACTCCACGGCAATTATCCCGCGATTTTGACTGACGACGTGGTGGGCGAAGCGGCTCAGGCATTGTGGGTCGATGCGCAGGCGATGCTCAAAAAGCTGATCGCCGAGAAATGGCTGACCGCGCGCGGTGTTGCGGGGCTATGGCCATGCCGCCGCGAGGGCGACGATGTGATCGTCCACGTCGCTGAAGGGGCCCACCCCCAGCCCCTCCCGGAAGGCCGGGAGGGGAGTGATCGTGCATTGCCTTCTCCCCTCCACGCCTTCGTGGAGGGGTCGGGGGTGGCCCCTTCCGCCGACTTCACCCACATCCGCCTCCCCTTCCTGCGTCAGCAAATCGCGAAGCGCGAAGGCCGCCCCAACATGTGCCTTGCCGATTTCATCGACCATGATGGCGACTGGATCGGCGGCTTTGCGGTTGGGATCCACGGCATCGAGCCGCATCTGGCACGGTTTCAGGCCGATAAAGATGATTATTCGGACATCTTGCTCAAAGCACTCGCCGACCGTTTCGCCGAAGCCTTTGCCGAACGTCTGCACCAGCATGTCCGCAAAGACTTGTGGGGCTATGCGCCCGGCGAGCAGCTCACCAACGAGGCGCTGATCAAGGAAGAATATCGCGGCATCCGCCCCGCACCCGGCTATCCCGCCTGTCCGGACCACAGCCTGAAACCAATTCTGTTCGACCTGCTCGACGCGGGCAAGACGGGCCTGACGCTGACCGAGTCCTTCGCAATGCTCCCCACGGCGGCTGTGTCCGGCTTCTACTTCGGCCATCCTGAAGCCGAATATTTCGGTGTCGCACGCGTGGGTGAAGACCAGCTGGCCGATTATACCAAAAGGCGCGGCGTCGATCCCGAAACGGCACGCCGCTGGTTGCGGCCCAATCTGGATTGATTGCATCGGGCCTGTTACGGCTGCCCCTATGAACAAGCTATTTGCCCTGTCATTGGCCTTGTTGGCCGGTCCTGCCATCGCTCAGTCGAGCGGCGCTTTCACAGTTGAAGAAACCGGACGCTCCTTTAACCGCCTCGATGACGCCTTCAACGCCATTGGCAAAGGCGAGGGCACCGTCATTGTCGCCCCTGGCACCTATAAGGACTGTGCTATCTTCGGCGGCCAGAAAATCACGCTGCGCGCCGCGACCCCATCCACCGCGATATTTGACGGCGGCGCGTGCGGCGATAAGGCGACGCTGGTGCTCAATGGCATGAACGCGACCATCGACGGCATTGTTTTCCAGAATATCGCGGTGCGCGACGGGAATGGCGCAGGCATCCGGCTTGAATGGGGCAATCTGCTCGTCACCCGCTCGACATTCCGCAATTCGCAGCAGGGCATCCTGACCGGCCCCTATGAACAAGGCACGATCACCATCGAGCGCTCGACATTCTCGGGCCTTGGCGGCTGCCCCGAAAGCGGCTGCGCGCATTCGATCTATATCGGTGGTTACGGCAAGCTGACCGTGTCACGCTGCCGCTTCGAAAAGGGCACCGGCGGCCATTATGTCAAAAGCCGCGCCGCTGTGAACGAGATCGTTGATTCAAGCTTTGATGATACGGGCGGCAAGAACACAAACTATATGATCGACTTGCCCGCTGGCTCTGTCGGCCTGATCGCCCGCAATGAATTTGTGCAAGGGCGCGGCAAGGAAAATCACAGCGCGCTCATCGCGGTGGCTGCCGAAGCGCGTGACAATCCCTCGGCGGGGTTACGGATCGAAGGGAATGCGGCCTCGCTCGCGCCGGGGGCACCGACAGGACCGTTTTTCGTTGCTGACTGGAGCCGCGAGCGGCTGGCCATCGGTGCCAACAAGTTGGGGCCGGGAATCAAGCCGTTTGAAACGCGGTAAGCGCTTATTCGCTGGCGATCAGTTTCAACCCGCCCGGTTCGTCGCGCGACAGGCGCTTTACGCGGCCATCGACTTGCGCACCGGTTTCGACACTGACTGAATCATAGCTTAAGTCGCCAGTGATCCGCGCGCTGGCTTCGATGGTTAGCACCTTCGCGGCAACCGTGCCGGTTACCGTTCCAGCGACCTTGGCATCGTCCGCCGTGATATTACCGTTTACCTGACCGCTGTTGCCGATGATCAGCGACGCACAATTGACGTCTCCATCGACGCGGCCATCAATGTGCAGATTGCCCTGCCCGCCGATATTGCCCGTCACTGTGACTTCAGCGCCAAGGAAGCTCATCGTGCCACTGCCGCTGCGCGCAGCTGGCCGTTGTTCGTTCTTGTTAAACATGAGTCGTTTCCGCCCTTCAGCGTTGACGTTTGAGCAAATCCTGCGCGAGCGCAAGAGCACCCGAGACACCGGCGTGATCGCCCAGCGCGGGCGGCACGACGAAGCGTTCGGGGATCGCGACATAATCGCCAAGCCAGTGGATCAGTCGCGCTGTCGCCTCGGTGTGGAAACCGGGCGTCTTGGCAACGCCACCGCCGATGACAATTCTGTGTGGCGACAATGTCAGGACGAGCGTCGCAAGTCCCTGACCCAACGCATCAATCACCAGCGCGCGTCCTGCATCGCCTGGTTTGGTGTGACTGAGCGAATGACCGAGCCGCGCGAGCACCGCCGGTCCCGCGACCAGACCTTCAAGGCAATCCCCATGGAAGGGACAAACGCCGCCAAAGTCATCGTCCGCTGTCCGTTTGATGCGGATATGCCCCATCTCGGGGTGGATGCGGCCGTGCAACGGTATACCGTCGATCACGACGCCCCCGCCAACCCCGGTGCCGACAGTCAAGTAAAGCCCGAGTTCACAGCCCTTCAGCGCACCCCAGCGGTACTCGCCCAGCGCCCCGCCGTTAACGTCGGTATCAAATGCAACGGGCAGTCCGGTGGTCGCTGCAATCGCCGATGCGACCGGCGTGTTCGACCAACCGGGTTTGGTGGTGGCGGTTATGTTTCCCCATTCGGGCGACATCGTGTCGAGACAAACGGGCCCGAAGGCCGCAACGCCCACGGCTTCGATCCCCGATTGCGCGCTCAGGAAGTCGATAATCCCGGCTATCGTCGTCTGCGGATCGGTCGTCGGGATTATCGTTTCGGCGCGCAGATCATCGGGGCCGGTGCCGACCGCAAGATTGATCTTTGTTCCGCCCATTTCAACGGCAGCAACCAACGGCAATGTCATGCAGCCATCCTCGATGGGCGGGTCAGGTCTTCGTAGAGCGCGAAGAGATCGGTAAAATGCTCTTCCATTGTGCGGACGTTTGCCGCGTCGGCCACCGCCCGTTGTCGGATTTGCGGGCCATTGGCCGCAACAAAGGCGGTAATCGCTTCGGCGGCGCTCGCGGCGTCTCCCGACACATAAGTCCAGCCCCCGGCCTGCCGCGCTTGATCCGCGGCCCCGCCGCCATCGGGCGCAATCAACGGCAGGCCCGACGCCCGCCCTTCTGACGCAACCATGCAGAACGTCTCCGCCTCGCAGCCATGGATGAGCGCATCGGCACTGGCAAAAAGTCGCGCAAGTTCAAGGCGGTCCGATATTGGCGAAAGCAGCTGGATATGCGGATTATCCGCCGCTGCCCGCGCCACTCGGGCTGAATCGCGGCCATCGCCGATCAGCACCAGCCCGATCGGTGCATTGACGCCCGCTGCCGTCACCGCTTCGACCACCATCGGCCAGCGCTTCTCCGGGGCGTGCCGCCCCGCCGCGATCAACAGCGTTGCCTCGGCAGGCAATTCGCACCGCTCCAGCAACCGCGCGCGCAATCCCTCGTCGCGCAGGCTAGGTGAAAACACTTTGTCCGCTACGCCCATCGGGTTGGTGACAACATTGGTCATCCCGCCCTCGATCAGCCGGTCCGACAAGCTCTGCCCCGCAGTCACGGTTACCGTGAACAACTTGTCCATCCGCAGCAAATGCTTCCAGAACCAGCCGAATTGCTTGTCTATCGTCTCGCGCGTCGCAATGCCGCCGAACCAGCGATACGCATAGGCCGACAACGGATCAGCATGCATGATCAGCGCGCGCGGGGCATCACCGCGCCATTCGCCGACCAGCCGCGCACTGCGCCACGGCGATGAGGCCTCGATAATGTCCGGCTGTTCGGCATCAAGCATTGCATGCAACGCCACTTCGTCACGGAAATAATGATAGTTGCGATCGAGCGGGAACTTCGGCTGGTCAAGGAAGATAATCCGCGCATTCGGCCCGCGTTCCTCGACGCGATTTTCCGGCCCCGGCGCAATCACGACAATTTCGTGTCCCGCCGCTGGCCCCGCGATCATCTTGCGGTCAATATAGGTCTTCACGCCCCCGCCCTTGGGGGAGTAAAAAGCACAAACGTCGACGATCTTCATGCGCGCTATTTAATCGGGCCGAATGACATGAGTCCACGGCGATACATCATGCGCACGGTGACCGGCGTCACGCCGGCGCCTGCCGTAACACGCCCGACAACGATTTTTGGCTTGAACGGGCCAAGGCTCGCGGGGTTACTACCAAAGCCAACGCCGTCAATCGACAAGCCGAATTTCCTGTTGGCGTCGCGGTCATGGAGCAGCGACAGGCCGTAAGGCCCGGCCGACGGCGCGCGGATGCACATCTGGACATTGCCGGAAGAAGGCACGTCGATGACGACGCGACGGAACGTCTTACCCGCGTTGATCAGGACATTGTCATCCGCCAGAAAATCGGTGTCGTTCGCCGGATACAGCTCGGCTTTCATGGTGCCGCCGCGATCCTTCAGGCCAATGACGTTGATGAGCAAAGCCGGGCCCGGCTCGCCCGCGCGGCACCGCCCCTCGGCCTGACCAAGCGAGGGCGACGACGGCACTTGCGCCAACGCCGGAACCGGCGCGGATACCGCCCACAAAATAAGCAACGTCTTCAACTCTTCGTCTCCGCCTTTTTGCCAACCGTGGCAAAATCCCCAATCGCCAACCCCGCACCAACCACGAGATGCGCACTCAAAATGATCACGGCCATCAATGCCATCAGCTGCGAAATCTCGACATCATGCCCGACCAGAAACACCGCCACGCCTGCAAATACCACATCCTTGTTCGGCAGGAACGGCAACCGCGAAAGCAGCAGCCGGACCGTCGCCAGCAACACCCACCAGCTCAACGCGACGTCAGGCAGGGCAAGGCTCCACGCAAGTGCAGCAAGCCCCGTCGTGGCGACGATCCGGGCAAAGTGAATGCCCGACACCATCCACAATTCGGATTTCGTCAAGCTGAACAAGCGTTTGCCAAAGACAACCACCAGCACGGACACGAGAATCACGAACCCCACCGAAATCAGGATTGTCTGTGTGGCGATCCCCAGCCGGAGATTGTCGATCAGCGGATAAGCAAAAGCCATCATCGCCAGCGTACAGGCATTGCCGACCAGTGCCGACAGGATCGCGGCGTCCTTTACCGCACCAAAGGGCGATGCCGCCATCGCGACTTTCTTGCGCGCCCAGCTATAGAAATAAACTTCCCCCACATAGCCGAGCAGCAATTCGTTGCTGACCAGCTTGCGGGTCAGCGCGATAAACCCTTCGAATGGTATGCCCCACAGCCGCCGGAAGATCGCGAAATCGGCAGCGACGGGCGCAAAATAGTAAATTGCAAAGACAATCCAGAACAATGGATTGGTCGGCACGAGCGCCTTCAACTGCGCGAAATCAAGCGAGCGCAGCTGGTAAACAACGGCAATCAGGATCGCGACTGACAGCACCGGCGTGGCCCACTGCCAGAGCGGCGAACGACGCACCGCAAGCGGGAGCGGATCGCCGACTTCGGCATTGGTCTCGGACAAATTGGTCAGAACGCATACCCGTTTAGCGCCCCGTGCGGGCCATCGGTTGCGCGCCTTAGCAACAAAGTGCGCGCCAGTAAAAGCGCGACCTCATGACAGCTTCACAACAGTGCCCATATCTGGCTTTGCACGACCCTCGACCAGCGCCTTGAACGCATCGGCTCCCGCCGCGAGTCCATGAACCGGCGCAATTCGGACCAGTTTTTCGGCATCGCCTGCCAAGGCACCCCAGCTTTCGGCCACCGCGCGGCCAAAGCCCTCGCCGCCCAATTCCTTGAGCATCGTTGCCATGTGCGCGGGGGCAAAGAACAGGATCGGTTTCGGCCCCGGCAAGTCCGCGCCCGCGCCGCCGCGACCGTCCCAATGCGTCAGGCCAACAAGGCAGGAATATTTCAGCCCCTCGCCCAATGCTTCATGCACAGACCGCAACACCGCCCCATTGCCCGCAAAATCGACCGACACGGCGTTCGCGCCCGCCAGCGCGGCAATGCCGTCATAGGGCAGCACGCGGTCATACAGGCCTGTCCCGCGCACGAAATCGACATTGCCCGATGACGTAAGCCCGATCCGCGCAACTTCGGGCGACTGGGCCTTGGCCACATGCGCCAGCGCCAGCGCCGTTTTCGACGACGCACTGGTCATCACCAGCGTATCCGCCCCGTGCCACCCCTCGCGCACAAACATCCGCTCGATCAGCCACGACGTCATGAACAAGGGCTCGAATACCGAACGGACATCTTCGCGGTCCGCATGATGCCCAGGGTCCGCCGCCAATCGCCGATACTGGTTATAAACCGCGGCGAGATGCTGGCGATGCGGCGCGGTATCAACAAAGCTCCCCGGCTTCACCGCACCCGGCGCGACGACCAGATGCGAAGCCATCGGGAGGTAACCATACACCCGCTCGCCGACAGCGAACCCCTCGACGTTCGACGCCGCAACATGCGCATGCCCCCAAACCGGCACGATCCCGAAACCCTCTGGTGCCGGAAAGAAATCCCAATATTTCATCCCCTCACCCATTGCGGCATACGTCACATTGTTCGCCGTCACCGCGAATTGCTCGACCGCGAGCAGGATTTCGCCGGGGCCGATCTCCGGCGTCGGCGTATCACTGACTTCGCTGACACCGATGGCATCACGACGAACAAGAACTTGGATCATTTCGTTTCCTCCACACGGACGAGCAACGCATCGACCTGCACCTGCGCGCCGACCTCGGCATTCAGCTCCGCCACCACCCCGTCGAACGGCGCGGTCAGGCTGTGCTCCATCTTCATCGCTTCGAGTGTGAGGAGCTTCTGGCCCTTGGTGACGGCTTGGCCTTGAGTGACTTCGACCGCGATGATCCGGCCGGGCATGGGGGAGACGATGGTGCCGTCGCCTGCATGGGCGTTGCCCCCGCCAGATGAACGGAACGGCTCGACCCGCCATGTCTGGCCGTTGCCGGACAGGAACCATCCCTCCGGCGGCATCGAACCCGCGTCCAAAGGCTTCAAGTCGACATAATCGAGGATCGGCGCATCGACCTCGGTCGCTAAGCCATCGACCGACAGCACGACGCGGTGATTTCTGGACCGGTTGAGACGAAAGCCCGCCATCGACTGCCGGGTGAAAGTCTCTGCCGCCTGCTCAAGATCGTCTGGGTCCGGCGCTTCGTCCGGAAGCAATGCGTCGAGATCGCGCGCCAGCAAGCCGGTATCGACGTTGCCCGAGGCAAAGTCGGGATGTTCGAGCGCGTTGATGAGGAACGCGGCGTTGTTTTTTACCGGCCAGATTTTGCTGTCGTTCAGCGCCCATGCCAGCGACTGGATCGCGCCCTCTCGGTCGGTATCGTGCGCAATCATCTTGGCGATCATCGGGTCGTAGAACGGCGTCACCGCGGAGCCCTGCTGCACGCCGGTATCGATCCGGACACTGCCGTCGAGTTCGAAATAGTCGAGCGTCCCCGTACTCGGCAAAAAGCCCTTCAACGGGTCTTCGGCATAGAGGCGCGCCTCGACGGCCCAGCCATCGATACTCAATTCGTCCTGCCGTTTGGGCAGCGGTTCGCCGCTGGCGACGCGGATCTGCCACTCGACAAGATCGACGCCGGTGATTTCCTCGGTCACCGGATGTTCGACCTGCAACCGCGTGTTCATTTCCATGAACCAGATGCGGTCGGCGCGCAGGCCTTCCGACGCATCGGCGATGAACTCGATGGTGCCCGCGCCGACATAGTCGACTGCCTTGGCCGCGAGAACCGCGACTGCACAGAGCTGCTCGCGGGTCGCCTCGTCCATGCCCGGCGCGGGGGCTTCCTCGATCACTTTCTGGTGGCGGCGCTGGAGCGAGCAGTCGCGTTCGAACAGGTGGACGATGTTGCCGTGCGTGTCGCCGAACACCTGCACCTCGATATGGCGCGGGCGCTGGATATATTTCTCGATCAGCACATGCGCGTTGCCGAACGACGCGCTGGCCTCGCGCTGGCACGACGCAAGCGCTTGCGTGAAGTCGGCTGCGTCCTCGACCTTGCGCATCCCCTTGCCGCCCCCGCCCGCGACCGCCTTGATGAGGACCGGGTAGCCGATCTCGGCAGCGCGTTCGCTCAGGAACGCCGCGTCCTGGTTCTCGCCCAGATAACCGGGGGTGACGGGCACGCCCGCCTCGGCCATCAATGTCTTGGCCGCATCCTTCAGCCCCATCGCGGTGATGCTGGCGGGGCGCGGGCCGACCCAAATCAGGCCCGCGTCGATCACTCCTTGGGCGAACTCGGCATTTTCGGACAGGAAACCATAGCCGGGATGGATTGCCTCCGCACCGGTGCTGAGTGCAGCGGCGATGATCTTCTCGCCGACCAGATAGCTCTCGCGCGCCGGCGACGCCCCGATATGCACCGCCTCATCCGCCTGCCGCACATGCAGCGCCTTGGCATCGGCATCCGAATAAACCGCGACGGTGCGAATGCCCATCGCACGCGCCGTGCGGATGATCCGGCAAGCGATTTCGCCCCGGTTGGCGATCAGGAGCGAGGTGATCATGATTCCTTCCCGTTCGGGGGAAGATATGGTTTGGCGCGCGCCTGACAGGCTTCGACAATGGCGATGATAACGCCCTCCATGTTTCTCAGAACTTCGACGACAGCTATCCGCAGCGTCTCAAAGCCTTGTTTCAAT
>JANLSJ010000040.1:0-10506 GCA_031362355.1 Sphingomonas sp.
ACGACGCCCGATGGAAAGCCGGTAACGCTGGCTGCGTTCAAGGGCAAGCCGGTGCTCGTCAACCTGTGGGCGACATGGTGTGGGCCGTGCGTGAAGGAAATGCCCTCGCTCGACCGCCTTGCCAAGCGTGGTGCGGGCAAACTTCAAGTCGTTGTCGTCAACCAGACTGACGATGTCGCTGCCATCGCCAAATGGTGGGTGCCGCGCCAGTTCGCGATGCTGCAACCTTACCGCGACGAAGCGGGCAAACTCGGTTTCGACTTCGAAAGCGGCGTGCTGCCGACGACAGTACTTTATGACGCGAATGGCAAGGAAGTGTGGCGCATTGTCGGCGGCATGGACTGGGACGGCGCGCGGGCGAATACGTTGCTGGCGGCGGTTTTGCTTTAATATCATCGCCTTCTAATGCGTCGAGCGCGGCGATCCCTCCGCCTTCAAATCGGCAAGCGCGTCCTTATATTCGGCCTTGTGCCGGTTCCAGCCGAGCAGGCAATCGCCATAGGCAATCGCAGCATAGGCCGCTGCGGCACCTGCCCACGCCAGCCAATCGGGCGCACCGAGCCACTGGAGCGCGAGGAAGATAAAGATGACAAGCAGACCGAAACCGAACGCCGTCGCGGCGGCGGCAAGGGGCGTATCAGCGGGCGCAGGGGCGATGGCGTCTGCGCGGGCTTTGGCGCGTTCAAAGATGTCCATGGCGTGCGCGTCCGTCGTTTGAGAAGCGCGGCCCATGTCGCAAACGACGCGGCGGCGCAACGGGCGCCGCCGCTGGTGATAGGCTTAGCCGAAGGAAACGGCGACTTTGGGTTTGCGACGCATCGCCGCGCCGACAATGCCGAATCCGGCGAGCATCATGCCCCAGGTTGCGGGTTCGGGCACCGCATTTCCAACTTTGGGGTCCAGTTCGGCCTGAAAAGTCATGTTGGTCGGCGTGCCCTGCCACAGGAAAACACCACCGGTCGTGTCCATTGTCGCGTCGAACCCGGCAAATGTCACTGAGACCGGTCCGATTTCGGTTGCCGGATCATAGGTCTTCAAGACGATGCTGTTACCCCCACCAACGAACCCAACGGCAGGGCCGGGGCGCACCTGAACGAAACCAGCCGTTCCACTAATTGTGCTGTGGATGAAATACATTGGATTGATCGCTGAAACAGTCGAGCCGCCGAACGCCAGTGTCACGCTGTCCATCAAGAAGATGGTGACATCGGGGTCGGCTTCGAGGTCAGGCGTGTTCTGACCGCCGCCAACAAACGCGAACGGGCCTGATACAATCGAATTACCGAGTAAGGCGAAGCCGTTGCCGGTGAGCGTGTATGTGATCTGGGCCGCCATGACGGGCGACGTGCCCGCGAGCAGCGCGCCCGCAATGATCGAAAATCGTGTGATGGATTTACGCATGATTTACTCGCCCCCTCAGGCTGCGTCAGCGTCGTCAGGATAGAAACGCTAACGAAATGTTCACTAGCGCGGGATTCGGGCATAAGCTATTGAAAAATAGTCTCGATTGGGGACGGGGTGTTAACTGTGTTGACGGAATGTCGGACAGCGCCAAAGCACGCCGCCGGATGAGCGCGCGCTCTTCTTGCCTTCGTGCGAGTGTGCACATTCACACGAAGGCGCGAAGGCACGAAGGAGGGGAAGAGGCTGCATCCCCCGCCGTCACCCCGGCCTCCGAGCCGGGGTTTGGCATTTACTGTGGGCGGTTGCGAAGGGCGCTGGACCCCGGATCAAGCCCGGGGCGACGGGGTTACTACGACGCCGTTTCCGCAATTGCTGGGAAAGTTCGGCGTATGCACCGCCTCAACAGATCTCCGGCAAGTTCCGAATTGAGTGATCCAACTGACTCGCCCTTAAAAGGTAACCCGATCAGAAGCGTATGTGCTGGATTTTCCAATCGCTCGCCATCCTGAGGCACCGGATCAGGCTGGAACCAAAATGCACGTTCAAAATTAGACAAAGCTACTATTGCTTCACCAACGTTTAGTTCGGCAAAGCGGGCCGTCTTTCCGAGCGCAATCCGTGAGCCAATTATGCGACGAATTTCGCTTTGGTCCTTTGCTTGCTGCTTGGCTAACATCCCGCATTGTGTGAACGAGAGACCGTCGATGTCTTTTGGGCTTCGATCAAAGGCGCTACCGCCAACCATGCGGGTATTGGGATCGAAATGTGCTCCACCAACATAACGAACGACGTTTTTTGTCTTGGCTAGTTTGCTCCCCACGTCTGAAGTTCACTGCATAACGTGCCGAAGACCAACCCTGTCGATAAATCCAAGTATTTTAGACGCCCCTTTCGTGCCCATGATGGGATCAAGCTGCCCGTCAGTACGTTGGAAAAAAACATACTGAACTTGATTCAGCCCAATGAATTGCAGCGCAACCTGTTCATGAAGCTCATTTTCCCAAACGATGCGCAAATTTCCGTTTCCAACGAGAAAAGTGCTTGGCATCGCAGCAGAGCCAAGACCCTCAACAAATTTACTGGCCGCCCGACACGAAAGCCGAGAAAATCTTAAATTCTCGTCATGTGCAATTTCTTTTAGCTCGCCTACGCGCGTAAGAAATCTGTCTATCCAGACATTGGGTTGAAGTGCATTTACTTCATCGGTTTTATTACCCATGTCAACGAAACGAGATAGGCGAACCATTGTTGGCACATCAGGATACGTACTGAGATCGGCATCGATAAAGGCATTAAGTAATTTTGGCGGGGTCGAGGATAAGACGATGTATCCGTCACGCGCCAAAATTTCTTCGGGCACAGAGGTTTGGAACACTCTGGTCTTCGTGATATTTTGAGCAGGAGCGCTGTCATTAGCTAGATTTGCCGACAGATCAAAATTGGTTAAGTCAATTTGGTTTAGCATCGTTCTTTTTCGTTTTTCTAACTTCTGCTTTTTCTAGTTGAGAAAATGCTTGCGATATTTTTTCGGCGTTGAGTTGGCCACCCTCCACGCCCGAATGCAAAATTTGCATCGCCAAGTTCGTGGCTTCGGGCCATTGAAACCTGAGACGAGCGACTTCGTTGTATGAAGGCTGCAGCGATATCGATTCTTGTTCGCCGTGATCGTTGACGTTTTCAAGAATTGGACCAATTTGCAAACAGCACACCTCGATATCACGCCCCAATGGAACGACGACTGTTTTGTCGACAGTCGCTCGAGAAAAAGTAGGGTCTCTGACAACTGGAATCGACGACGCGCTGGCCCGCGTCCGCCGCTTTACGTTCAATGTTCGCGACTCTGCCAAAAGCGTCTACCCTAGTTACCTTATTTTCGATAATGGCGATCCATTGTCAAAAACTCAATACACCCGCGCCTTCGGCTTGATATACTCGATCTCGTCGGTGAGCGTATATTCATGCACCGGGCGGTAATCGATCTTCACGCCTTTTGCATCGCGCCAGAGCAGCGTGTGTTTCATCCACCCCTTGTCATCGCGGTTGGGGAAATCCTCGTGGGCGTGGGCGCCGCGGGATTCGTGGCGGTTGTTGGCGGCGTGGACCGTCACGACCGCTTGCGGGAGCATGTTGTCCAGTTCGAGCGTCTCGATCAGGTCGGTGTTCCAGATCAGGCTGCGGTCGCTGACCGAGACATCGGCGATGCGCGCGGCAACCTTGTCGATCTTCTTCACGCCCTCAGCCAGCAGCGCGGTGTCGCGGAAGACGGCGGCGTGCGCAGTCATCGTGCGCTGCATGTCGAGGCGGATTTCGGACGTCGTCGAGCTGCCCTTAGCGTTGCGGAACTTGTCGACGCGACCGAGCGCCATTTCCTCGGACCCCTTGGGCAGCGGCTTGTGCGCCGTGCCGGGCACGATCAGTTCGGCGAGGCGCTTGCCGGTCGCGCGGCCGAAAACGACGAGATCGATCAGGCTGTTCGAGCCGAGGCGGTTTGCGCCGTGGACGCTGACGCAGGCCGCTTCGCCAATCGCGAACAGGCCGGGGACGACGGCGTCGGGGTTACCGTCCTTCAGCGTCACGACTTCGCCGTGGAAATTGCACGGGATTCCGCCCATGTTGTAATGGACCGTCGGGGTGACGGGGAGCGGCTGGCGGGTGAGGTCGACGCCGGCGAAAATCTTGCCGGTCTCGGTAATCCCCGGAAGCCGCTCGTGCAGCACTTCGGGGGCGATGTGATCGAGGTGGAGGAAGATATGGTCCTTGTTCGGGCCGACGCCGCGCCCCTCTCGGATTTCGAGCGCCATTGATCGGCTGACGACGTCGCGGCTGGCGAGGTCTTTCGCTGAGGGGGCATAGCGTTCCATAAAGCGCTCGCCTTCGCTGTTGGTCAGGTAGCCGCCTTCGCCGCGCGCGCCTTCGGTGATGAGGACGCCCGCGCCGTAAATGCCGGTCGGGTGGAACTGGACGAATTCCATGTCCTGGAGCGGCAGCCCTGCGCGCAGCACCATGCCGCCGCCGTCGCCGGTGCACGTGTGCGCGCTGGTGGCGGTGAACCAGCATTTGCCATAGCCGCCGGTCGCGAGGACCACAGAGTGGCTGCGGAAGCGGTGGATGCTGCCATCCTCCATGCACATGGCGATGACGCCGCGACAGGCTCCATCTTCCATGATGAGATCAAGCGCGAAATATTCAATATAGAAATCGGCGTCATATTTCAGGGACTGCTGATACAGCGCGTGGAGCATGGCATGGCCGGTGCGATCAGCCGCCGCGCAGGTGCGCTGGGCAGGCGGACCTTCGCCCATGTTCTGCATCATGCCGCCGAACGGGCGCTGATAGATTTTACCTTCGTCGGTGCGGCTGAACGGGACACCTGCATGTTCGAGTTCGTAGACCGCTTGCGGGGCTTCACGGACGAGATATTCGATCGCGTCCTGATCGCCGAGCCAGTCGCTGCCCTTGACTGTGTCATACATGTGCCACGTCCAGTGATCGGGGCCCATATTGCCGAGTGACGCCGCGATCCCGCCCTGTGCGGCAACCGTGTGGCTGCGCGTGGGAAAGACTTTGGTGATGCACGCGGTTTTCAGGCCTGCTTCGGCGGCGCCCATCACGGCGCGCAGGCCGGAACCGCCCGCGCCAACAACAACGGCATCATAGCTATGGTCGATAATCTTGTAGGATTCAGTCACGCGGGCGTCCCTGTGAGTGCGACTTTCAGGATAGAAAATAGCGCGAGGCCACCGGCCCCGAATGTCCAGATATGGAGGATTGCCATGGAAACAATGCGGCTGGCCCCGTGGATGTAATCTTCGATCACAACCTGAAGCCCCATTTTCATGTGCCAGAAGGTGTTGATGACGATCAGCGCCATCGGCACCGCAACAATCGGCGATTGCAGCCACCCGCGCACCGTTTCAAAACCGAGATCGGGCAAGCGGAGCAGCGAGAAAATCAGCCACAGGATCAGGAAGAGATTGCCGAACGCGGTGACACGCTGGTGCCACCAATGGTGCGCGCCTTCCTTGGCCGAGCCGAGGCCGCGCACGCGACCGAGTTCTGAACCGCCGCGCATCACAAGCCCTTCGCAAAAATGTAGAGCCACATCAGTGATGTGAGAATGACCGCCCCCGCAATGACGACCATTGCGCCAATCCGATTGCCCTTCAGTTCGTAACCCGCGCCGGTATCAAGCACGAAATGGCGAATGCCATTGCCCATGTGGAGAAAGAACGCGAACGAGAGGCCGATTGCGACGACATAGCCCGGCCACCAAGTCGCCCAGTCGAGGAACGTTGCATAAGCTTCCTTACCGCTCGCCAAAGCAACCAGCCACCAGACGAAACCGAGCACGCCCGCCGTCGCCAAGCCAATCCCCATCATGCGGTGCAGGATCGAGACCAGCATGTGCGGCCCCCATTTATAAACAGTCAGATGCGGCGAGGTGGGCCGCGTGCGCGTAGGCGTCATCAATAGTTCCCGGATTGTTGTGCTGTCCTTAGCCCCGCCGTGCGGCGATGCAACAAAGAAGGCGCGCGCGAATGGCTAACGGTCTGTTTACCAGTCGGGCGGTATCACCGGCGCACGCACTCGAACGCGACAGGAACGATACGTCGATGAGCACCTCTCCAAACGAAGCCGTCCGCGCCTTTGAAACGGGCAAGCACAGCGACACACTTCGCATCCTTGTTGCGGACCGCATTCGCTATTTCGATATCGATGGCGAACTGACATCGGATTGCGCCGCCGTGCTCAAAGCCATCGCCGGACGTGAACCTGAAATCACGCAAGCATTCTGGACACATTATAATGCGTGTGGGGGCGTCGCGACGAAACTTGACGGTCGTGATCTGGAGGCCGTCACCAAGGGCGGCATTGCCTATACAACAACAAAATATTCTGCACCGACCGATCAGGCATGGGCTGATCTGGCGCGGGACCATGCGCGCCTCTCTTATATGGCGGGCGATCCGATTGCGCTCATTTTGTCGGCTTTTGAAGCCGGGCACCAGATGACGATCCGCGTCGTTCGCGATTTCTATGGTGATGACCGCGAGGGCATGAAACATGCCGGTCGCGCGGTGTTCCGCCTCGCGATGCTCGAAGCCGAAATCATGTCAGCGACGATCAATGGATTGAAAGCGTTGGAAGTTGCCAAAGAACGCGGCGAGCGCGCAGACCTGTTTCGAGAGCGGATCGGCACCGAAGTGACCAGCGCTTCCGACCTTGGCACGCAATTGCAGCATCAGGCCGGCAATGCCTCGCTGGCGACACGCGGGATGCTGGGCAAAGCATCCGAAGTCGCCGCCGCCGCCGAGCAATCTGCAACGGCCATGCGCGATGCTGCTTACACGGCAGCCGGATTGATCCGGGCGATTGAAGACGCGCGCACCGAAGTTGACCTTGCCGCCGAAGTGGCCACACGCGCATCGCAGCAAGCCGGAGAAGCCGTTAAAGTGTCGCAGGCATTATCCGATACGGCGAAGTCGATTGAATCGATCCTCGGCCTGATCCGTGATGTTGCGGGGCAGACGAATTTACTGGCGCTGAATGCCACCATCGAAGCCGCCCGTGCCGGTGATGCAGGGCGTGGCTTTGCTGTTGTCGCACAGGAAGTGAAGAGCCTCGCCAACCAGACGGCGCGCGCGACCGATGATATTGCCGCCAAGATCGCTGCGATTCAGTCTGCGACCAAATCAGCCGTCGAAAGCAATGGCTCGATCCGCGACACTGTCGCCGAGGTTCAAGCGAGCGCGCACCGCATCCGCGAAGCGATGGAAATTCAGGCGCAGACCGTGACGATGATCACTGCCGCGGTCGACGAAACCGCGCTTGCGGCGGACACCATGTCGACCACGATTGCCGCGATCCGCGCCGATACCGAAGAAGTGGCGACCGAGATCGACAGCCTCGAGAATGGATTCGATAGTGTGAACCGCAAGCTGGCGTCGTTGCAGGATGCCGCCGGGGACTATGTCAAACTCGTAGCGTGATCGTGCGCGGCGCGTTAGGGGCGCTGCGATGAAACACATCCTCCTTACCGGCGGGACACGCGGGATCGGCAAAGCGATTGCCGAAAGACTTGACCGTGAAGACGTTAAGGTTTGGGCCATCGGCAGTAATCGATTTGATTTTGCCGACCCGGCATCGCCAAAACGGCTGTGGGATCAAGCGCTCGACATGTTTGACGGGCACGTAGACGTCCTGATCAACAATGCCGGGGTGTTCGAAGCGGCACCGATCGACATGACTGATGCCGACTGGCTCGCATCGTGGAACCGGACGATGCAGATCAACCTGACCGCGAGCGCCGAGCTGTGCCGCTTTTCCGTGCAGCATTTCCAGGCAATGGGTGGTGGTCGCATCGTCAACATCGCCAGCCGCGCGGCGCATCGCGGCGACAGCCCTGCGCACTGGCATTATGCGGCATCCAAAGCCGGGATGGTCGCGATGACCAAAACCATCGCCCGCGCTTATGCCGCGCAAGGGATTTACGCCTTTGCGATCTGCCCGGGGTTCACGATGACCGGCATGGCAGAGGATTATCTGAGCAGCCGGGGCGGCGACAAATTGCTGGCGGATATTCCATTGGGCAAGGTTGCCGATCCCGAAGAAGTGGCGGAGATTGCAGCGTTTGCGGCGTTGAAGGCACCACCCTCGATGACCGGAGCGGTGCTTGACGTGAATGGGGCGAGTTATGTGCGCTAAGGCCTTCATTCTGGCCGCACTGGCGCTAACAGCCTGCGTGCCCATCAAACAGGGTGCGGTATCGAGCGATCCCCGCGCGCAAGGCGAAACCTTGGCCAAGGCCTGCATGGGCCGTGACGGGTGGAGCGACGCCGCGCCGCCTGCACGCATTCATGGCAACACTTATTATGTCGGCACATGCGGAATTTCGGTTTTGCTGGTGACTTCGCCCAAGGGCCATGTCCTGATCGACGGTGCGACCGACGAGGCGGCGCCATCGATCCTCGCCAATATCCGGACACTCGGCTTCAACCCGCGCGACATAAAGTTCATCGTCGGGAGCCATGAGCATCTCGATCATATGGGCGGTTTTGCGGCGCTGAAAGCGGCGACGGGCGCGAAATTGCTGGCCAGCGCCGCCGCGCGAACGGCGGTCGAAAGCGGAAAGACGGACGCCGACGATCCGCAATTCGGTCTCCATCCCGATATGCGACCGGTGTCCGTTGATAGCATCCTGACCTATGACCCCGAACCGGGCATGATCATCACTGGCGAGCCGACGCGCGTGATGTCGTTGATCCCGCACGCCACGCCCGGCCACACCAGCGGCGGGACAAGCTGGACGTGGCGGAGTTGCGAGGGCGCGACATGCTTGAACTTTGCCTATGTCGACAGCATGACCCCGGTGGCTGCCGACAAGTATCGCTTCACCGACCATCCCGAACGGGTTGCGCCGTTCCGCGCGACATTTGATCGTGTTGCAGCGCTCAAATGCGATGTGCTGGTGACGCCGCATCCCGGCATGAGCGATCTTTTCCAGCGGCTGCGCGGGGCAAAGGCGCTTGTCGATGGCGACGGCTGCCGAACGCTGGTGACCGCGATGCGCAAGCGGCTCGATGACCGGCTGGCCAAGGAGCGGGCGCAATGACCGAAAGCTGGAAACTCACGCTGCCGTGCACGCGCGCAGAGGCGGAAGCTGTTCAGGATGCCGACGTCGAAAACGCCGTGCTGACGGTCAGCGAACCCAATCCGGACCAGCCTGACCGGTGGCAGCTTGATGCCTATTTCGAAGGCAAGCCGTCGCGCGACGTGCTGCGGATGGTCGCACGGCTGGTGCCAAGCGCGCGCGAGAAGGAACCGCGCGCGAAACCACTGCCGCCCGAGGATTGGGTGACGATGAGCCAGTCGGGGCTGGAGCCGTTGTGGGCAGGTCGATTCTACGTGCGGACGCCCGATCATCCGTCGGTGGCGGGGACGGTGGATTTCGTCATCCCGGCGGGGCTGGCGTTCGGGACGGGGCAACATGCGACCACATATGGCTGCCTCGTCGCGCTTGATGCGCTGAAGCGGCAGGGCAAGGTGTTTCGCAACATCATCGATGTCGGCACGGGGACGGGATTGCTGGCCTTTGCGGCGATGCGGTTGTGGCCGGTCGCGCGGGCGATGGCGTCCGATATTGACCCGATTTCGATTGATGTGGTGCGTGAAAATGCTTTGTTGAACGGCGTGCGGGGGTTGCAAGTGGTGGTCGCGGACGGGCTGGCGCACCGCGATCTGGTCGCCCGCGCGCCTTATGATCTGGTGATTGCCAATATTCTTGCCCAGCCGCTGATCGACATGGCCGCGATGATATCCGCAAGTGTTGCGCATGGCGGCACGCTGATCCTTGCCGGATTGCTCGATACACAGGCGGCTGCGGTGACGCGGGCTTACAAACGACAGGGGATGCGGCTGGTCTCGCAGGAGCCGGGTGAATGGCCCGTGCTGGTGATGCGGGGGCGTTAGTCGGCGAAAAGCAGGACTGGCGTCTCGAGATAGCGTTTGAGCTCCTGCACGAAACTCGCCGCGTCATGGCCGTCGACGACGCGGTGGTCGCAACTGATTGACATGTTCATGAGTTTGGCGCGGACAACGTCGTCGCCGCGGAATATGGGCCGTTCGACGATCTTGTTGGGGCCGATGATTGCGACTTCGGGGCGGTTGATGACCGGCGTCGTCGCAATCCCGCCAAGGGGGCCGAGCGAGGTGATCGTCAGCGTGCTGCCCGACAGTTCGTCGGACTTGGCCTTGCCGGTGCGCGCAGCCTCGGCGAGTCGGGTGATCTCGCGTGCCAGTTGCCACACGTTCATCGCCTGTGCGTCACGGATGACGGGCACCATGAGTCCTGCGTCAGTCTGCGCCGCCATGCCGAGGTGGACGGCGCCATAGCGGGTAACAATGCCAGCTTCGTCGTCATAACGGGCGTTGATCATCGGGAAGGCGGGGATGGCCTTGCAAATCGCGACGATCATCAGCGGGAGCAGGGTTAGTTTGGGGCGGTCGCCGCGATTGGCATTGAGGTCACCGCGCATATCCTCAAGTTCGGTGACGTCGATTTCGTCGACATAGGTAAAATGCGGGATCGCGCGCTTTGACGCC